>CAMZLY010000099.1 GCA_947311825.1 uncultured bacterium
AAATTGCGAAAAAGCGGAATATGCCGCATAAAATCAAAAAGTGTCCGCAGATAGTTTTGCAAGCACCTCTTATATTAAAAAATATTCTGTCATAAAATGATTCTGTCATAAAAAACAGGGATTTGTAATTGCGAATATAATGTGACTTATTGTCTCAATTCATGAGTTCTGTAAGGATAATCGTTGAATATTTTGATTGTCAGTAGAGATATGGGATGCTTATTGCTTTAGCAGTAGATTTTAAGCCAGCGGTGCAATCATCCCATTATTAACAGTTAGCAGTTGTTTTTATCATGTATAAAAGTTTAATTATGCATTCTAATAATCTGAATATATGTGTAATATTCTTTTTATATTGTGATTAACAAATAAGGATATCTATATGAAAGAAATTATTATTCCTGATACAGAATTTAGTAAACGTATTATCAATACACAGACTGCGATGAAAGCGGCTGATATTGACTTGCTTTTAGCATTTTCTACTGAATCTGAACCCGCTTATGTACGTTATTATTCAGATTACTGGCCAAGCTTCGAAACCGCTGCCGTCCTGATTCCGGCAACCGGTAACCCCGCCTTACTTGCCGGTCCCGAGAGCCTAACCTTTGCTGCCGCACGAACTAAAATTAAACGAATAATTCAAATGATGGACTTTCGCGAGTCCTCTCAGCCGGATTATCCGGGATCAACCTTACCAACTTGGAATGATATCGTTTCTGAATTCAAACCGAAAAAAATAGGTATTGCCGGCTGGCACATGTTTCCGCATACAATGATGAGCGATCTAAAAGATGCGGCAGGTAACTGCGAGATTATGAACGCTGATGAAATTATTCGTGCTATCTGTATAAAGAAAAGCGAAAATGAACTTAACTGTTTACGTGAAGCTGCCAGAATATCAGAACTTGGGTTTAAGGCTGTATTAGAACAGATAAAGCCTGGTATGACAGAAGCCCAGCTTGCAGGGATTGCCGCCGGAGCAATGTTAGCCAATGGTGCAGAATCAACCGGCTATCCCATCTGGTGCTGCAGTGGTCCAAACTCTACACAGGCCATCAGCCGCCCCACACTCCGTAAAGTCCGTGAAAGTGAAATTATTCATTTCAGTGTCGGTGCCAAAGTTGCCGGCTATAGTGCAAGCATAGGCAGACCAGTCGTGCTTGGTAAATGCCCCGAATCTACATATAAGTTTATGCAGGTAGGTCTTGATGCAATGAAAATGACAATTGATTTAATGCAAGCCGGAACTTTGGCATCTGAAGTTGCAAAAAAAGTTCATGGTTATATTATCAAACAAGGTTATGGAGAAACCATACTTTATGGTCCTGCCCACGGATGTGGACAGATGGAATGTGAATTTCCTTTTCTGGAAACCTCATCATCATTTACATTAGAAGAAAATATGGTATTTATGGTAGATGTGTTTATGGGTGATGTAAGTATGGGACAACGCTGGGAAGACGGCGTGATTGTCAAAAATGGTACAGCAGAAGAACTATCATCTTATAAGCGGCAACTAAATATTCTTGAGGTTTAAGTATGATTATAGATATTCATGGTCATCTTGGGTATATCAACCAAGCACCTTTCTGGGCTGCAGACGAGAAAAGACTTGAGACCTATTGCGATGAGGCAAATGTCGATTTTCTATGCGTCTCATCAGCAAAATCATTGATGTATAACGCACAAGAAGGTAATGCAGAACTTAATACTGCACTAAATAACAGCGATAAACTATTGGGATATGTAGTAATCAATCCGGTTTTCCCTGAATCAATCGCTGATATTGAGTTACTAACAAGCAATCCTAAATTCAAAGGTGTCAAGATCCATCCTGATTACCATGGATTTGACATGAAGTCACAAAAGGCAAGAAAATTTCTGGATGGGGTCGCGAAACAGGTAGATTTAATGCTGTTTCATGTTTCCTGCATGCCGGGGACAGGTTTTGCCGATGCTGTAAGTATTGCGAAGTTTGCGGCAAATCATCCTGACACCAACTTTATTCTAGCTCATATGGCGGGTATATTCCAGAATGGGAATTACCCATATTTTCCAAACCTTCAGGGATGTGAAGATGTTGCGGCACTCAAATTAAATAATGTCTATATTGATACAGCCCATTATCTAATGTATGTCTATCCAGACATCTTGGCTAAGATGGTGGATATTGTCGGTGCTAATCATATCGTTTTCGGTACTGATGTACCGCTTCAGGGAGCAATGCAAATGCGGTTTGCCATTGAAATAATTCAATCTCTTGATATTCCACAAACAGATAAAGATAAAATCCTGCATGCTAATGCGATAAAATTATTAAATTTACGAGGGGCTTGCAAAACTACTGTGCGAGGCAATGTCGCCTGACGGCGACACTACAAACAGAGGAAAAGATTTTGACAGAATCCGGTAATGGTGTAGTATGCATTCATGAAAAAATCTATTTTAGCATTATTATTATTAATGCCGGCACCTACTATAGGGGTATTGGCAGGAATGTACTGGTTCCCAAATTCAAAACTTGGCAGTGCAATCTTTATCGGTAGCAAAATATGGCTGTTCCTCTTTCCTCTAGTATGGCTTAAGTTGGTGGACCAAAAGAAAATAAGCTTATCCCCGGCACGTAAAGGTGGATTTGTGATGGGAGCTATTACGGGACTAGCTATTTCAATATTTATTCTCGTATTGTATAAAACTGTTGGTAGCAGCTTGATCGATAAAGAGTTCTTAGTAGAGAAAATGACAGAAATCGGTCTAAATTCGTTGCCGGTATATATTGGCGGTGCTCTCTACTGGACATTGGTTAATTCCGTTTTAGAGGAATATGTGTGGCGGTGGTTTTGTGTTGAAAAAGCGGAAGGAGTCTTTAATTCTGTTGGAGCGATTATATGTGCAGCTTTCTTTTTTACTTTACATCATATTTTTGCGATGAATCTATATTTTAGTAATTTTGTGGTGATCGTTGGTGCTATCGGCATCTTTATAGGGGCGGCTTTATGGTCATTTATGTATATAAAATATAGATCTGTCTGGCCGGGGTATCTCAGTCATGCAATTGTCGATCTTTGCATATTCGGCATAGGCGGCTATATTATTTTTGGATGAGGGCGAGGCAAGCAAATTTTTTATGAGTGAATTATATATAATTGATGGTAATAACCTGTTGCATACTATACGTGAAGCGGAAAACCTGCCTGGTAAATGGAATTTTGAGGAAGCACGGCATAGGTTATCTTGTAGAATGCGGGAGTTTGCTGGTGAATCAGAATCGAAGGTTATTTTGATTTATGATGGAACTGTTGGTGGAGCTGCACCGGAATATCAGACACCGGATTTTAAGGTTATATTTTCTACTGCAGAATCAAGTGCTGATTTTCTGATCGAAAGTATGGTTGCAAAGGCATCTAAGTCCGAACGAATAACCGTGGTTACTTCTGATCGTTTGGAACGATATATGGTAAAGGCGTCAGGTGCTTTTGTTACATCATGTCGCAATTTTATTGAGCAACTTAACAATTGTCGCCAGCAAACAGAACATGGCATTAATAAGACGGCAACATCAATACCACGGGCAACAATTGGTGATATTTTCCCGGAAAACTAACCTAAAATCTAGCACCTCAACTGACAAGTGTTAGTTCTAGTATCTACCTATCTCCGAGAGGTAGATTGCGTGCGTGAGTGTTACCTCTCGGAGATAGGTAGATACTGTTTTAAATCAAAAAACTCGCAGAAAGTGCGGAATTACTTGACATAATACCCGTGAAAGACTACTGTTTTAGCTTCGTTTTCTTAGAAAAAACAATTTATACGCATCTATGTGGGTGCAATGTTTCAAGATATAGAAACAAAAAAAAGGAAAGAAGTATTATGGCAAAAAAAGCAACAAAGAAATCAGCTAAAGCTAAGGCTCCTAAAGCTGTAAAATATGTATATTCATTTGGTGGCGGTAACTCACAGGGTAAAGCCTCTATGAAAATGTTATTGGGCGGAAAAGGTGCTAATTTAGCTGAAATGGCTACTTTAGGTCTGCCTGTACCGGGCGGTTTTACACTAACAACTGAAGCATGTGACCAGTATTATAAAATGGGCAAAAATAAATTATTTGCTACTGTTTCTGGTGAAATTGATAAAGCGATTAAGCGTCTGGAAAAGGAGACAGGCAAAACCTTCGGCAAAGGACCAAATCCATTATTGGTATCAGTACGTTCCGGGGCTGCGGTTTCTATGCCAGGTATGATGGACACTGTTCTTAATCTTGGACTAAACAAAGAAACTGTTGCTGCAATGATTGAACTTACCGGCAATGAGCGCTTTGTTTTAGATTCATATCGCCGTTTTATCCAGATGTTCGGTGATGTTGTTCTTGGCGTACCTCATCATGATTTTGAAGCTGTACTTGATGCTGTTAAAAAGGAAAATAGTGTTACTCTTGATACTGATTTGGATATTGACGCTCTAAAAGAAGTAATTAAGCGTTATAAAGCAGCATGTAAAGCGGCTACCGGCAAGAATTTCCCGGAAGATCCTATGAAGCAGCTTTATGCTGGTATTGATGCTGTATTTGGTTCTTGGAATAATCCGCGTGCTATTAAATATCGTTCACTTAATGATATTCGTGGTTTACTAGGAACAGCAGTAAATGTACAAGCAATGGTATTTGGTAATTCAGGGAATAATTCTGCTACAGGTGTTGCATTTACTCGTGATCCTTCTACTGGTGCAAATAAATATTTCTATGGTGAATATTTGATCAACGCACAGGGTGAAGATGTTGTTGCCGGTATTCGTACTCCACAACAGATTACGCTTAAAGGTTCACGTGAATGGGCTAAATCACAGGGTGTTGATGAAAAAGTTCGTAAAGCTGATTTCCCATCTTTACAAGAAATCATGCCTAAGATATTCAAGCAGCTTGACGATATTCGTATTAAGCTCGAAAAGCATTATAAAGATATGCAGGATATTGAGTTTACGGTTGAAGACGGAAAGCTTTATATGCTTCAGACACGTAACGGTAAACGTACTGCTGGGGCGGCCGTTAAAATTGCCGTTGATATGGAAAAAGAAGGTTTAATCACGGAAAAAGAAGCTGTGCTTCGTGTTGATCCTGCTGCCCTTGATCAATTATTGCACCCTGTATTCATTAAAGCCGCAGAAGATAAAGCCAAAAAACTTACTGTTGGTCTGCCTGCTTCACCAGGTGCTGCTACTGGACAAGTTGTTTTCAGTGCTGATAAAGCCGAAGAGTGGGCGGCGGCTGGTAAACAAGTTATTCTTTGCCGTATCGAAACAAGCCCCGAAGATATCGGCGGTATGGATGCGGCTAAAGGTATTCTTACAGCTCGTGGCGGTATGACTTCTCACGCAGCGGTTGTTGCTCGTGGTATGGGAACATGTTGTGTAGCTGGTGCCGGTGATGTTGTTATGAATTATAGCAAGAAAAACATGGTCATTAACGGCACTACGGTTAAAGAAGGTGCCTATATCTCCCTTAACGGTTCAATAGGTGCTGTTTATAATGGCGAAGTTGATACTGTTGACCCTAAATTAACCGGTGCATTTGGCACAATCATGAAGCTAGCTGACAAATATCGCAAGATGGATGTCCGCACAAACGCTGATACACCTAATGATGCTAAAGTTGCTGTTAAGTTCGGTGCACAGGGCATTGGTCTTTGCCGTACAGAACACATGTTCTTTGAAGGCGATCGTATTATTTCTTTCCGCCGCTTGATTCTGGTTGCAGAAGAAGTTAAAAATATGCGTCAGCAGTTGGAATTGGCTGATGGTTCATTAAAAGCTGAACTTGAAGAAAAACTTGCCGCTCCTCTGGCACAGTATAATCAGGCATTAAAAGAACTATTGCCGCTACAGCGTAAAGATTTCACCGGAATCTTTAAGGCTCTTAAAGGATTGCCTTGTACAGTTCGGCTGCTCGATCCACCACTTCATGAATTCCTGCCGCATGATGCAAAAGGACAGAAAGAAATGGCTAAAACGATGGGGATTGAGGTTAAAGCAATTAAAGCTCTTATTAATACATTGCATGAGTTCAACCCAATGCTTGGTCATCGCGGATGTCGCTTGGGTATGACTTACCCTGAAGTAACAGAGATGCAGGTTCGTGCAATTTGCGAAGCCGCATGTGCTGTAAAAGGATCCAAGCCAGAAATTATGGTCCCACTAGTTGGTAAAGTAGAAGAACTTGCTATTCAGAAGAAAATCATCAAGAGAATTATTGCAGAAGTTGAAAAAGAGAAAAAGCAAAAACTTGATATCATGATTGGTACAATGATTGAAGTACCTCGTGCTGCGGTTACGGCTGATGAAATTGCTGAAGAAGCAGAATTCTTCTCATTCGGAACTAATGACCTAACTCAGATGGGGTGTGGATTCTCCCGTGATGATGCAGGTAAGTTCTTAGGTGACTATGTTGATATGGGAATATATGATTATGATCCATTCCAAGTATTAGATCAGGGCGGTATTGGTCGCTTAATGGAAATTGCCGTTAAGCAAGGTAAATCCACTCGTAAAAATATCAAACTTGGTATTTGTGGCGAGCATGGTGGTGAGCCTAGTTCAGTTGCATTCTGCCATAAGCTTGGCTTAAACTATGTTTCTTGTAGCCCATATCGTGTACCAATTGCACGCTTGGCAGCGGCACAGGCAGCATTATCAAAATAGTAGCACTAACAAAATAAAAACGAAACGGCTCGCATTTAATTTTGCGGGTCGTTTTTTCCTTCTGCTTTGCCTTCTTCCCTGCCTTCGCCTTTGGCGGTTGTGACTACATTGTTTATGTCGCGATAGTATTTTAAGCTATTTTCATAATTGCCACGATCAGATGGATCCATTTTGGATATTTCGGCAATACTGAAAAATTTCTCAAATATTCCTTCACGTAGTTTACCTGGAATATCATCTAGTTTATAAAGATTCTTGATTGCGAAAAGCCATTTGTCAAAGTTGGTTTCTAGCTCTTCTTCGGTCTTATTAAATTTTGGCATCTCTATATAAATGAAGTTTAGTTTATCGCAAAACACTTCTTGAGTTTCCTGTTCTGTCAGCTTCACATCATAGAAGTACTTGTCGTTATCTTTATCTTCATCAAAGACAAAATCAAGAATACCTATGGTATAAACTGCTTTTAGCCGGAAATCCCAGTCGCCTTGTTTAGCTTGTTCCTATATAGGGAATGTGGCATAGAAAACACTACGATCTTTAAAGAATTTTTGTTTGATTTTAATTATGGTTAGTTTTTGAAACTTGTGTTCTTTTATAATTCTGCTAAAGTTATTTCAAATATTATTGAATAACAACGCATTATAAGAATTTGCGACATAGCTTGTGACATTTATAGTCAAATTGTATCGCAGGAGGCTCTAAAATAAAAGGAATACGAATCATGAATATAAAAACAATAAAAAAAGCAATACGAGATGTTCCAGACTTCCCGAAACCGGGGATTCTATTTAAAGATATAACACCTATTCTCGATAATCCTGAATTATTTAGGGCAACTATCGACTTATTTACTGAACGAGCCAAACAGCATGGCGTAAATAAGAT
Source organism: uncultured bacterium (assembly GCA_947311825.1). Classification (GTDB taxonomy): domain Bacteria; phylum Verrucomicrobiota; class Kiritimatiellia; order UBA8416; family CAMZLY01; genus CAMZLY01. The sequence goes on from CAMZLY010000099.1 coordinate 7,579, forward strand.
TGCCGCTATTGATGCGCGTGGCTTCCTTTTTGGCGGTGCTATTGCCGACAGGCTAGGTATCGGGCTGGTTCCTATCCGCAAACAAGGAAAACTACCATATAAAACTTATGAAGAAACGTATAACTTGGAGTATGGCACAGCAACACTTGCCATTCACCAAGATGCATTCAATCAAGATGATAAGGTTTTGCTGATTGATGACCTCCTCGCAACAGGCGGTACAGCATTAGCATCGGCAATTCTTATTGAAAAAGCAGGCGGTCAAGTTGTAGAAATAGACTTCTTAGTCGAATTATCGTTTCTTGATGGTCGCAAAGCCTTAGATAAATATGAAGTTTATGCACCGGTTAAGTTTTAAGTTAAGGCATTCTTTTGACAAAATGATTAAAAGAAGTGATTTTTATTTAAATATTATTTTGATAATTGCATTAACTTAAGAAATTACACTATTATAGAAGATTATTAGCGAGATACTTGCAAAACTACTATGCGAGCACCTCTAGTAATAATTAATTATAACTTAATAAAAGGTAAAATATGAGAAAAGTAGCAAAGTTGTCAATTGTAGTTTTTGTATTATGTGGAATGGTAGCTCAATTCTCGCTAGCAAGCGAATTGTATGATGTTATCAAAAATAAGGACACAAAAACATTTAAGCAGATGCTGAATGATAATTCTGGAAAAATACTAACCACTAAAGTAAAGGGTGGGTCTACCCCGCTACATTGGGCGGCGGCATTTAATAGTATTGATATTGCCAAATTATTATTAAAATACGGTGCTGATGTTCAAGCTCGTACAGATAACGGTTCTACACCACTACATTGGGCCGCTAATAAAAACAATACTATAATGATTAAACTACTACTAAAAAATGGAGCAAAAGTTAATGAAAAGTCTGATAAAGGTTATACGCCATTACATTGGGCAGCCATTGGCAACGCCGCTGGTGCAACAAAATTTCTTATCAGTAAAGGTGCAAATGTAAACTTAAGTTCTAATGATAAAATAACTCCATTACATTGGGCGGCAAAAAGTGATGCAAAAGAAGTCGTTGCTGTATTAATCGCAGATGGTGCTGATGTAGCGGCAAAAAATAACGAAGGTTATACTCCGCTCTATTGGGCAAAAGATCCCGCAATAAAAACGATGATAGAAAAAACTCTATCTAAACAAAACAATACACAACGTAATAAAGTATCAAATAAAGAGACTGCCGTATTAAGCAAAGATAATTCTGCCCCTGAACTTTATACAGAAACTGGTGATGACTACAGCTATGCAGGTGGAGAATCAAAAGGGAAATATAACGGTCGAGGTTCATTGCTTTTTAACAATGGTGAGAAATATCAAGGAGAATGGAAACTCGATAAGAAAAACGGTTTAGGCATATATACATTTGCAGATGGAGAAAAGTATAGTGGTCACTGGATTAACGGAAAAATGAGTGGTGAAGGAACTTACACATTCAGTAATGGTTGCAGACTCAAAGGCATCTGGAAAGATAACAACCTCATTGAAGGTACAGGTAATTATATTTTTGAAGATGGTGATAGTTATAATGGTCAGTGGAAGAATAACATGATGAACGGTATTGGCACTTATAAAACAGCTGACGGTAAAATAATAAAGGGCAATTGGAAAAACAATAAATTTGTAGGAACCATAAAATGAACGAACAGTATCCATTTACAGAAATAGAAGCACGTTGGCAGAACTATTGGCGTGATGAAAAACTTTTTATTACGGATTTATCAAAGACAGAAGATAAATACTATTGCCTAATGATGTTCCCCTATCCCTCCGCAGCCTTACATGTTGGGCATGGACGCAACTATATTATTGGCGACTCTGTTGCACGTTACAAGAAAATGCACGGTTTAAATGTTCTTACGCCTATGGGATGGGACGCATTCGGACTTCCGGCAGAGAATGCCGCCATTAAGTCTGGTATTCCACCACGCAAGAGCACGTTAAGTAATATTGAAACCATGAAAAATCAACTCGATTCCTGGGGCGTCTGTTTCGACTGGGATAAGGAAGTCGCATCATGTATGCCGAACTATTATAAATGGACACAATGGCTATTCTTAAAATTCTATGAAGCTGGGCTTGCATACAAAGCAATGTCAGAAGTAAACTGGTGCTCGTCATGTGCAACCGTCCTCGCCAACGAACAAGTTGTTGACGGCAATTGTGAACGTTGCAGTACGGAAGTTATCCAGCAAGCTCGTGAACAGTGGTTCTTTAAAATTTCAGATTATTCGCAACGACTTCTAGATGATTTAGTTAAACTGGACGGCTGGCCGGAACGTGTAAAAACTATGCAGAAAAACTGGATAGGCAGGAGTGAAGGAACCAGAGTTGATTTTGATCTCGTTGCCCGTGAAGACGGAACCAATGATAGTGAATCAATAGTATCCTGTTTTACTACACGTGTAGATACTATCTTTGGTTGCACCTATATGGTACTGGCACCTGAATATCCGGCGCTTAAAGAGATGGTAAAAGGATTACCGCAAGAACAAGCAATTAATGATTTTATTGTAACCGCCGCTAATGAAACAAAAATAGATCGTGTAGCAGAAGGAAAAGAAAAGAACGGTGTATTTACCGGACGCTATGTTATCAACCCATATACCGGTGAAAAAATTCCCCTTTGGATTAGTGACTATGTTCTTATGGAATATGGAACAGGTGCAGTTATGGCGGTACCGGCACATGATACGCGAGACTGGGCTTTTGCAAAGAAATATGATTTACCAATAAAAATATCTATTGATAACCCTAAGAAACCTTTGTCTGTAGAAGAAATGAAAGAAGCTTATACAGAAGATGGGGTAACCGTTAATTCGGGACAATTCTCAGGAATACCTAATCGTAATGCTATAAAAGTTATGACAGAGTTTGCAGAAAAAGAAAGTTTTGGTAAGAATATGGTTCATTACCGGTTACGCGACTGGCTGATAAGCCGTCAACGCTACTGGGGTGCACCGATTCCGGTTATTCACTGCCCAGACTGTGGCTCCATTCCTGTGCCGGAATCTGATTTGCCTGTTCTATTGCCCGACAATGTAGAGTTTACACCTACAGGCGAATCGCCACTGGCAGTATGTGATGATTTTATGAATGTTAAATGCCCAAAATGTGGTAACGATGCTAAGAGAGAAAGTGACACAATGGACACATTCGTTGATTCCAGCTGGTACTTTCTACGCTATCTTTCTGCTAATGATGATACCAAGCCATTTGATAAAGAAATAGCCGGTAACTGGATGCCGGTAGATCAATATATTGGCGGCGTTGAACATGCAATCCTTCATTTAATGTATGCACGCTTTTTTACGAAAGTTTTATATGACCTGGAATTAATAAATTTTGATGAGCCATTTGCACATCTCTTTACACAAGGTATGATTTGTAAGCGTAGTTCAGAAGATGGACAGCTTTATAAAATGTCAAAGTCAAAAGGAAACGTAGTCAGTCCGGACAAATTAATTGCCGAACATGGTGCAGATACAGTCAGACTTTACACCCTATTTATCGGACCGCCGGAAAAAGATGCCGAATGGAGCGATGCAGGAATTGAAGGTGCAGTAAGATTCTTAAAACGTCTATGGCGACGTGTGTATGAGAATCAAGGCATTCTAAAAGATGCAGAGAAAATAAAATGCTCATTAGAAGAAATGTCCGGCAACGAGCGCGACCTTTTCCGCAAGATGCACGAAACTATTGAACACGTAACCCACGCCATGGATGGAGCATTCCATTTTAATGCAGCTATCGCTCAGATAATGGAACTTGCAAATGCCATTGATGCGGCAAAGATAAATTCTAATAGCACCGATCAACAAAAAGCTGTATATCGCAAAGCGATAGAAACCGTCGTTTTATTAGTGTCACCATTCACACCACATATAGCAGAAGAGCTATGGAGTATACTCGGATATGAGCCTAGTATTTTGAATGCATCTTGGCCAACAGTAAATAAAGATGCGCTTGTGCGTGATGAAATAGAATATGTAATCCAGGTAAATGGCAAAGTCAAATGTCGCATAATGATGTCGGCAGATAGTGATCGTGAAACGGCAGAAAAAGTTGCACTAGAAAATGAGACCATAAAGAAAAATACAGAAAATAAAACTGTCCGAAAAGTAATTGTTGTACCAGGGCGGTTAGTAAACATTGTTGTAAGCTAAAATGGAATTATTTTGAGTGCGTTACTTTCAAATATCAAAACACATTGGTCGAAGCTAACTATCAATGAACAAAAGATAATTATTGGTATATCTATCTTAATTTTTATTGGTGTTATTGTACGATGGTGGCATTATATATATTTGTGAGGTATTTGAATATTTCCTGGAAATAATACTATGCAGGAAAAATTGGTGTAACACCATGTTGCCTAAATTGACGTGGTGTAATCTTTATGATACGTAAAAAAGTTCTGCTAAAATGTGACGGTTGCTCAAACCCCAACTCCTGACTTATCTCTTTGCTACTCATATTTGTATCTTTAAGAAAATAACAGGCACGTAAAATCTTCTCCCTCAAAATATACTGATAAAGCGTGATTCCCGCTTCGCGACTAAATACCCGAGATAAATGCTCACGCGAAATATTTAATGCTCTGGCCACTTCACCTGCATTCAAATTATTAAGTAAATACTGTTGAATATGATTCTTTGCCGCCCGCACAAGCTCTACCTCTTGTTTTTCGTCACTGTTTTCAGCCTCACTAATCTGTAATAATAAATTAAAGAAACGAGATGCAATACTTGCAGACTCAGAAAATGCCATACGATATTCATTCCGTCTATTTAATTTCATCATTCTAGTTAACACGGGGGCGTCAATAGAAATAGAAAAGATAGGACCATTACGCAAAGTTAATTCTTTTACTGTATCAGCAAGTGGATCTCCGATAAAATTAAAATATATAAAATGCCACGGTTTTGTCGCTTCTGAGGGAAAATAATAACTAGTTTCCGGATTGGAAATCTCACAAATAAAACCTTTTCCTGCATCTACTGAATAAATACCATCGGCATTCTCAAAAACACCCTCACCACTAATCGTATACTGAAAAACAATACTTGATTCATTTTGACGATATTTTCCTTTAAGATTATACGAAGGTGAATTTCTAACTTCCTCGCCACAACATATAATATGTGGCACCGATAGAATTGGTCTCGACACCTCAAATCTTACGCTCCTCATTTCACTATTTTTCATCTGCATAACATATCACATATTGGATATATATATCAATAATTATTTATTGTGCCCTGTAGTTATCTAATATATTCTGCATATATTCTAATAAAGAAAAAACACAAATCGAACTTAACTGAGGAACTTGCAAAACTATTTATCTGCCTGATTGCGAAGCTTTCGGTATGATCTGCGGGCACCTCAACTAAAAAGGAAATATATTATGTCAAAGATTACGTTTATGGGGGCCGGTAGTTCTGTTTTTGCTAAAAGTGTTTTGGGAGATACTATGCTGACACCCGCATTAAGAGATTCTGAAATATGTTTATACGATATTGATGCCAAACGTCTGCGCGAATCAAAAGCGATGCTAGAAGTCTTAAATAAGAATATAAATAAAGGGCGAGCAAAAATTACTGCGAAATGCGGAATCAAAAATCGTCCGACGGCATTAAAAGGTGCAAACTATGTTGTTAATGCCATTCAAGTCGGTGGCTACGAGCCAAGCACGGTAATTGATTTTGAAATACCCAAGAAATATGGGCTACAACAAACAATTGGTGACACTTTAGGTATTGGCGGAATCTTTCGTACCCTCCGAACTGCACCGGTTATGCTCGATTTTGCAAAAGATATTGAAAAAGTATGCCCTGATGCCTGGTTTCTGACCTATACAAACCCAATGGCAATGTTAACCGGTGTAATGTTACGTGCAACAAACGTAAAGACCGTAGGTCTTTGTCATTCAGTTCAAGTTGTTGCTGATAATTTACTCGCAAGCTTTCCTGCAATTAAAAAGAAATACAAAAAGATTCGTACAAAGGTTGCTGGAATCAATCACATGGCATGGTTACTGGAAATTACCGGCGACGGCAAAGATATATATCCTGAAATTAAAGCCGCTGCAAAAAAACTTGTAGCCAGCGAACGTAAGAAACCTGCAACTCTAATTATAGGAAATAACAAAGATACCAATAAAAATGAGGATCTTGTCCGATTGGATCTTATGCTCAAATTTGGATACTATATCACAGAGTCTTCTGAGCATAATGCAGAATATCATCCATACTTTATGAAAAAGAATTATCCTGAATTAATTGAACAATACAATATCCCTATAGATGAATATCCACGTCGCTGCATTGAAGCATTAAAGAATTGGAATGGTGAAAGCAAAGCTATCATTGGTAATCCAAAGTTAAAACATAAGCGTTCTATGGAATATGCCTCACTCATAATGGAAGCAATAGAAACAGATAAACCAACCAAAATTGGCGGTAACGTTCTGAATACTGGGCTTATTCCCAATCTACCGGCAGAGGCTGTTGTTGAAGTACCATGCCTTATAGATACAAATGGGATACAAGGCACTTATGTGGGAAATCTACCGGAACAATGTGCCGCACTTAATCGCACCAATATCAACACACAATTATTGACTATTGAGGCCATATTGACCCAAAAGAAAGATGCCATATATCAAGCAGCACTGCTTGACCCACATACAGCATCAGAGCTATCAATGGATGAAATCGTAAAAATGTGTAATGAGATGATAAAAGCACACGGCTCATTTCTTCCGCGATACCGATAGGCACTTAACCCCGTAAAACAGTCCTCTGGGCTATTGTTTCACAGGGCAAAGTCCCGTTGGGGACTAACAGGCTAGATTTTTACGGAAAAGTAAAACAGTCCTACGGACTGTTTTACCTTTTACTTTTCAAGATAATTGGTGCATAATCATATACACCATGGAAAAGAAAAAACTATTATTACATGTGTGTTGCGGACCGTGTGCCACGCATCCTATAAAGATGTTACGTGATGAATATGATATTACTTTATTTTTTGCTAATTCCAATATTTCTCCTGAAGCTGAATATAAAAAGCGGCTATCTGAAGCAGAGAAGCTGGCGACTATCTGCGAGGTTCCGTTAAAAGAAGAAACCTATAACCATAATGAATGGTTGCTATGGATTGCCGGACTTGAAAAGGAACCGGAAGGTGGTGAACGCTGTAAGAAATGTTTTGAATATAATCTTGGTATATCTGCAAAATATGCGGTAAACAACAATTTTGATCTGTTTACAACCACTCTAACAGTAAGTCCACACAAGAGTTCTAAAATTATTTTTGAGATTGGAGAAAAAGTAGGGCCGTTTTTGGCAGTTGACTTAAAAAAGAAAAATGGCTACAGAAAAGGTGTGGAATTAAGCAAAATATATGGTCTTTATCGCCAGAATTATTGCGGTTGTGAGTTTAGTTTGGCGGAAAAGTGAGAAATAAGATAGATACTATGAACGCACAACATCCAAAGAAAAAGAATAGGAAAAAGAAACCTACAAGGGTGGACTGCCCATATTATAAACATAAGAATTATATGATTGACCGATATGGTGTTCCTATGTTCCGAGTGCCTATTGATTTGGGGTTTGGGTGTCCGCATCGTAATAGTGATGGTAGCGGCGGATGCACTTTTTGTTATGAAGATGGCGGTAGGGCTGAACAGACCTTAATTGCCAACAGTATTGAAGAGCAAATCAGTGGCGGTATTGCTTTTGCAAGGTCACGTTATAGTGCAACTAAATTTATGGCATATATTCAAGCCTTTACTGGAACATTTGCATCAGCTTCTGAACAGAAAACAATCTATAATAAGCTTTTACAACAATATCCATTTGATGCTGTCAGTATTGGTACTCGCCCTGACTGCTTGCCACCATCAACTTTAGAGTTCTTGCAAGAGTTATCGAAAAGATTGGAAGTATGGGTTGAACTTGGTGTTCAGACAACACATGACCAGGCATTAAAAAGGATTAATCGCGGTCATGATTGGGAATCAAGCAAACGTGCAATAATAAAGCTACATAATATGGGTATTATGGTTACCGTACATTTGATGGTTGGATTACCGGGTGAAACTATAGAGGACAATATTAAAACCGCTGAAAGAATTGCAGAACTGCCGATTAATGGTGTAAAAATACATAATTTACACATAATGCACGGCACAGAGCTGGAACGTGAATATAGAGAAAAACCATTTATTGTTTATGCAGAGGATGAATATGCAGAAATATTAATTGATATGCTACGTAGACTTCCGCCAGATGTGGCAATTATGCGTATTAATACCGACACTCCGGCAGATAGGCTAATCGCCCCACTCTGGCAGATGTCTAAACCGGCATTTATAAACTATGTTATAAATAGTATGAATAAGAGAAACATTCAACAAGGCGACCTTTTTAAGGGGTAAAGAGAAAAAAAGAAAATACAAAATAATATGTTGGTTATATTACAATATACGGTCTATACTGCCGGTTAATTTTATTTCTATCTATAAATCTAGATATTAAAGGTTTTATATTTAATGAATCAAGAATCCACTAATCAGCAATCTATACATAGTTGCATTGAGGCGATAAACGCCGCTGAAAGAATTATTATTACCGCTCACCCCAAACCAGATGGTGATGCTCTTGGATCTTCACTATCCTTGAAGTATGCACTGGAAAAAATTGGCAAGCAGGTGGCAGTTGCGGGGCTTGAACCAGTTCCTAATCGTTATAAAAGCTTTATTAAAGCAGGTGATATAAGTTCTATTAATAAGGCACTAGCAATTAATCCTGAATTGATTATCGCCTTAGATGCAGGTTCCGTAGAGCGTATTCCTAAAGAACTGAGTGAACTAAAAGGTTCTGTAAAAATTATAAATATAGACCATCATATCAGTAACAAGGGATTTGGTGATATAAATCTACTTGATTTTGAGGCCTGCTCAACTGGAGAAATTATTTATCATCTTCTTATTGCTGGCAACTACAAACTAGACCAAGATATTGCAAGCTTAATATGGATAGCAATATTAACGGATACCGGCAGATTTGCTTATTCCAACACAACATCTCGTGCTATGAAGGTTGCGGCAGAGCTTTTGAATTACAACATTGATACAGAGGATATTGCAAAAAAGATTTATCAGCAACTTACTAGAGCCGAACTAAATATTCGTAAAACGGCGATTCATAACTTACAATTTGTGCATAACGATAGAATTGCGTTTGTAAGTTTATCGACAGCTGAATTTGATGAAGCAGGCTGTACAACTGCTGAAACTGAAGATATTATTGAAATTCCTCGCTGTATAGAGGGTGTTGATGTTGCAATACTATTTTATGAGGATAAAGAAAAGCCTGGAAGAATAAACGTCAGTATGCGCTCTAGTGGAGCTTGTGATGTTTCTGAATTGTGTAGCACATTAGGCGGTGGCGGGCATACAAAAGCTGCCGGATGTAGAATAAAAGCAAGTATGCAAGATGCACAAGAAACAGCTCTACAGGCGGTAATCTCAAGATTAACATGATATTGATAATGATAACATTTAATGACAAAGGGATATCAAAATGAATATCCATGCCATAGCAGCACTAATAATGGCAGGCATTACTCTTTATGTGGGTGCTGCCCACCTGCTGTTATGTAGGAACCACATGTGGCGACGCCATCATTTTCTTTTTGCTTTAGTCTGCTTGATAGTTGCCGCCTATGATATTTTTTCCGCAGGCTTATATAACTCAATATCTGTGACAGAAGGCATGATATGGCAGCGGGCCGAGTTTACCACAGCATCATTAATGGCAATTCTTATAATATGGTTTATTCATGATTATTCAGAACGTCGCTCCAAGCGCAGTATCTATTTCTTTATTATCTTTTATTTTATTATGGCAATATTGGGTATTCTAGTTCCTGATGTATGGCTGTTTTCTTCTGCTGAATCAATAAAACATATTAACCTTCCAATTTATGGCAAGATAACATATTTTGAAGCAGCCCCAGGGTTTTTATTCTATCCTCTTGGGATTATGGGAATAATAAGCATGATATATATTCTCGCAATCTCAATTCAGGGCTACAGCCATAAAAATAAAAAAGAATATTTTATTCTCCTAATATCAATAATTCTTTTTAGTGCTGGAATTATCAATGATATTGCCGTTGCCGGAGGATTCTATGAATTCATATATCTTATAGAGTATGCCTATATGGCTGTTATTATTTTAATGGCAATAACTCTTTCTGACGAAATCACCATTTCTGCCACTGCATGTACTGACTTACGTACAATTGAGGAAAGATTCAGTGCCGTTTTCAAAAGTGCCTCAGTTGGTATTGCATTAGTAAATGTTAATAAATATATAACAATTGCAAATGCCGCCATGTGCGAGATGCTGGGGTACGATGATGAACATTTACAAAAAAAAATATTCTATGACTGTATGCCATCAGATGATGCTGATGAAGTATATTCCTTTATTGATGCCATTTTGACTGGTGCCCGTGATTCATGGAGACAAGAATTACGGTATAAACAACATAACAATGGTGTTTATTGGGGAGATATGTCTTTTGCCTTGGTAAGAAATTCCGAAGGAGATATTGCAGGATTATTATGGATTATTGTCGGTATTACAGAGCGGCGTAAGGCGGTAGATGCTCTTAAACAACTTAATGAAGATTTGGAAGAGCAAGTTGCTAAACGAACAACAGAGTTAGAAAGATCTAATCGAAAACTATCTCGTTCCCTAGATATATTGGAACAAGACGAAAAGGCTGGTCGTATGATTCAATTCAGCCTTCTACCAGATGAACTAAAAGATATTGGAAGCTACCATTTTGAACGCTACTTAGCACCATCTCTTTACCTAAGTGGTGACTTTGTCGATTACTTTGAAATTGATGACAACCATATTGGATTCTATATGGCAGACGTCTCCGGTCATGGCGTGTCATCTGCCTTTATAACAGTATTATTGCAAAGCTTTATCCATAACAATCTAGAAAACTACAAAGCCGACGCTCAGGATAAACTAATTCTTAAGCCTGCCAAGCTACTTGAAAAACTTAATGAAGAGCTTATTAGTCAAAACTCCGGCAAACATATAACAATCTTTTATGGTGTTTTAGCAAAAAGCGATAATACTTTAACCTATACAAATGGTGGACAATTCCCATTACCAATATTAGCAAGTGATAAAAATGTAAAAACTATTACCCTGCCAGGCTCTGCCGTCGGTCTATTTGCTTTCTCAAAATATGAAAATTTAAAAATGCAGTTGCCGGATGAATTCTCACTTGTTATTTTCTCTGATGGTATCTTAGAAATATTACCGGTAAAATCATTAACAGAAAAACAAAAACATCTAGAGACACTTGTTAATAAATCTGATCTTAATGTCAAAATGCTTGTAGAAAGTACAGAAATTAAGCAAAAAGAATTACTACCGGATGATGTTACAATTTTATTAATTAGCCGGAGACTAAAGCATGGCACAGAGTAGTATTTTATTTGCAGAAAATGATGAATTTTGTTTTATTAAATTTGTTGGTAACATTCAATATACTATAAGTTCAGGCTTTGATAAACTAGTCGCAAAAATAAAGGCTTCTAAAACAATAAAAGATGCTGTCTTTGATGTTAATGAAGTCACACACATTGATAGCACAAATCTTGGACTAATGGCACGAGTAGCGGGCACCCTCATTGAGAAATACAATCATAAACCGGTTATTATCTGTGACAATGCCGACATAAATACACTATTTTTAAGCATGGGATTTGAACACGCATTTTTAATTGTAAAGAAACTAGAGATTGTTCAGCCTGAACTATTTGAACTTCCTGCTGAGAAACAAGACAGGGCTGATCAATTAAGAATGCTAACGGTAGCACACCGCACCCTCATGGAAATGAATGAGAAAAATCATGATACATTTAAAACTGTCGTAGAAATGTTTGAAAACGAATAGTCTTAACTTTTTTCATATTCAAAATTGATAATGTTCTTATCCTCTTTGCTTTCCATCTTACCCGAATATTAACATCACTATTGGAATCCCAATAATCAGATATACAAGTGATGAAACTACAAAAATAGCAGAAGCTTCTTCCGGCTTAAGGTTAAACATATTTGCCGTAGCAACACCAAAAACACCAGCAGACACAGATGACTGGATAATAAATATTTTGAGCGGCAATCCTGTTAAAGGCCAAGGCGTAAAATACATTACGGCAACCAATAGAAGCCCAATAAATAGCCCGACTATATGACGAATTACAAGCACCGATATAATCGCCTTCTTCATCTCACTAATATGCGGCAAATGTAAACGTAAACCAATAGAGAAATATGCAAATGCTATAACTGTATAGATAGAAATATCAAGCAGGTGAAAATGTTTTATCACTGACGATGCCGGAACATTAAAACCGGTCAGAAAAATCGCACCAATACATGCATATAATCCCATTGCTCGCCAATGCAATAAATTATTCAACATCAACTGCAAAATAGGTTTACGTTCGATATTATCAATATAAGATTGTGCAATAGTATATGATAACAAAACCAGAGCAAAAAATGTATACATTGCATAAATAAGATTAAGCCCTAACCCTCTATCACCAAACAAAAGATAAACAACAAAACCTGCCATAGTTACGCCGTGATTACCAATACCACAGCTTATCCCTATAATCCCCTGTTCCGCACGATCGCTAAATAACTTTTTTGCTAACCATAAAGCAAGTAAAGCTGTTATTGTAGCCTGTAAACCACCAAGAATTGGCAACCACACATTAGACCACTCAAGAGTCGTCTGCCATATAGCCATAAAGCCAACAACTGGATAGCCTACAACAGCAACCATAGTCATAATACGCCCGGCAAAAGTCTCCGGCAACCAATTCTGCTTACGTGAAAAATAACCGAGAAATGTACTCAGAAATATTAAACCAAGCGATAATGCAAATCGTAATTCAACAGTCATGATTTTATAAGATTCATAAACTCTGCACGAGTAGAGGCTTCACTACGAAAACTACCGAGGACAGAAGACGTTGTCATAATTGCCCCCTGCTTTTCAACCCCGCGCATCATCATACATAAATGCTGACATTCCATAACAACGCCAACGCCTTCAGCATCAACCGCCTCCATAATTTCATGGGCGATCTGCTCGGTCAGTCGTTCCTGTATCTGTAATCTACGAGAGTAAAAATTTACTATACGGGCCAGTTTGCTAACACCAATTACTTTCTCTTGTGCTATATACCCAATATGGCAAGTCCCAAAAAATGGCAACATGTGATGTTCACACAAACTGTAAACCTCAATATTACGATTAATAATCATATTATTCGCATGCGACTTAAATACCGCATTATTGATTATCTCATTAATATTTCCGCCATACCCACTAGTAAGAAACTTAAAAGACTCAGCAACCCGCTGTGGTGTCTTTGCCAACCCCTCGCGATTAGGGTCTTCCCCAATTTCCTCCAGCAATTCCTTAATTAATTCAGCAACTCGTTCTGTATTCATAAGTGCTCTTCCTAATCATAATCCTAATCGTAATCTTAATCAGCTCATAGAGCCGCCGCTACACGTTGCGTGTTGTAGAGTTCGTTCTCAGCACGAAAGCCGCAAGCAAGCTACAACCCCATCCCCTTTAAAGAGTACCTTCACGCATAGCAGTAATAAAATTCATACCGAAATCATCTTCGCCAAGTAATAATTCTTTAGCCAACTTAAAACCATTTGACTCTGTATCCATATTGTTAACAACATCAGCATTAATGTGCATAGGGTCAACAATACCACCATCTGCACCTGCTTTAACAGCCAAATATGTAAAAACTTGATTAATCAATTTTCTGCTCGGCATACCAAACGAGATATTACTTAAGCCTGCAACGATATGAATTTCCGGACCATATTTTTCTCGCACAGCAGAAACCGCATCAAAAAATCCAACTCCGTTAGTACCATCAACAGAAATCGGAAATACCAACGGATCAACATGAATGTCACCTTTCACAAATCCCGCCCCTTCCAATACCGGCATCAAACGATCCAAGTTAGCAAGCCGCTCTTCCGTATTGGCAGGAAGACCACTTTCACCAGCCGCAGATGCAATCACAACTGCTTTAGCCGTTGCCGCAACTTCAACAGCATCCATTCGTTCAAGCGATACAGAATTAACCATCGGCTTACCACGTGATAAATCACAGGCAGCCAATCCGGCTTTCAAAATATCAATATCTGATGAATCAATGCTCATAGGAATAGAAACCACATCCTGTGCGGCTTTTACCGTCCACTCAATCAGACGCATACGTTCTTCCACATCAGTACTAAACTCATCGACGTTAATATCAAGATAAGTCGCACCCGCAGCTTCTTGGCGTTTAGCAAGTGCCTGAATGTAATCTAAACCAGCACTCTTGCCAGCTTCATCGCCATACACTCCCTGATGAATGGCAACTGCACAATGCTTAACTTTCCCGGAACCCCAAGTAGAACCCTCCATAAAACACTCGGGAATAAGTAAAGCTCGTGATTCACCCTCCGACTTATAGAGGATCTCATAACCTCCGCCAACAGACTCAACCGCAAACTTCCCGCCAACCTTATAAACACGTGTACAATGAATATTCTCACCAACACCAATAAACTTTTCTATTTTCATTTTCGTCTTCATTTCACTATTAGCTGTTCACTATTCACTATTAGTTGTTCGCTATCTTTTTCATAGCCCTTATATGTGCCGGAGTTGTTCCGCAACACCCACCCACAATTTTCACTCCTGCATCAAGCACCGCTTGAACATTCTCCGCCATTTCCTCCGGAGTTTCAGGAAATGTATCCACACCATTAACATTAACCGGCATTCCAGCATTCGCATGCACAACTACTGGTACACCTGGAACTGCAGCAATAATCTCCTCAACAATAGCTCCCATCTGTACCATGCCGTTTCCACAATTTGTACCCACAATATGTGCACCTGCAGCTACACATGCTTCTGCTGATTGTGTTGGCGATACTCCCATCATGGTCCGATACTCACCTTGTACCGTCTTTTCAAAAGTAAAAGTACAAATAACTTCAAGCTTAGTGTTCTCCCTAGCCGCTTTAATTGCTAATTCGGCTTCATCAATAGCAGCAAAAGTTTCAATACATACAGCATCTGCACCACCACGCTCAAGAGCAACAGCCTGCTCCTTGAAAGCATCATAAAGTTCTTCTTCCGTAACATCACCCATAAGTAATAATTTGCCAGTCGGGCCCATAGACCCAGCAACGATTACATCATCACCAGCCGCTTCGCGAGAAATATCCGCCGCCGCCTCATTAAGTTCGGTAACCCGATCGGTAAGCCCATAATGCTCCAATTTAAAAGACGTACCGCCAAAACTATTAGTTAAAATAATATCAGAGCCAGCTTCAACATAACTACGAGCTATATTAAAAACCTTTTCACGATGCTCGATGCACCACAACTCCGGACATTCTCCAGGCACTAAACCTTCCTTCTGTAAAAATGTTCCCCATGCCCCATCAGAGACAAGAATATTTCCTAATGACAAACTTTTTATAATTGATTTCATAATTCAGATAAGATACACACTCCCACCCCATAAACTCAATGTTTTTAACATGTTTTTTAATATTTTATTTGGCATTTTATCTTTTTTATTCACTTTTTGACATTTCATCTTGACTCCCGCAACTAATATATTCTATATTTCGCCATATAACGAAACGGGAAAAGATCATGTTTGAATTTATGAACACAATAAAGGCGATTGCCGACAGTAACAGAGTTAGAATAATATCAATTTTACAAGGACGCGAACTATGTGTCTGCCAGATTATAAAAATGTTAAACCTTGCGCCATCTACAGTATCAAAACATATATCTATTTTGCGGCAGGCCAGACTTATTGAGGACAGAAAAGAAGGACGATGGATGTATTATCGGTTGCCGGACTCTCCGTCTCCTCCTGCAAAAGGTATTATTACATTAATTAATAATTCTATTACTAATGATCAACAAATCATTCATGATAACCAAATAATGAAAGAAATTCTTTCCGTAAGTAAGGAGGAACTATGTCAAACAACAAACTAAAAATATTATTCCTATGCACCGGAAATTCATGCCGTAGCCAGATGGCAGAAGGTTTTGCACGTGCATTAAAAAGCGATATTATCGAAGCCTATTCAGCAGGCATAGAAACACACGGTCTAAACCCAAATGCAGTAAAAGTTATGGCAGAGCTCGGTATTGATATTTCTAACCATAAATCAAAATATGTAACTGATTTATTAGATATAGATTTTAATTATGTTATCACCGTCTGCGGACACGCCAATGAAAACTGTCCTATTTTTCCAGGTAAAGCAGAAATAATTCACGTTGGATTTGAAGATCCACCCGCTCTCGCAAAAGAACTTGCTGCACAAGGTGCAACAGAAGAAGAACAGCTAAACTGCTACCGAAACGTCCGTGATGAAATACGCAAATACGTAGAAACACTAGGTATGGCAAGCGAGCCGGAAGGTAGGGCGACCTCTCCGAGGGAGCCGGAGCGAGCCGCAGGCGACGCGATAATACAGCACGGTACTGACAAAGAGATACCTATTGATACAATCCCGGCTCGCTAGGAGAGCTCGCCCTACCAAAAGGAAAACTTTACACAAACAAACAACTTTAACACAACCAAAAGGAGAAAAATGAAAGAACATAACAACAAACAAGCAGAAATAGGATTTTTTGAGAAATATTTAACCATCTGGGTTGCACTCTGCATGGTTGCCGGCATACTAATAGGAAAATTTATTCCTTCCATCCCTAACTTTCTCGGTAAACTTGAATATGCCCATGTATCAATTCCAGTAGCAATTCTTATCTGGATAATGATTTATCCCATGATGATGAAAGTTAATTTTAAAAGCATAAAAGATGTTGGTCGAAATCCAAAGGGTCTATTTATAACTTGGATAACAAACTGGTTGGTTAAACCATTTACAATGTTTGGCATTGCGTGGCTCTTTTTCTTTGTGATTTTCAAAAATCTTATTCCACATGATCTGGCAAAAGATTATCTTGCCGGTGCAGTGATTCTGGGAGCAGCCCCATGCACCGCCATGGTTTTCGTGTGGAGCCATCTCACCAAAGGAAACCCTGCCTATACCGTTATACAGGTGGCCACTAATGACTTAATAATTCTAGTTGCCTTTGTCCCTATAGTTAAGTTCTTACTTGGCGTAAGTAATATTTCGGTGCCATGGAATACTCTTTTCCTATCAGTAATATTATTCGTTGTTGTGCCATTACTAGGCGGGATATTAACTCGTAGTCATGTAATAAAAGACAAAGGACTAAAATACTTTGAAAATACTTTTCTGCCAAAATTCAGTAATATAACTATTATTGGGTTACTTCTAACTCTAGTAATTATCTTTTCTTTTCAAGGCAATACTATTCTAAACAATCCGTTGCATATCGGGCTAATTGCTGTACCTCTTATCATTCAAACGATATTAATATTTTTTATTGCCTACCTCTCGGCAAAATTGCTCAAACTACCACATAATATAGCCGCACCAGCAGGAATGATTGGTGCGTCTAACTTTTTTGAACTGGCGGTTGCTGTTGCGATTGCCATATTTGGAGCCAACTCCCCCGTCGCACTAGCAACCATTGTAGGCGTACTGGTAGAAGTTCCCGTTATGCTCTTACTGGTCAATTTTGCCAATAAAACAAATAACTGGTTTTCTCATACAGAATGCATGTAATTGAGCCAATAAGTCCCATTATATTCGCAATTACTTGATCCCTCGTGGTCTAATCATGCCCGGTCAAATAAGATTTTCAGTCGCAGTTCAGCAACAATACAATCAGCCGCCATAACATTTATTTGCTTTCTGTAGTTTCCTTCTCGTATCCATTGACATCCTTGCATAGGCAGACCTCACTAGCCAATATTCAAATAATGTCCGTAAATCATGCTTTATTCTGAATTCTGTTGCGATTCTTTATCGCTGAATTGCGAAACTATCTGTTGATTCATTTTATGTCTTATGATATAGCTGGGGTAAATGTAAACAACTTCTATAACTCTAACAGACAAGGTAAATATAAAAAATGAAAAGAAAAACTATAACAATACTAATAGTTTACACGTCTTTAGCTATATTTATTAATAATTTAAATGCATCTACATATACAGTAACAAACTCTGCCGATAGCGGAAATGGAACTCTCAGAAACATTATAGGTAGTACCGTTGATGGAGATAAGGTTAATTTTGATGCTGGGATTACCAATATTATTATAAACTCTGATATTAATATTAATACCAGCATTGATGTAAAAGGATCCGGCAGAGAGGGTCTTAATATAGATGGCAATGCAGCCACTCGAATATTCAATATTTCATCCGCAAATAAAAGCATCATAATTTCGGACATGACAATTTCTAACTGTATCGGTGAAACAGATGGTGGGGCTATATTTTTTGGTACAGGAACAAATTCATATCTAATAATTTCTAATTGTTTAATAACAACCTGCTCTGTAACAGGTGATGGTGGAGCCGTATCTCTTAATGGAACCGACACAAAAATAATTAACACCACTATCACAAATTGTGTAGCCGGCATTTATGGTGGAGCAGTGCATGCTGACAATGGGGTTAACCTTACAATGACCGATTGTATAATATCTGAAAACACATCATCAAATTATGGCGGTGGAATATATATTGCAATTAATGCAAATAAAGCATCCTTAACAAACTGTACTATTATCAACAACTCAACCACCCCACGTTATGGCGGTGGAATTTATTGTCGTGCATTATTAACAATAAATGATTCTACAATATCAGGTAACACTTCTGAAAATCGTGGTGGCGGTATTTACTTTGATGTGCAAGATCAAGCAATAACAAACACCATCGAAAACTGTATAATATCAAACAATACTGCAAGCACACTTGGGGGCGGTATCGGTTCATATAAAACTCACTTTAACATTAGCAATAGTGTTATTATCGCAAACAACGCAACTAATAGTTATGGTGGCGGAATATACATTAACGCAGCAAACCAAGAGTGGAACACTTATATCTACAATAGCAAAGTCTTGGATAATCTGGCTGCTGATAATGGAGGAGGAATGTATATTACGGATCAGAATATATGGATATACAACTCAACATTTTCTGGTAATTCTGCCACAAACAATACTGCCGATGGTGGTGGCATTTTCTCTGGTGGAGGTCAGTCTTATCTTTTTATAGATAGCTCTTTATTTTACAATAATAATGCAAGTGATGACGGTGGAGCCATGAGTATCGTAGATCCTGCTGTTTTGCAAAATTGCACAATAAGTGAAAATACGTCAAGTGATAGAGGAGGAGGTATTCATATTAACTCTAGCGGCACCGAAACTCAGAAGTTTTACAACTGTACAGTTTATAATAATACTTGTGCTACTACTACTGAAGGTGGTGGTTTTTATCGCAATAACGGAAGTGTAGAAATATATAATAGCATTATTGCGAGTAACAATCCTTCTTCAGATATTGCCGGCAATATAAATGTTATTGAATATAGCTTATACAATAATACAGATAATTTAGGGGCTCCAACCTTGACCGGCAATAAAAATGGAAATCCGCGAGTTTATCAACTTGAAAATAACGGAGGCATAACGTTAACACATGCGTTAAAAATTAATAGTCCTGCCATTAATCTAGGACAAACAACATCTTTATTAACTTATGATCAACGCGGAGTAGGATATGACCGGGTAATAGGAGGTAACGTAGATGCTGGGGCTTATGAGCTCGGTAAAGTAATAGGAGATTTTATCTGGTATGATCTTAACGGAGATGGAACCCAAGATACCGATGAAAGAGGAATTACAAACGTCACAATGGAATTATATGATAGTGGTGCATCAATCCTAGAAACTGCTATTACTGATGATGAAGGTATATATATATTTACAAATTTCACAACAGGTACATTTACGGTAAAGGTTATTACAAACTCTTTGCCTACAGGATTAGAAAATAACCCTACATATGATCGCGACGGTACTCTTGACAATGAAACAACAGTAACTATTGCTTCTGGAGAACATATACTGGATGCCGACTTCGGATATGATAATTATCCGAACCTTGTTGTAATTAGTGGGTTTATTGCAAAAACAACTAATGGCAAAGTTCATGTTTCTTGGAATGTTGATGTAGAAGTTGGTACTATCGGCTATTATATTGAACGACAGTTTAATGATAATTGGGTAAGAGTAAATAAAAATATAATATATGTCCCTCCGTTCAGAAATAGTGATCCTCCATATAAATACGATATTATTGATAATGATGTTTTATCAGGAAATAAATATACTTGGCGAATAGTGGAGCAAAACAATCAAGGACATTTGCTTTATTATGGTCCATACAGCGCTACTGTTGACGGCACTGCAATAAGCTATGAACTATGGGCTACAAACTTTAATTGGGGTTCTAACGATTCTTCAAAAAGCGGGGACGCTGATCATGATGGGATGAATAATTACGAAGAATATTTAGCAGGAACAAATCCGTTTGATGTAAATTCACTATTAAAAGTATACAGTTTAAGCAAAGATAATAATGACAATTATATTATTTGTTGGGAAAGTACATCAAACAAAACTTACTCTATAGAGTTTTGCCCTAGTCTTAAAAGTGGTTGGCTACCAATAATAAACAATATTAAATCCACCCCACCAATTAACACCAATACTATTATGATTAACAGCACAAACAGCATTCAAATGTTTTTTAGAATAATTACAAAATAGATATCTCACTAAAACTTTTATATAATTAGTCTCTTGCAAAACCATCTGGAAGCACATCTTTAATTTAAGAATTCGATGCAGATGGGGCTATCATTAAACGGAATCTTTTCCCCGTAAATGTAATTCTTCCGGTTTTCTCATCAATGCTAAATATTGCAATATCATGTGAGTTTTTTGTTTGGGTGAATTACAATAAAACCGGGATTATCTATTTCAAGTACCTCCAAAGATTAGCATATTTAGGCTTTGAACTTGTTGTTCGTAGCGCTTTCCCGGCTAGCTGGGACAGCTCGCCCTATAATATTTTATCATTCAGTCCTTCAGTCTGTCTTTTCTTTTTCCGGTCAGACTTTTTCTCTTTTTCTTTTACGAGTTTTTCGTGAGTCAGAAGAAATGCTTCTGCTTGATATTTATCGAGTATGTATGTCCAGCGGGATAGTCTATCATTTAACTCAGTTGCTTTTTTCTCATTTGCTGCGACTGTCTCGTTGTATTGTTTAAGTTCATTTTCATAAGCGGTCTTTTTATCGTCTGCCGCATCTTTTTCCGGCTTGCTCGGTACTGTTGGCCTGTCATATTTTACAGCGAATTGTGCATATACATCACCTTCATCATTGGGCTTGCCAGTTTTTACGGTATAGGTAAAACCATCTTTGGTGGTTGCCGTATAGATTTCTGGATTATCCATACCGATATCGTTTTCTGATTTTGCGGGATCGGCTATACTTTTGCAGCTGAGGTATTGAAGAACGGATTTTAATTTGCTTAGTTTTGAGGTGTCAAGTTCTTGATTCTTTTTGATGCCATCAAGTTTCCAGTCTGTGCCGTTTAATTTCAGTTTTATATCTTTGCTGGTTATGGCAACAATATCGCCGGAGTTTACTTTAAGTAAATCTTTTTTTATCCAGCCTTCATTATTGGTAAGAAAGTAACCAAAGTCGTCATTAACAAGATATATGGAGTCGTCGCCACTTTTTGTGATGAATCGTTGGTTAGCCCAGCCGACGGTTTTTGATGCATCGCGACTTACCCCGACTTTGAGAGCCAGTATTTTTTTGTTTCCGGCTTTTAGGATAATCTGTTTTGCATTTTTATCCAGTCCGAATTCCGATTTATCAATATTACCGGCAGGAACAGGCTCACCAAGTTTTACTTGCGATGTTCTTTGTATGGAAGTGGCAAGTTTTTGAAAATCTGCCGGGTAGTTGTAGAGTGATGTCACTTTCCAAACTTCGTCATTTTTGGCAACAGTAATTTTGTTGGAGCCATCAATAATATCGAGCTCCGTGATGGTATTGAGGTCTATGTTTTCAAGTAGTGTTTTATCAGCATTAACCTTTTTTGTTCTGTGTAAGTCACTGCTTTTCTTTTGTACAACAGCGATAGATGCCAGTACAATTAGAACTATAGCCATTATTGTTATTTTTTTCCCTGTCATTGTAAAATTTCCTTTCTGTTATCTTGTTTTACGAACTCTAATTCCGTGCCAAATACCGAATATTGCAATTAGTAATGGTATGAGTAGAATGTTAATTACTTTTAAACGCATCCCTAGTTTTTCAATATCACTTCTTAGGTTTTTGCGAACTTCTTTAAGTGCCTGTTGAGTTTGAAATGTTTCTTCTCTGAATTTTTTGATTTCCTTCTGTTGTTCTGGCGAGAGCATAAGTTGTTGACCGTCATTTTTTGTTTGTTGTAATGCACTTAGTCTCGCTTGTGTTGCTTGTAGTTTTTCATCTAACCGTTTTTCTTCTGCCTGCCATTTCATGGTGGCAGCTTTTTCCATTTTTATAACACGATCAAATGGACGGTCGAATGAGTTACGGCTACGTAATCCGATAAGCACGTCGCTACCGCATAGTTGTTCAACCATATTGACTGCAAAACTTATGTTCTGGTTAATTGGTTGTGAAATAGATTGTCCAAAGAAGTTGCTTTTTTGTATACAGTATCTATCTGCGAGCATATCAACATCGGCAACAAGAATCACTACACCATCTTTCTGGCTTTCTTGTAAGCCGGGTGTGCTGTCATTTGTATTTTCTTCGCTTTCATCATTTTTTGGAGCCCCGTTGGGAAATGCAGTCTTGAATTTTCCTTGAATACGTACGGCGATGGGTAGTTTGCTTTTATTGGTCGGTGTATCAAACTTGCCATAACGTGCGGCATAGGTATTTGCAAGGAAGCCATCGTCGGTTGTACTTAATAGGGTAGTCATCTTTAAACCGTTAGAAACTGTACCACTAAAAGTTCCGGCAAAAGGCAACATTAGTTCTTTTAATGAACTGGTTGTTATATCTTCGCTATTTATATTTTGTTTACGCAATGATAGCCAGGCAGGATTGCGCTGTGTCTGACCTTGTCCGGTAGATAGTGTGCTGGCGACAGATTCATCGGCAACGAGTTGTCCGGTAGGCATGGTTAATCCCCAAGCGGAAGTTAGCTTGTTCAGATCAGAGCTATTTTTAGGCGGTGGCATACCGTATTGTTGTTGCGGTGCATTTTCCTGTGCGATGAGGCAGAGTGGATCGGTAAATGCGAGTAGTCGACCGCCACGTAATACAAACTGATCAATGGCATAAAGTGTTACATCTGAAAGATCTGTCGGTTGTATTACGATAAGAGTATCGATATCGCTAGGTATTTCAGTGGAATTCATTTCTATTTTCTTGATATCATACTGTTGTTTAAGTTCTGATATTACCGCCCAGCTTTGAGCACCTTGTGCTTGTGGCATATATGGATTTCTGCTTACGCCTTGTACAGGCAAGGAACTTAGCAGTCCTACTTTTGACTCTTTTTGTTTGGTTATTTCGCTGACCATCCTGGTAAGCATATATTCAAGTTGCGGTTCAATGCTTTGTGCAAGCATTGGAATTGCTGCTTCTTTTTTCCCGGATACTGCGACAATACCAAAGTATAGATTCCCGCCGGCACCGAACATATCAAGTGGCTGACCATGTAATCCGTATCTTTGAGCCCATTCTTCTTCATCTGAATCTATTTTAGGATCAAACTCTTCAACAGTAATATGTCCCTTGGAGTTTGACTCATACTCTTTAAGTAAATCACGTACACGTCCGGCAAAATTCTTTATTGGAACGGGTATGCGTTCATTACTTTTTGAGAAATATAATTTTAGTGTTACATCACGATCTAAACCTTTTAATAAAGTCTTTGTTCCGTCTGATAATGTATATAATTTATCTTGAGTAACATCTTTGCGTAGCCGCATTGGACTGAGAATAACATTGAATGCAATTATAATTCCAAGTAGAATTAGTATGGCGGAAATGCCACTGAGTTTGCTTATATTTATTTTTTTCATAGTAAAAATCTCCTATTATCTTCCTACTTTATTTTTGAGAACAACTTGTGTTGCAAAGAGCATAAAAAATATTACAGATGCGAAATATGCAATATCACGTAAATCAATTACACCACGTTGCATTGTTTCGTAATGCGGCATAAAACTGAATGCGGCAATACCGTTAATCATCCATAAAGGTGCCCAGTGTGAAAGCAAATTAGTTACCGGTGGATATCCGGCAAGAATAAGAAACAGACCGATAACAACAGCGAGAATAAAGCTGATGACTTGATTTCGTGTGAGTGCGGAAGTAAACATTCCTACTGCGATATATGCACCGGCAAGTAATGCACTACCGAAATAGCCTGCTATTATGGTTCCGGTATCAGGGGAGCCAAGATAGGATGCCGTTAGCGGCACAGTGAATGTGAGTGCTAATGCAAGCAACATAAAAAGCCAGGCGGCAAAGAATTTGCCTAGCAATGCCTGGAGTGGAGTCGCAGATATTGTAAATAGTAGTTCAATAGTTCCCGAGCGTCGTTCTTCCGCCCATAATCGCATTGTTACTGCCGGGACAAGAATCATATAGAGCCACGGATGCCAGACGAAAAAACCTCTTAGATCAGCTTGTCCGGCTTCAAAAAACTGTGCCAATGAAAATGTAAAGAACCCCATTAGCATTAGAAATATAATAATAAAAACATAAGCGACCGGAGAATCAAAATATGATCTCCATTCGCGTTTAGCTATTGATAAAGTATGGTGTATAGATTCGTTCATTATGCAACATCCTTTTTGTTAATATCTTCGGTTATAGTTATCTGTCTGAATACATCGTCAAGCCTACCATCATCGACTTTAAGATCTTTAAGTGTCCATTTGTTCTTTTGTGCCGTACTAAGCACTTCCGCGGCAATAGATTCGCCTATTTTTGGGAATACGAGAATACGCCCGTCGTCCATAGTTTCTGTTTTTTCAACCGTGTCGATTTTTTCTAGCGTTTTTTCAATGTTTTTTCCATCGGCATTTAGAGTAACAACATTATAGCGTGAACTACGTTTTTTAAGGCCTACTGGAGTATCATCGGCAACAATTATGCCGTTGCTGATGATGATGGCACGAGTGCAGATGGCTTCCACTTCTTCTAGCACATGGGTGGATAACATGATAACACGTTCTTCCGCCATATTTTGGATCATATTTCTTACGACCTGTTTTTGGTTTGGGTCAAGTCCCTCGGTTGGTTCGTCAAGTAGCAAGATGTCCGGATTATGAAGTAGAGTTTGGGCGAGGCAGGTTCGTTGCCGATACCCTTTGGATAACGTATCAATTCCCTGATGTTGTACCGATTGCAAAAAGCATTGTTCTAACACATGGTCAACTCTTTTATCTCGCTCTATGCCGGAGAATCCACGAATTTCTGCGACAAACCTAAGAAATGAATATACGCTCATATCTTCGTATAGGGGCGTTGTTTCCGGCATATAGCCCATATTCTTTTGTGCGGCAACGGGATCTTTTGCCACATCAACACCTTTTACCGTTACGCTTCCGGAGCTTGGTGGAAGAAAGCCAGCAATCATTCTCAAGGTTGTTGTCTTGCCAGCTCCGTTAGGTCCGAGGAATCCCAGGACGGTACCTTTTTTAACTTCAAAAGAGACGTTATCAACAGCACGTCTTCTTCCAAAGTCCTTTATCAGATTTTTTGCTATAATCATTAGTTATATTTCTCCTTTATTTTACTTATGCAGCATGTTGAAGTTTTCTGTTATGTGTAATTTTATTTCTGACTTTAAGTAGCTGGCGACGGATATTATCAAATGCATCATGGACGGCATGATAAATTGCTTTATGTGAATTACCTTCTTCTTTACATTGTGCAATATAGACTCTATCACTTGGTACTGTTAAATAAACTTTAATTTCATAAACACCCAACGAAGAGCGGCGTTGAGTTTCATCAATAATAACTTTGCAGTAGGAGTATGGAGAAATTATTTTGTTTAAAGTTTCAATTTCTTTTTCAACCACTTCTTTTATGTTTTCTGAATTAGGCATGTGTAGAAATTGTACGGAGACTGATGTTGCGTCTTGATATATATGATTTTTCATTTTATGACTGCCTTTCTGTTATTATTAAGTAAAGTTTGACCCCGGCATAAGTTGTTATGCCTTATGCCGGGGCTTGTTGTTGCCTTTCTATTTTATAGTTATCCTCCTGTTGTTATTTCTATCTTCCGTGGCTTTTCTTGCTCTGCCTTAGGAAGCGTGAGATCTAGTACGCCGTCATTGAGTTTGGCGGTGATTGCCTCACGATTAATTTTCTGCGGTATTTTGAATGTTCGCTTAAAAATACCGGTATTATATTCACCAGATAGAAGTTTGTAACCTTCCGGCACAAATGCTGTTTGCGTACCGGTTATGGTCAACTCATTGTTTTCCAATGTAACACTAACTTGATTTTCCTCCGTACCTGGCATATCGCATCTTACCAAGATGGAATCGTCCTTCTCGTAAATATCTACGGCAGGTAGAAATACCGGATTATCATTTGTCTGTTCGACATCATTCTTATTATATTTCTCTAATTCTTTATCTTTTCTTTTCATCTCGGTACCTCCTTTCAAGATGTTGTAATCTCAATTTTCTTTGGTTTGCTGGCTTCGTGCTGCGGTAGAGTAATGATTAGTACGCCTTTATCATATTTGGCGGTAACTTTACCGGACTCTATGGCAAATGGAAGTTGCACAGTACGAACAAACTTACCAACACCTCTTTCGTAACGATGACATACTGTATCGTCAGCAAGTTCCTCTTCTTTTCTTTCGCCGGAAATTGTCAGTACATTGTTGACAACATTAATATTAATATCATCTTTTGACAATCCGGGGATCTCAGCTGTAACGATTACATTATCTTCATTGCTCCATACATTGAGCATAGGAAATCGTGACATTGAGACATCATCATCTATTCCTTCGAACAGACGATTCATTTCCCGTTGCAGAGTTCTGAACTCTGAAAACGGACTAAGTGTTCTGTTATTTATCCAGTACATAACATGATCTCCTTTCTTTGTTTTATTTATCAGCGTCCATCGCTGAATTGTTCGCCACATAAATAGCATAATATATGCCAAAAAGGATAACGGCTGTTATTGCGTCAAGTTACATTGAGTAAAACCAGCTATAAAATAGCGCAAATTTATATATATCAGGCTTTGTGTAGTGGTTTTTCATATTTTATTACATGTTGATAACAAATATTCACTTAATAACCACGCAGAAAAAGTGTGAAAAAGTGTGAAAAAATGTCACAATATAAATTAATAATTGTGACATTTTTTAGCATATAATATTTGCAAC
>CAMZLY010000100.1 GCA_947311825.1 uncultured bacterium
AGACATTGCCAACACTGGGGTCAGTGCTAATACCGCTAAACTCATTTTATACTTATTCATCTTATTTTCCTTTGCTTATTTTATTAGTAAAAACGAACCCTATCCATTGACGGATCCTGCATTTGTCTCAATAACCTACCATAATGCTCATATATTACTATCCACTTTACGCATTATGTTTAAATCGCAATAAAGGGCAACAACTGCTCAAAAAACGCACCTGTTTTGTTGACAGTCTCTGTGTCCAAGACAGAATCACAGCTTTACAAATCGTAACTTCTCAAAACTCACTCTGGCGGGAAGATTTCCCGCCCTACTTTTGTTCATTTCAAATGTAGGTTGGGAAATCTTCCCGACCATAAAATATTTCTTTAAGAAGGTTACTACAAATCTTTGCCGTCCCGCCCTCGTGCTTATCTTACTACGGCGGCACAGCAGTACCATTTATGACAACAAAACCATTTTTTCCTATGCTTTATAAATACGTAAAACGGTGCTCTGTGCCGTTCTCAATTACCATCGAAATATTGACAGGGCTGAAAGCCCGATGCAAAATAGCCTTGATAGATAATTTGCGTGATGGATATTCCAATGATATCGCATTATAACCCTCTACATTAAGCTTCTCTTGCAGGCGATTCATACTTTTGTGCGAGCGTGTAAGACCATGAATTAAAATAACATAATCATCTGGATGAGATTGAATTGCCACATCATTTGGCGAAGTCGTAATACAACCAGTAACCATGCCGATCAATACAAGGCACATCAGGTTTATTACTATCCGACATAAACTCTGAAAGTTTGTAGTTGCACCGTCAGGTGCTCCGCCGTACCTATCACTATTCATCATCAAGCCAGTCGGCATCAATTGGGCCACCTAGCATATAATAAAATCCATCGGCACCACAGCGCTCCTCAAGCGTCTTCATAATTATAGCACTCTTTAAAGGAGTGTCATTTGGACCTGACATAAAAAATGGCTTACCATCCTTACCAAACGTAAAGTTTTCAGTGCATTCCGAAGAATCAATACTTTCCACTATCGTATAAGTCTTACTGAAATCATCCCCCGGTGCAAACCCGAGATTACGAGCATAGGCAACGGCATCGTCAATAAATTTGCGAGCATACGCTGGTGACTTGTCGTAAACATAGTCAGCATGCCTAGTTATTTGTTCGCACATTTCATTATATGCGGATATAGAAAGAACCTTGATGAATGTATTCTTGACACCAAGACAGTATGTATCCATGAGAAAACACCCTACTGCAATTTCTCCAGTGGAGAGAGCACGACTAACGACAACATACCACATGCCATTCCCACCCTCTAGATCTCCAGGTACAATAATGTCATGTATAGGTGCTTCACGAACCTCCTTCCTGCCGACACTCAAGAACTTTTGCTGTAATCCCATATTACTTTTTCGTCTGTTTTTACGGGCGACAGCACGTTGCTTTTTTCGTATTTTATTTCTCTGTACGTTTGCTTTATTCTTTTTCTTTACCATAACCAATAATTCCTAATTTTAATATTCAAAAAACACCAAAAGACTATGCTTTATAAAATTCAGATGACTCTGCCACCTTGCGATATTCTTTTTCTGCGGTAAGATCAAAAACAATTGTATCCGAGCTAAAATCCTGCTCATTCGGCCATTTAATTCCATACCGAGAAACTGTAACAAGCTTGAAATAGGCTTTGTTTTCTAACTCTCTAAATGCAACACCATGTAAATATGGTTTAACATCAAACATGCCAGAAACACCATTTATGTAACGTCACCACTGGGCTTGCCCCAGTGGGACGATGATTGACTATTAAGCAGATGTCACTACTCCCACCGCCATTTATGCCGCGAAGCGGCACAAATGGCGGCGGGTAATGTTGAGAAGCTTCTTTTTAGTTTTCAATCAATGCACTACAGAAACAAGCCCAGTGGTGGAATAATTCTAAATCTATAACTCTATTGAGAAATTACAGAAAATCTTCCCGACCATAAAATATTTTTGAAGTTACCACAAAACTCTATTTATTCTGTTAGTTTGCGATAGAGTGTGGCAAGGCTGACTTGCAGGGTTGCGGCAGTTTTTTCTTTGTTATCATCATTCTGGGCTAATATCTGTTTGAGATATATGCGTTCTTGATTTTTAAGAAAGTCTTTAAGGGGTTGTGGTGCATAATTTTCAGTTTGACTGATATTGTTGACTGTTGATTGTATGGTATTGCCTTGAGAGGTTGCTATTCTGGCTGGTAGGTTGTTTACTTCAATCTGGTTATTATCAGCAAAAGTGATAGCATGTTTTACTGCATTTTCCAGTTCTCTTATGTTGCCTGGCCATGAATACGTTTCTAGTAGTAATTTTGCTTCAGGTGAAAGAGATGGTGGTTCACTGTTTTGTGGTATGTCTTGTTGGATAAAATGCATAACTAGTGGTAGAATATCATCTGGGCGTTCCCGTAATGGTTTTATATTGATTGGGATTACGCTTAAACGGTAGTATAGGTCTTCTCTAAAGGTGCCTTCTTGAATGAGTTGTTCTAGTGGTACGTTTGTGGCGGCAAGTACTCTAGCATCTACTTTTATAGTTTTGTTACTACCAACAGCTCTTATTTCCTTTTCTTGAAGTACTCTCAGTAATTTTCCCTGTACAGCAAGAGGAATGGAGCCTACTTCATCTAAAAAGATGGTTCCTGAATTAGCAGCTTCAAAAAGACCTGTTTTATTACTAGAAGCTCCGGTAAAAGAACCTTTGACATGACCAAACATCTCTGACTCTAGTAGTGCCTCGGGAAGAGCTGCACAGTTTACGGCAAGAAAATTCCCTTTACTTCGTTTACTGTATGAATGAATTGCTTTTGCTACTAGTTCTTTTCCTGTTCCGCTTTCTCCATATATAAGGATCGTGGTCTCAGAAGGGGCTACTTTTTTTATCATTTCGCAGGTATCTTGCATTTCTGCACTTTCTGCGATGATGTTTTCGATGTGGTATCGGCTATCAAGTTGTTCTTTTAAGGATGCATTTTCTGAGAGTGCGTTACTGAATTCGAGTGCTCTTTGGATGGTAATAAGTAGCTCATCAACTTTAAAGGGCTTTGTTACAAAATCGAATGCTCCGAGTTTAAGTGCATCAATGGCGGTTTCAACTGAACCATAGGCGGTGAGCATGATCGTTGTTAGTGGGTGTTTTTTCCCTCTGGCAATTTTGAGAAGCTCCAAGCCATTGACAGGTGCCATTCTGATATCTGAAAGTAAAAGGTCGAAATCATCTGAAGCGAGCAGTTCTTTGGCTTTTTCGCCATCATTAACAGGTTCAACGTCATAGCCTTCAGTTTTGAGCAGGGTACTTAATACGCTTAGAATACTGGGTTCATCATCAACAAGTAAAATGCGAGACATATTTATATTTTCCATATTATTATTATTGAGGCACTTACAAAACTATTTGCGGGCACTTTTTGATTTTATACGGCATATTCCGCTTTTTCGCTACGGGTATGCTCAATTGCACAAAAGGCAGAATCTACTCGCCTAAAATGCCATGCGCAGTAGTTTTGCAAACACCTCTACTGTAGTGCAGAATTGGAATGCATAATATAGTTATATGGGTTGCAATGTAAAGCTATTTTTTCTCATTTTTAAGATTTTTAGAAGTTGACAACTTCACTCATCTTGAAAATAGGCATAAACATGCAAAGTACGATGCCACCGATGATAACACCGAGAAAAACCATAAGAAGTGGCTCAAGAAGTGACGTTAGTCCTTCGAGCATAGTTTCAACTTCATCATCATAGAAATCGGCAATATTATCCATCATAACATCAATTTTACCTGTTTTTTCTCCTGCTTGAAGCATACGAACTAGCATTTTGGGGAATGCGGTTTGTGTCAGCATAGCGGAGGAAAGTGGATCTCCATTTTCTACTGCGGTGTGTGCATTCATTACAACTTTTCCGGCGACTTTGTTGCCCGTGGCACCTGCAACAATATCAAGAGCACTCAAAATGGGGACACCGCTATGGATAAGTTGTCCTAGAGTTCTTGCAAAACGTGCGGCAGCGACTTTGCTGGTTAATTCGCCAAAAACGGGCATTCGTAGTTTGAATTGGTCAACGGAAAGTCCTCCTTCTGGTGTGGCTTTCCATTTATTGAAAGCAAAGAGTGCAATACCGATTACTGCACCAATATATAATCCATAAGCTTTAATAAAATCACTTACATTGATAAGGAATTGGGTTGGTGCCGGTAGTTTTGCTCCGAAATCGGCAAACATGTTTCCAAACACAGGAACGATAAAGACAATCATACCGGTAGCTAATGCAAGGGAAATACAGAGAACAATTACGGGGTACATCATTGCAGATTTAACTTTTCGTTTTAAGCGGGATGCGGCTTCCATAAAGGTCGCAAGACGCCCGATAGTTTCTGCAAGTTGACCTCCACTTTCGCCGCCACGTATCATATTGACATATAGGTCATCAAAAATATAAGGATATAACGCTAATGCTTCGGAGAAGGCTGCCCCACCTTCAATTGATGCTTTTACATGTGCGATAACCGTTTTGAAGCCAACATTATCGGTCTGCTCTTCGAGTGCTTCTAGTGATGCCACAATCGGCATTCCTGATGTTAGCATGGCACCAAGCTGACGTGAAAATGCTGGTAGCAGTTCATTTACTATTTTCCTTGAGCCGGGAACTCTTTTTTTTGAGCCGGATTTTTTGTTTGAATTAGTACTGCTATTTGATTTTTTATTCTTATTTTGTTTCTTGTTTGCGGAGTCTGATAAACGTACTACCGGGCTCATAATATTTCTCCTAGTTAAAATATATGTTTTCTCAAAAGTTTTAGTCCCTACCTTGCAGTGCTATAGCATTGCTGGCGAGCTATTAATACTATAATTCTTTAAATTACTACTCTCCTCCAGTTACTTCAATAGCGGCTTCTAGCGATGTTAGTCCATCTTTTACCCGTGTCAAACCAACGTCTTTTAAGCTTAACATGCCGTTTGCTCGGGCAATTTCTCTCAGTTCGCCTGCTGTCGCACCGGCAAGAATACCTTCTCGAATTTGATCATTAACCAACATAACTTCCATAATAGCACCACGACCTTTATAACCATTGTTACAGCGTGGGCAGCCGACGGCTTTATATATTTTATCACCACTGAAGTAGTGCGGGTTTATATGATTAGCTTTAAGGACTTTTTCATTTATAGTTGTGGTTTTACGGCATGATGTGCAAAGTCTGCGATAAAGTCGTTGTGCTTGAGCCAGAATCAGGCATGACCCAAGCATAAAAGGCTCTGTTCCCATATCAATCAGTCGCGTTACTGCCCCAGGTGCATCATTTGTGTGTAGTGTACTTAGAACTAAATGACCAGTTAAGGCGGCTTTAATTGAGATTTCTGCGGTTTCGGCATCACGAATTTCTCCCACAAGGATAACATCGGGGTCTTGACGGAGAATAGAGCGTAGACTTGATGCAAAGGTAAGTCCGACATTTGCATTCATTTGCACCTGATTGATTCCTTCGATCTGATATTCTACCGGATCTTCGCAAGTGATAATATTTATGTCTGGTTTATTGATATCTTGTAGACATGAGTAAAGTGTAGTTGTTTTGCCGCTACCGGTAGGACCGGTGACCAAGATTATACCGTGCGGTTGTTGAATTGCATACGTCATTGCGTCTTCGGCGATTTTGTCTAGGCCAAGACTAGCGAGGCTTGGTGATAGCGATGATTTATCGAGAATACGCATAACTATTTTTTCGCCATGACTGGTTGGTAGCACG
Organism: uncultured bacterium; assembly: GCA_947311825.1. Classification (GTDB taxonomy): domain Bacteria; phylum Verrucomicrobiota; class Kiritimatiellia; order UBA8416; family CAMZLY01; genus CAMZLY01. The sequence continues at coordinate 5,803 of CAMZLY010000100.1, forward strand.
CTTACACGTAAATCTACTTCTTTACTTAGTGCTTTAATATTGAAACGACCATCTTGTGGAATGCGGCGTTCGGCAATATCCAAATCAGACATAATTTTTATTCTTGATGTTACGGCAGCCTGTAGGGCTTTTGGTGGACTTGGTCGTTCTACTAGTGCACCATCAATTCGATAGCGTAAGCGGAGTCGTTTTTCCATGGGTTCAATATGGATATCACTTGCACCGGTACGCAGAGCCTCTACTAGGATCATGTTTACCATTCGAATTACTGGTGCACCTTCAGCACTTTCGAGCATTTCGTCAAGACTGGCTTCGCTCTCTTTATCTTCTACAATCTCAATATCGCTACCACCGCCTTGCATAAGCTCTTCCATGTCCAGCCCTTGGGTGCTTTGTGCAAAGATTTTACTTAAGGCTTCGCCAATCTCGTCTTCTGGGGCAACCAATGAAGTGATTGATAGTCCGGTAATGGTACTTATTTCGTCAATAGCCATTAGGTCAAATGGGTCGCCAATGGCAATTGTTAAGTTGCTACCAAGTCTTGTTATCGGAATGGCCATACGTTTAGCCATAATTTCTTTTGGAATAACGTCCATTAGTTCAGGGTTTGGTGTGAAGTGGGAAAGAGTTATTGGTTTGATGTTAAGATATTCGGCAAGAGCAAGCGTCATTTGTATACCGGTAACCAGTTTTTTTTCAGTTAAATATTTTTCTAGCCGCATACCTTTTGTGCTGGCATCTTTTTCAATCTTTTCCAGCTCGCCAGCTTCAATTATATTCCTAGCAAGTAGAATATCAGAAATTTTACCATTATATGCTGTGTTATTCATTTTCTTTTCCTCAAGACATGTTGAATATATTTATTTGCAAGTATCTCGTAATATAAGATGATTTATATAGTATCATATATTATTATTAACTCCAGAACATATTCATAATTGACGTATTGAATTGTTAATGGTAGCTATTAGTACATTAATAGAGCTAATAAAGCAATTTAAGTGCCATTATATTTTATATATAGAAAAGAACGGAGACGTAATAATTATGGCAGAATCAATGGAACATGATGATGCTCAGATTCAAGAGGAAGATGTGTGGAGTTCAATATCTTCAAATGAAGAAGTGTTAGAACGAGTACCAAATGACCACAAAGCACTGCATTCACTTTCAGTTGCATACGGTCAGATTGGCGACCATACAAAAGCTAAGGAGTATATCGTTCGTTTGGCTGATGTGGCATTACTTGAAAAGAATGGTGTTGTGGCTATCGATGTTTTAAATAATCTTAGGTTATACGCAGAAGATGATCCATCATTAAATGAGATTTTATTGCAAATAGACTTATTGTCACAAACTGCAGTTGATAAGGGGGCGGCGTCTTTAAGTTCAGGTAAGAAAAAGACATCACTTGAACTCAAGGCCGAGTCTGCAACTTTTAGTTTGGCAAGAGAAATGACTTTTGCTTGGAAATTGGTGGAATCAGGGGATTTATCGCAGGCAGAGTATGCGGGAGTTATTAATGATTTAACGGAGATGTCGGGGCAGGCTGATGATCTTACGATATCGCTATTGCATGTACTTGAGTCACGTAATATTGGTGATGTTGATAAATATATGGGAAGTTTTGCCGAGAAGTGTGGAACTCCTATTATTTCTTTGGATAATTTTGAGATTACGCTAGAAACGGTATTTTCGTTACCAATTAATTTCGTTGTTGCTCGCGGAGCAATGGTTTTTGATTTTGTAGGCGCCGAGGCTCTGGTTGCCATTCTTAATCCCTATGATCTTGATGTAAGAAGCGAAGTTAAGGAATTATTGAACGGTAAAATCTGTCATTTTTTTGTTACTCAGTCATCGCAGTTTGATCGCCGGGTAGAAAGAGCCCGTGAAATAATTAAAGATAGAGAAAATGCACAGAGTTAGAGTAGGACAAGCATCTCTTTCTATTGTACAGAATTTCCAACCTTTAAGATTTTTCTTTCATATTTATAAGAAAACTCGACGGCGTTACCGCTGATTTTGACGAGTTTTACTCCGTCAATGCTCTCGCCAACAGTAATGAACTTGCCGTTAATTATTGCCTGACCTGAACCACCTTTTTCCAAAGCAGCGGTTACTTTAAGTGTGGGCCATTTTAGTGGTGCTCGTACTGGTGTCTGTGTTGTAGCTTGTTCGGAAGTTTTATTTGTTGATTTTTGTACTAGTGATATTTCTTTTGGTTTAGTTTTAGTTGCTTTTGGCTGTTTTTTGACGGTATTAGGAACAACGTTTTTCGGTTCAACATTATCTACATTTTCGATTTCCTCGCTGTACTTGGCAATTGCCTTGCCCAGTTGATCTCCTGTTAATTCTTTTAGTGCAATGAATATAATTACTGCTGCGGCAATAATGATTAGAAAAAGAAAAAGCAGAACAATAATAAGTTTTCGCCAAGGATTTTTTTCAGTTTTGTTTCTTGGATCAGTTTTTGTTGGTTCAACGGCATGTGATGGTGTTGCTGTAGGTTCATGGCTGACTAAATTCATGGGCTTCTTGTGGGAAGGCGGTGGTTCAGTAGGTGGAGTGGGGGGGCTGATGTTGGGCTGTTTGAATTGTTTTGCTGCTGGTGGTGGTGGCGGTGCTGATGGTGCTTGCACTTGCGGGGATGGTTGTGCTGGCTTATTTGTTTCTGTCGGCGTGTGGCTAGATTTTTGTTGTTCATCAGCGTCTTGTTGTTGGCGTTTTAGTGCTTCTTGAATTAGGCTCATTAGTTTTTTCCCTCTAATTGTTTTATAGCTCGTTTGACGCAACTGGCATCTAATTTTTCTTTTTGCATGACATACCCCGCCAGTAGGGTGTTATCACAAACCGCATTGATCATACGTGGCGATCCATTGGTATAGCGGTAAATCTTTTTTAATGCAGTCGAATTAAATGTAACACTTTTGCTATTACCGGCAACAGTTAATCGGTGAATAATATAATCGTTTGTTTCTGCAAGAGATAATGGGGGGATGTGATATCGTACAGTGATTCGTTGTTTTAGTTGACGCAGATCAGGGCGGTTAAGACGGGCTTTTAGCTCTGGCTGTCCGCATAGAACTATTTGAATAAGTTTATGCTGGTCAGTTTCTAGGTTGGAGAGTAGTCGTACTTGTTCCATGACAGACGGCTCAAGGTTTTGGGCTTCATCAATAAGTAGGGCTACATTTATATTTTGAGAATTCATATCAAGCAGAAAAATATTTAGTCGTTCAATATAAGCAAGACGGTCGCGCCCTTTTGCTTCTAATCCGAAGTCATTTAGCATGGCTCGTAGTAGCTGTGTTTCGGTTAGTGATGGATTTAAAATAAGTGCAGTTTTAACACTGTCACCAAGGCTTGATAGTACTGCCCTGCATAGTGTTGTCTTGCCGGAGCCTACTTCGCCGGTGAGTTCGATAAAACCTTTACGTGCATTAATTCCGTAAAGTAGATGGTCGTAGGCTTCTTGATGATGTTGTGAGAAATAAAGAAAACGCGGGTCAGGAGTAATATTAAATGGAAATTCTTTAAGGTTGTAATATTCTAAATACATTATATGCCTGTGCCGTGATCATGATCCTCGTGATGGGAATCTTCATCATGTTCGTGTTCATGTTCGTGCTCATTTTTACATTTTGATTTATTGATAATATCTTTTTTCAGTATAGAACTCCAATATGAATTTGCAAGAACTTCAGGTTTTTCGCCTTTTTCGATTGAGGCAACACGACTTCTAATGCCGCTACGATGGGGGAAATGTGTTAATATTTCTTTATAAAGTTTTAGAGCAAGTGCAGTGTCGTTGTCATGTTCAGCAAGAAGTCCACGATAGAGTAGTGCTTCTGCACGATCCATATTTTCGTATTCATTAAGTTGGTCGGCGGTTTTATCCCAGAATGCCAAAGATGTATCAAATGCATGTTTTGCTTCATTAAGCCGCCCTTGTTTTAGGTAGATACGCCCTTTTTCTAATGGAACTTGATAGTTGTATGGATTGTTTAACTGTGCTTCGTTTAGCACTTCTAGTGCCATGTCCGGTTTATTTGCCGCAGTAGAAAGCCAGAACGAAGTGACTAAATATGTTTCTATATCATGCGGATTCATTTTGATGGATAGCCATAGCCACGGCATGATTTCTTTGATATCACTGTGTGCTATATGAAAATGTCCTGATGGTGAAACTATTTTTTTTGTTCGCTGGAAAATATCATCTGAAAAAGTTTTCTTTTGGATATGTTCAGCCCCTTTGTGGAAGTACAAATCAGCGGTTTCAAAGAAATGTTGGCTTATAGCGGTTCGGCTTTCCCCCATAAATTTTGCTGTAATGTTGCTTGATTGTGAGGCTTGGTTTGAAATGAGAGTTGTTATGGTACACGATAAAATAAAAATAAGACCAAGCAAAACTACAAAAGTCAGCCAGTGATTTTTGCGGAATATATTTAGGAATAGAGGCATTATATGATTCTCCTCATCCCTGAATTGCTCCTCTTGAAAAGCGTTTCTTGCGATAAAGCAAGAAAGCCACAAAAAGAGTAAGAGCTATTAATACAATTCCGTATAAGACCACTAATGCACAAACGGTTGTTGGCATTGGTCCATAATCATGAACAATTCTTTTCCGCATATCAAATATTTCAAAATGCGGTAGTATATTATATAGAAATAGTAAAGCATTGCCAGAAAATCCTTGTTGATGAACAGGTAAATTAGGAATACGAGGAACAACAAGGAAGGAGACTCCGCAAATAACAAAAGATAGAGTTGCGGCGGCATCGCTGTTCAGGCGTGTTGAAAATGCTAGTGCGATGGCTGATATGACGCCGAGAAGTGTAGCATGCAATATAAAGCCTTGCACAGTTGCTAAAACGTTAATGGCACCGCCCATGCCGATGGTTACACCAGTCACGAGTATATAGAAACAGAGGGTAGCTACAACCACAATGCTCCATGTCCCAAGCCATTTGCCAATAATGATTTCTGCATGCGTGATAGGGCGGGCAAGCAGTGGAAATATTGTTCCACTGGTTTCTTCTTGTGGTAATTCTCTGGAAGAAATATGGATGGCAAGAACTAAGCCGAAAATCCACGCCAGCAAAAGACCTATATCTTTTATATATCGGGTCATGCCGCCTAAGCCGAAAATATTAAGAGATACCAGCGTTATCAATAGTACAGATAAAAGGACAAGTAACACGTAAAGATCTTTTTTTCGAAGTATCTCCAACCAAACAGCAGCAGCAATTGTGCGTATCTTTAGCATATTAAATATCCTTTGTTGTTATAACATCCATAAAATATTGTTCAAGGTTTTCACCAGATTTTATTAGCTGAGCTGAGTTTCCCTTAGCTACAACTTTTCCATTGGCAAGTATAATAAGTTGATCACAGACTAGTTCGACTTCTGAAAGTTCGTGTGATGAAAAGAAAATTGTTTTACCTTGTTTGCGGAGATTGTTAATAATTTGTCTTACTGCTTGTCTCCCAATAGGGTCAAGGCCGCCAGTTGGCTCGTCAAGAATAAGCAGGTCTGGATCATTTATTAGTGCTTGTGCCATGCATATTCTCTGCATCATTCCTCTGGAGTAGGTGGCGATTCGTCTATTTGCGGCATGCTCTATGCCGGTAAGTTGTAAGACTTCACCAATTCGAGTATGAAGTTTTTTCCCTTTAAGGAGAAAAAGATGTCCGGTCATTTTTAAAATTTCACGCCCAGTCATGAATCTATACGCATCTGGATGTTCCGGTAAATAGCCTATTTTGTTGCGGGCAATTGATTTTCGTACATCTGTACCAAAAATAGATGCATAACCTGAAGTTGCTTTTATAAAACCAAGCAACACATGCATGGTGGTGGTTTTGCCTGCACCATTTGGTCCAAGAAATCCTGTCACCTCACCTTGTTTAATTTCCAAATTAAGATTATCCAGTGCAGTGACCGGACCACTTCTTGACGGAAATATTACCGATAAGTCTTTTATTTCAATAGCAGTTTTCATTTGTGTAAAATAATATGTATTTAAGTGTATAAATGCAAGTAAATGTATTGAGTGAAAATAAAGATTTTATAATATAAGCATGAATAGCCCATAATAATAACCATTTTTTGGGGGTAAAGTTTGGCGGAGGGAGTGGGATTCGAACCCACGGACCCTTTCAGGTCGCCGGTTTTCAAGACCGGTGCTTTCGTCCACTCAGCCATCCCTCCGGCAGTAGTGAGCGGGTATAAAAACAAAATATTAAATAACAATCAAGAATTAAGTCTGTTTTTTGTAAAAAATAAAATGGTATTCAGTTGAGGCACTTGCAAAACTATCTGCGAACACTTTTTGATTTTATGCGGCATATTCCGCTTTTTCGCAATTTCACAGACCCTACGGGTATGCTCCAATTGCTCA
>CAMZLY010000101.1 GCA_947311825.1 uncultured bacterium
GCAATGACCGAATATAGAAATAGATAAAACTAATATTGATCTATAAGTTTAAGATAACAATTAGCGTTATACGAAAAGGTCTAACGCTAATTGTTATCTTAAACTTATAGATCAATATTAGTTTTATCTATTTCTATATTCGGTCATTGCCGCAGGTAATTGTTGCCGTAGTGCCTTCATGCGATTAGCGTCATTTGGGTGGGTAGACATCATGTCTAGGGGCGATCCATTGCTACTTCCACCATGTGATGCACGTTCCCATATTCGTACCGCTGCCCTTGGGTCATAGCCAGCTTTTGCCATATACATTATACCTTTACGGTCAGCTTCATATTCATTTCTGCGCGAGAACTTGGTTACCAGCAGACCTTCATAGGCAATAAACGCTCCGCCAAGAATATTTCTGACAGTCTCTGCATCTTTGCTGTCGGCAATGGCAGCGGCTACAGCAAGAGTGCCGCCTAGAATCATATTGCTGGTCATTGCTTCTGCTGAATGATGACTGGTTACATGCGCTATTTCATGAGCAAGAACAGCGGCTATTTCATCATCACTTTTTGCTAATCCTCTTTGTGGATCCCATAGTCCCGTGAAGATAATTATTTTTCCACCCGGTGCAGCCATGGCATTTACAATCTTTGTTGAATATATGTCAACTTCGTATGGAAGGTTTGGTTCATCAGAAACGGCGGCAATACGCCGAACCATTGTTTGAATTTTTTCTACTTGAGCGGGATCTGCATTTCTTGGCACGTTTTTTTCTTTCATGCTGGCTCTGGTTTGTGCAAAGACTTGCTTTCCTAGGGTTATCTCATCGGATGTAGAAACTATATATGGAGTGGTTGATTCCACAAATGAGTGATAGGTACTACATCCTGTAAGTGATAGTAAAAGTAGCAGTAGGAGTATATATTTCATATTCTGTTTTAATTATTACTGTTCTTTATCCATTCTATTGCTTTATTAAGTTCGTTAAAATGAAACCCTTTGATTTCTGCAAAGACAAAGTGATTCGCAATATGTTCGGCCATTCTCATCGGGGGTTATATTTAACATCAGCGTTCTCCTTGATATTATTGAATGGTTTTTTGAGCACTTATGATGGTGTTAAGCAGGGTTGGCTTTTCGACAAATAGGCGATATTCCATAAAACGAAGAATATTGGAGAAATCTTTCCATTCAGATGCAAAAGACTCGGGACCGCTTAGGATCTCAATACCTTCTTTCACTGATTCTTTCATGTAGTCTGAGAATGATTTTGTTAAAAGTTCATCTTCAAGTGAATCAATGATTTTCTTAAATTCATCTTTTTCAAGCCAAGTGCCTTCGCATGATGGGCAATAGTCAATTATAACTTTAGATTTTCCGTACTCAATAGTAACCATAGGCTCTTTGCATGATGGGCATGAGTGGACACAACCTGTTGACTTGAATTGATCTTCATGTTTCCATATATCAAAATCCAACCAGTTCAGGTCAGAATCAGCATCATCTTTGGCGTGTCTTAATTCATCTTTGTCAAACCAAACTCCCTTACATTTATGGCACTCATCTACTTTTACATTGCCAATTTTTTTTGGAATAAGTTCATCTTTACATTTAGGGCATTGTTTCATCAGCTCTCCTTTGGCTATTAATCGTATAAATAGAGTAGTTAAGAGGGCGGATTACGTCAAGAGGCAAATTAGGAAGCACTTATGGCAACTTCTCAATTTCTCACTCGGTCGAGAAGATTCCCCGCCATACTTTTGTTCGTATCATACGTAGGTCGGGAAATCTTCAATAGTATTTATTGTTTAGTTAGACCATATCCGAAAAGTTTTTTTAGTGTTGGCCGTTTACAATTATTCTTACGCTATCTATATTTTTGCTTGTAGCATAAGCTGCCTCTTTAGGTTATTTTAGAATAATTCTGTCGTAAAATGGTTCTGTCTTAAAAACAAGGAATTCTCAATAATTTATTTTGACATGATGTTAGTTTTTGTTATATATTGCAGCTTTCTAACAAAAAGTACCGTTTTTTATTATGACTGCTACACAAAGATTAAAGAAAATTGCGGATATGCTACAGGCTGGAGAGGAAGTTTCGATTCCTGAGATGGCTGTACGGTTTAAGGTCAGTGAGATGACTGTTCGGCGCGATTTGGATAAGTTGGCAAAAAGCGGGCTTGTGCGTCGTACGCATGGTGGTGCGGTTTCTACCGAAAAAATGGCTTTTGAATTTGATTTTGTGGCTCGTCGCCGGGATAATCATGAAAATAAATGTTTAATTGCGGCTGCGGCTGCAAAAATAATTAAAAATGGGCAACGTGTTATCCTTGATACCGGTACTACCACTTTGGAGCTGGCTCATCTTTTGCGAGACCGCTCTGATTTGACGGTGATTACGCCGTCTCTTGCAGTGGCATCGGAACTTCAATTTTCTGATGGGGTACAAACAATTTTGCTTGGTGGTGCGGTTCGTAAAGGGCGACCTGATTTGACAGGTATTGTGGCGGAGGCGGTGCTTGATATGTTTTCGGCTGATATTGCTTTTCAGGGGGCTGATGGGATTGGTCTTGATGGGGCATTATATACGGCAGATATGCAGGTGGCGGCTGTAGACAAGAAAATACGAAGTAGGGCAAAGAAGACTTATGTATTGGCTGATAGTTCTAAAATAGGCGAGACGGCATTAACACGACATGGTTTTTTGCATGAGGTGGCCGGTTTAATAACGGATAGTGGAATTTTGAAGAAGGATGTTGAAAGGTTTGAGAGGCTCGGTGCGAAATTAATTGTGGTTAGAGCGAAAATAAACTAGTAAAAAGGAGAAATGAAATGACGGAGTTTGTATCAGGAAAAGATTATTGGGCACATGTGGATTTAAATGAAGTGCCGGACATTAAGGTGGCAACACCTGGTCCGAAATCACAGGCAATGCATGAGCGTTGTACGAAATATTTTAAGGGGCTTAGTGGTCAAGTAAAATTGTTCCCGGTAGCGTTTGAAAGTGGCAAAGGTTGCGAACTGGTTGATGTTGACGGCAATCGTTACATTGATTTTTCGTCAGGGATTTATGTTACTACTTTGGGGCATTGTCATCCTAAGATTACTGAGGCTGTACAACAGGCGGCCGGACAGTTACAGAATGCACATGATTTTACTACACCGATAAAAACGAAGTTAGTTGAGAAGTTGGCGGAGATTCTTCCGGGTGATTTAACAGGATTTCAGTTTTATGATTCAGGGACTACTGCTGTTGAAGCCGGTCAGCGGGTATTACGTGCGGCATCGGGTAAGCATGAAATGATATCTTGTTTTTATGATTATCACGGCAAGACTTACGGTGGGGTATCGCTTGGTCATATTCGTTCGACCGTGTATGGTCCGACTCGTGCACCTGGAATGCACATGGTCCCGCGTCCGGATGTTTATCGTCCTATGTGGACTAAGGAAGATGGTACGATTGACACGGATAAATATATTGAATTTTATGATGAGTATTTGGATAAAGGAACTGCTGGACAGGTTGCAGGTTTTGTGCTTGAGCCTATTCAGGGGTGGGGTGGATCTGTTATCCCGCCAGATGATTTCTTCCCGAAGGTTCGTGCCTTGTGTGATCGTCATGGTATTTTGCTTATGATTGATGAAGTACTTACTAGCATGGCTCGTACCGGTAAATTCCTCTGTATGGAGCACTGGGATGTTGTGCCTGATATTGTTACTATGGGTAAAGGGTTCGGCAATGGATTTCCTGTTACATGTGTCGCTGTTCGTGAACCTTATAAAGAGTCATTTGAATCAATTTCTGCTTCTAGCAGTTATGGTGGTAATCCGATGGCATGTGCGGCAGCACTGGCAAGTATTGAGGTTATTGAAGATGAAAATCTAAATGAACGCTCAACGCACCTAGGTGAGATAGCAATGAAGCGTATGGAGCAGATGAAGGCGGATCATCCGATTGTGGGTGATGTTCGTGCCAAAGGGTGTCTGATGGGAATAGAACTGGTGAAAGATAAGGCCACTAAAGAGCCGCTTAATGAGGCCGGCGTTATGGTTTATCAGAAAGCATTTGCCAAAGGTCTCGCCTGGATTCCTGCCGGTCATATTCTAAGAATGAGTCCTCCGGTAGTGATGGAAGATGAGGTTTTGTTGAAGGGGATGGATATGATTGATGATGCTATTGGAGAAACCGAGGCTGAATTAGGTTATTAGAAGCGGAATAGCTGCGAAAGGGCTTTTGTGGTGAGGGGGATGGCCGCGAAAGAACGCAAGGAGCGCAAAGACAGGAGTATAAATAATGAAAACAGTAAAGTTTGGTATTATAGGTTGTGGGTTGATGGGGCGTGAGTTTGCCAGTGCGGCAGCACGTTGGTTTCATTTGGCGGATATGGATGTGCAGCCGGAAATTGTGGCAGTATGTGATATGAATCCGGATATTATGAAGTGGTACACTGATAATTTTGCATCTGTCACTCAGGTTACGTCTGATTATAAGGAGTTGCTGGCAAATGATGAAGTCGAGGCGGTATATATTGCAGTACCGCATAATCTGCATCAGGAGTTCTACTGTGCAACGATTGAGGCTGGAAAACATTTGATGGCAGAGAAGCCGTTCGGAATTGATAAGGCGGCCAATGATGCTATTATGGAATGTATTAAGGCACATCCAGATGTGTTTGTGCGCGGTACATCTCATTCGGTCTTCTTTCCGGCAATGCAGCGTATAGGCGAGATGATTGAAAATGATGCATTTGGACGAATTCTTGAAGTAAATAGTGGATTCTTGCATAGCAGTGATATGGATGTTAATAAGGCGATTAACTGGAAGCGTATGTTAAAGTTTAATGGTGAGTATGGATGCATGGGTGATTTGGGAATGCATGCTTGTCACATGCCATTTAGAGCTGGATGGATTCCTGAGAATGTCCGGGCAATTCTTTCGAATATTGTTCCAGAACGGCCTGACGGCAAAGGGGGCATGGCTCCATGCGAGACATGGGATAATGCAACTCTATTTTGTACAGCAAAAGGAACAGATGGTAATGAGTTTCCGATGACAATTAAAACGTGTCGTATTGCACCGGGGAATAAGAATACTTGGTATATTGAAATCTTGGGGACAAAAGGTTCTGCACGGTGGAGTAGCAAGCAGATTAATACGCTTGAAATCATGGAGTATAACGGTGGCGAACAGGCGTGGCAGGTGATGGATATGGGGCATGAGATGGCTTTTAAATCTGTTACCGGTGGGATTTTTGAAGCGGGATTTTCTGATGCAATTTTACAGTTGTGGGCGGGATTTTTGTATGAGCTTGAACATGGTAAGC
>CAMZLY010000102.1 GCA_947311825.1 uncultured bacterium
GTGTCACCGCCGGCGTGAAAATGTATCTATTCAGCCAGTTTGAAAATGTTGAATATTTAAGGTACGGTTCTTGCTTTAGCGTTATAATATGTCAAGAAAATGTAAGAAAATGATATATTTAAGACTTTTGAAGAAGATGCTGGCTGTATTTACCTTCATTTTTAAACCGGCTGTTTTATAGCAGTTTCAGATCGGCGATGACAATATTTGATGATATTTCTGAAAGACAAAAAAATATACAAAAAAATGTGTAGTACTTCCTCCACGTCGGCCGGAATTGAATAAAAAGATTGCTTAAATAACTCACTTTATTTTGCAACTGTTTAGGGATGTCGTATACCTGAACAGTTACATTGCTTCTTTATTGAGCATCATAGTTTTATCATAGAAACGGACGTTGATTCTCAGAAAAAGTAAGCTAGGGCGAGCTGTCCCAGCGAGCCGGGGTCTATAATAAAGGCTTAAGGTCATTTCCGGCTCGCTCGGCCTGCCCTCCGTGGGAAGCAAAGCACGAAGGACGAGAGAGCTCGCCCTACCTATGCTTTTTAACAAAAAACCTTTTCGGATATGGTCTAATTAGCTCCATCGTAAAAATGCATGTCGAAATCCCAAGAACCTAAAAGTTTAGTTGTAGATTAGTATGGAGCGGGAGAAGGGAATCGAACCCTCAACATTCAGCTTGGGAAGCTGACATTCTGCCATTGAATTACTCCCGCATAATCCAGAACATAACAATAATATATATAACAACAAAAAAGCAAGCATTATCCCGTAATTTCTAACTACCGTGTCGCACATATAAAGATTACTGAGTTCTATTGACTCTTCTACGAGTAAATGATAACTTACACAAAACAAAAAAGGAGATAGAGATGAAGATGACATTATTATCAGTTGTTTCTGTAAGCGGATTAATTATTTTTTCAGGATGTGCAACGCCAATGGGACATGATGAAAAGGTTGGAACCGGAATCGGTGCTGTTGTCGGAGGTGTTGCCGGCGGCGTAATTGGTCACAATGTGGGCGATGGCAATAATGAAGCTGTTGGTGCTGCTATGGGGGCTGCTCTTGGCGGTATGGGCGGCAGAGAAGTTGGTCGTAGTAAAGATGTGCAAGAAGGTCGCATGCAAGCACTTGAGCAACAAGCCAATACTGTAACTATTAACATAAACAATAGTAATGGCTCTTTTACTCCTGTTACATTGAAAAAACTTGATGGCGGCAGGTATCAAGGTCCAAAAGGTGAGATATATTCAACTATACCGACAGAAGCCCAGCTTAAATCAATGTACGGGTTATAAATCGTGAATTTGTCCACAAACAAATTTCATCCAATATTTAAAATAGGGCTGTGGATAATGACGTGCATAGCTTTAACGGCAAGCACTATGATAATTAAAATTGCATTAAGCACTTATGATTATAATTTGCATTTAGTTATAAACGAAACATTAATTATCGGATTAAGCATGAGTATAATTCTTTTGTCGTTTATGTTTGTTACGACATATATTTATTACCATTGCCGTATTACTAGAATTACATCAGCAATTATCTGCACTTTGTTTGCTGTACTTGGATTGTATATATTCTATAAAAATATGACGATGAATATTACCAATATATTTTCTGATCAAGTGCCTCCAATGTGGTATCAGATATGCAGAACTGTTCTATTTCTGCTTCCTATTGCCATCTGGTATGGGGTAGGAAAAATTAAAGTGTTGCGATTGCAAAAATAATGCCCAAATATTGCACGAATTAAATTTGTTTTCTGAAAAGCACAATAACCAATGTACATATAGCATTGTGAATCTATGCGAAGGAGAGTAGTGTTTCAACTTCTACAGATAAGTAATAAATATTTTATCTGCCATGTTGACATAAGCCACCATGTTAAATATGGTTATTTGATCGTCACATTTCAAAAGGAAAGATAACTAAAATGAAAAAAGGAAGTATAATATCAACTCTAATAGGTGTTAATTTATTTGCTCAACCAGTCGTTGCCGAACAAGTACGTGTCTATTTCGGTACTTCCCAAGGAAAAGGTGTTTATACCGCCTTATTTGATTCTAATAATGGAAATCTTTCTAATCCCACACAGGCTGTTACAATAGAGAATCCGGGGTTTATAGTAATTCACCCTAACAAAAAATTTATGTATGCAACTACCACCGGATTGCCCGACAGTAAAGACGGTGGTGTTGCGGCACTAAAAATAAATAGCGATGGGACATTAACACTTATCAATAAACAATCTTCCGAAGGTAGCAATCCTTGTCATGTTAGTGTTGATAAAACCGGACAATGCCTAATGGTTGCCAACTACACCGGAGGAACTGTCGCCTCCTTTAAAATCAATAAAAACGGCTCTTTGTCCAAAGCAGTAAGCACTTATCAGCATACAGGTTCCGTTCCCGGCTCTAGCAGGCAGAAAGAACCACACCCGCACTCAATTTTTCCCGCTCCGAAAAATAATTTTGCCTATGTCCCAGACTTAGGTCTTGATAAAATTATGATTTACAAGATAGCCCCCGAACAGGCAACATTAACTAAAGCCGGATTTGCAAAAATACCGGGTAACAATATGGGACCACGCCACATGAAGTTGGATAAAAACGGGCAATATGCATATATTCTTAACGAACTAAAACCAAAGCTAACAATATTTAAAGCTGATGAAAAAGACGGAACTTTAAAATATATTACTGATATATCAACATTGCCTACCGAAACTGATAAAACCGATATGTACGGAGCAGAGGTCCGCATTCACCCCAATGGAAAATTTGTTTACGCTTCAATGCGTGATACCGGTGACAAAAAGCGCGACTTAATTGCTGTATTTAATACCGCCAAAAATGATAATATCGGCAAGTGCATAGAAACGGTTCCCGCAGAAGTTAGCATACCTAGAAACTTTAATATTGATCCAAGCGGAAAATGGATGCTAATTGCCGGGAAAAACTCACATGATATTGCAATATTTAACATAGACCAAGAAACCGGCAAATTAACATTTACGGGAAAAAAGATCCTACTTGATGATAGTCCAATCTGTGTCGAGTTCCTGAATTAATATATAGTTTTACCTGCTTAGATTACGAGAAGCACCAACGCTGACCGATGGCTTATGTCCTATAGATTTGGATACTCCTACTCCTATATTGCGTTTACCACGACCGGATGCGCAACCGGAAATGGATTCTCCATGAGAATATGAGCAAATAACAGACAAAGCCAATAATGATAAAACAGTTCCCAATTTACGACCTTTACGACTTTTAATATGTTGCATAATTAAACCTTCCTTATTTTTGTATTATGTTGACTCACGAATTATTAATTCGGGTTCGAATAGAGTTGTTTTGTCTTCGTCAATGTCAAATGGGTTCATACACAATTCCGCTGATTTACGACCCATTTTATATGCAGGTTGTGCAATGACTGTCAACGGCACATCAGACATTAAAGCTATTTGGCAGTCATCAAAACCGAGAAGAGCCATATCTTCAGGAATTCTCAGACCGCGGCTTCTTAAATATTTACTGACCAATATTGCAATTGTTGAATTAATACATATCACGGCTGTTATATTCTCCCCCAATATTTCATCAAGCTCGTCTTTGATACTTGAAATAGAAAAATATGAATTTGAAACTGAATTTACATCCAGTTTTTTACAGTAACTTTGTAATCCCTCTCCTGCCAGAGCAATTTTATACCCTGTAATTCTCTCTTGGGAAGAGGTCGTATTTTCAGGAAAAAAAAGAAAGCCGATATTAGTGTGTCCTTTCTCAATTAAATGCTGCGTCGCAATAACTCCGGCTTTCTCATTATCAAGACCTACGAAAGGAACTCCGATGGAAGGGCAGTCATTATTAATAAATACAAGGTTAAGCTTATCGGACAACTCGTTTAAAAGGTCATATCTGTACTCAGGCAGGTAATTGACAATAATTCCCTCCAGATTAAAATTATCGACTTTCTCTCGTAAAAGAAAATCATCCCGATGATAAAGAGTCAAATCATAACCGTTTTGTCTGACTCCATCCAACACCCCGCGCATCATTTCAGATATAAATTCACTTTGATTTGACGGGGAGGTTGATGTCTCTAAGCCTATAGTCTGCAATTTTTTATTCGGCATTCCTAATATCGGCATTCTATCCCCAGGATTTTTAAGAACAAAAGTACCTATGCCACGCCTATTTTCGAGATACCCAAAAGAAACAAGACTGGATATAGCCTGACTTGCCGTGTGCTTGCTGACTTGGTAGTTTTTAGCTAATGCACGTATTGAATCGATCTTTTCAGACGGTCGATATTGCCCGCTGGATATTTTCTCAAGAATATGTTTCCTTAAAACTTCCGTTTTCGATGTTAATGCTAAAGACATTTCAATCTCATCCTTATTTTCTATCCTTTATGTGGTCACTCGACACGCAAGAGAGTCCTACCCACCTTCTTGAGTCCTACCCACTATTGAGATTTGTCTTGTTTTTGTCAAGGCATTTTGTGATTTTTGTGGATATTTTTGCTGACTTCTCTAATCGGAACATTACCGTATGTCATTGTAATCTCAATTAAATAACTAAATGTGATATAAGGATAACCCAAAATCTCAAAAAAGTAATAATAAGAATGCCAGCAATAAAAAGAGAATAGACATTAATATTTTTGCAAACACTGCATGAGTTTTGATATAGCGAGTTAACTTATAAGTGCTGATTCCTTTTAAAGTTATACCAAGTAAAACTACTAATGGCATGACAAACATCAAATTATAAATTATCAAGAAACCTAACGATTTAATCGGTTTAACATCAAGCTCAACCAATAGTTGTAATGTAGGGAGATATGTTTGTCCCGTACAAGCTGTTTCAATTAACGTCACCGCCGCTCCGGTTATTCCTCCATAAATAATTGCACTGCGAGTTGAAAACCCCTTCCTTACAATTTTACGAACCATGCCACTCATAAATGACGGTAGCTTTATTATTGCATCTTTATTACCTCGCTTTAACCGCATTGCATCTATCAAAGATAATAGTGATAAACAAAATAATCCGATAACAAATATCCACTCCACGACTTCCTTAATTAAATATTTTTCACGTAGCTCTAACAATAGTTTAAAAGCACCAAGCCCGATAAATATATAAACCACAAAACATGAAAAACAAAATGATAATCCGGCAAGCAACACCCTCTTCTTCTTAACTTTATGTGCAGTTAAAAATGTTATAAAAAATATTATAGTGGCAATTGCACAAGGATTTATTCCATCAACTAATCCGGCAATAATTATCATGCCCAATGTAAAATCTTTTAATCTTTCTTTGCCTAAGTTTTCTGCCGCCAATTTATCATACTCGACATCTATTTTCTTTAGACCACCCCACCCTTTATCATACCTTTCTATAATTCTTTTCTCAACTATAGGTAATAGGTTTTCTTTAGCTGACGCACTTCCACAAATAACATTAGAATAATCTACAATAAGATAAACAAAAGCCGACGTATCAAACTTTAATTTTTCCTGATACTTTAGTAATACATATAGATTTGTTATATTACCAAGTTCAAATTCATTAAGTTTATATAGTCCTCCATAAGATGCCTCAAGTTTAGGTAAAACCTCTGTTCTTACTTTAACACATTCCGAACATCCTGCCGAATAAAAGAAATCTACAACAACCGGAACAAAAGGCTCATCTTCTGCAACAACGCTTGATAGCATACTAAACAGAAAAAAAATAATCGCGACTGCTTTAAACAAACTCAAAACCTTTCATTAAACCTACAACAGTTCTATTCCCACATCCGGATTTTCCGGAGCATCAGTTTTAATAACAATCATCTTTCCAATAAGTTTTTCTGGTAGCACATTCCCTTTTACTACAAGTCTATAGCTTGATGTCCTTAAAGGAGATACTTCATAGCTCATCCCATCAATCGGCATTTCCACATTTAATATCTTAATTTTTTTTCCACTCTTGCTTCTTAAAACAAAGGATTTATAAAATGGTGTTTTACTAATTTTAACTTTCGACGGCATTACCATAATATCTTGCAACACACTTGTTGTTACCGGTACAGTAATATATGGATACTCTGTGTTATCAGTAAATATTTTTAGATGTGAAACATTCATTTGTTTTTTTATTGGCGGCACGGTATTGATATCAACAATATATTTATTTGCTTTTACTTTACTAAATGATGCTTGTAGATAATCTGCATCAATAGAGACATTGGTAATCGAAAAATCTATATTTGAAAGTGATGAAATAACAGAAGAAGCATGTTGTAATGAATCCTGTTTTAAACCATCAAATGATATAGTTTGTTTATCAGAAAATATCCCGGTATATACTTCACCCGCAAGAGTTAATGCATAATACTGTTTGTCAGGATCATTTGATTTAACATATATTGTTTTACGTTGAGAACCACGGCGCCCCTTAAATGAAAGTTTAACATTTAACATTGTATAGTCATCAGGAGCAACTCTTTTATTACTACACATTACAGTGGTTCCGCAACATCCTTTAATCCGTCCAATTATTAAATCCGTATCACCTATATTTTTAATAATAAATATATGTTCAAGCGTCTTGCCGTTATTAACTTTTCCAAATGAGTATATAGGATCATCACATGCTATTTTAGGTACTGCATGCAATTGAAACGCTATAAATAATAATATCAACTCTATTTTTTTCATGTCATTATAACCACTTACTAATATCAATTTCCCATAGTGTAACATTTTAGTCAATCACGTAGAAGATATTAATTCAACAAAGATAAGTTCGTTGTGATGTCATTACTCTTTCAGTTGTAGTTAGACCCTATCCGAAAAGGTTTTTTGTTAAAAAGCATAGGTAGGGCGCGCTCTCCCAAAAACTGGATATAGACCCTACCAAAACCTTTTCGGATAACCTCTAGTTAGGGGTCGGTACCGCCAAATGCTTTACAATATTTCATCATTTTTCTGACACCGGATCCTAGTTCGTCGGCATCACTAAACCATAAAAAGATTTGCCCCCTACTCTTCTTTTGAGTTTTGTTGTTTAACTTTTTTTGTGATTGAGATACTATTTAATTTTTAGTTTTGAAATTGAGATATTTATATGCAATATGATGATACAATAACGGCAATTACAACTGCTCCAGGAGAAGCTGGAATTTCTGTTGTGCGTATATCCGGTGCCGCTAGTTTAATAATTGCCGACAAAATCTTTAGATCTTCTGGCAAAGAACCATCACAAATGGATGCCGGAACTTTTAAATATGGGCACATTTATAGTGATTCAAATGATATTGATGA
>CAMZLY010000103.1 GCA_947311825.1 uncultured bacterium
ATATTCCGCTTTTTCGCAATTTTACAGACCCTACAGGTATGCTCCAATTGTTTAAAAGGCAGAATTTGCTCGCCTAAAATACGAAACATTGCCTCGCACAGTAGTTTTGCAAGCACCTCAAACTAATAATATGTTGCTATCTTTGACGGGGAGTTTTCATCCTTGTTATTAGCGGGATGATGATTTATATTGCTGTAAATCATATTTTTAAAGGATATATATGTCAGCATTACGACCACATAAGAGTAGAAGTGAACTTGAGAAGGTTGATGGTTCGGTTGAACGGGTTACTTTTCATAGTGAAGAGTCTGGTTTTGCGGTGTTACGGGTTAAGGTTAAGGGACAACGAGAATTGGTTACTATCGTTGGTAGTATTCCGAATATTGTGGCAGGTGAGTGGATTGAGGCTGAGGGGGAATGGATTATTGATAAGCAGCATGGACGCCAGTTTAAGGCTGAAGAGCTGAAGTCTATGCCGCCGGAATCGTTAGCGGGCATAGAAAAATTTCTCGGGTCGGGGTTGGTTAAGGGGATTGGACCTGTATATGCTGAGAAATTAGTTGCAGAGTTTGGTAAGGATATTTTTGATGTCATTGAGAATCGGTCTGCATTATTAGAAAAAATACCCGGCATAGGACGGATGCGGCGTGTGATGATCAAGGATGGCTGGAATGAGACGGTAACGATTAGGGCTATTATGTCGTTTCTGCTTTCAAATGGTGTGAGTACAGCTCGTGCGTTTAGAATATTTAAGCAGTATGGAAATCAGGCGATTAAGAAGGTTCAGGCTGATCCGTATTGTCTATCTCGTGATATTCGCGGCATAGGCTTTAAGTCTGCTGATCAGATTGCTATGAATATGGGTATTGAAAAGACGAGTGAGTTACGTGCACGGGCAGGGGTGGAGCATGTGCTGATGGAGGTTACTAAGGAGGGGCATTGTGCTTATCCTCGTGAGCAGTTGATTGAACAGGCGGTTGATATTCTTAATATTCCTGAGGAGATTGTGGCAGAAGCAATTGATTATGGTCTTAAGTTGGGGCGGTTAATTGAAGAGCAAGATGTTGATTCCGGTTTTTTGTTGGTATATTTACGTAGATTGTATTTGGCGGAAGTTGAATTGGCAAAAGATCTTAAAGCATTATCGGCTGGTAAACATCCTTGTCCTCCAATTAATATAGAAAAAGCGATTGTCTGGTGTCAGGATAAAATAGGTATTGAGTTGGCACCTGCACAACGTGAAGCTCTTGGTATGGCGGTTACGAATAAGGTTGTTGTTATGACTGGTGGACCTGGTGTGGGTAAGACTACGTTAATCAATTCTATTATTAAAGTTTTGGCGGCTAAGAAGTTGAAGGTTGTTTTGGCTGCACCTACCGGACGGGCTGCAAAGAGATTGGCGGAGACAAGCGGATGTAAGGCTACGACTATTCATCGGTTATTGGCTTTTGATGTTAGAACAGGAGGGTTCAAACATAATAAAGAAACGCCATTGGCTGGAGATGTATTTGTTGTTGATGAATCTAGTATGCTTGATATTCAGCTCGCACAGCAACTGGTATGTGCTATCCCTCGTTCGGCATCATTGTTGTTGGTTGGTGATGTTGATCAGCTACCATCAGTTGGTCCTGGTAGTGTATTGCGTGATATAATTAAATCGGATGTGTTTCCTGTTGAGCGGTTGACGCATGTTTTTCGGCAGGCGGCACAAAGTCATATTATTACTAATGCCCATAGAGTTAATCATGGTCAGTTGCCGATACCTGGTGAACCTAAGTCAGGTTCTGATTTTTATTTTATTGAGGTTGAAGATTCAGAGAAGGGTGCTGATACTGTAGTTAAGATGGTTAGAAATAATATTCCTAAGAAATTTGGTTTTAATGCGATTAGCGATATTCAGGTTCTGACACCTATGCATCGTGGGGCTATGGGGGCCCAGAATTTAAATATTAAACTGCAGGATGCACTTAACCCGAAGGGTGATACTATTGAGCGGTTTGGCTATAAGTATCGTGTTGGTGATAAGGTCATGCAGATTGAAAATGATTATGATAAGGAAGTATTTAATGGCGATATTGGGTTGGTAAAGTCTATTAGTATGGATGATCATGAGATTGTGGTTGTGTTTGAAGGGCGTAGTGTAGCTTATAGTTTTAATGAAATTGATGAGTTGGTCCCTTCATTTGCTATAACTATTCATAAGAGTCAGGGGAGTGAGTATCCGTGTGTTGTTATACCGGTGCATACGCAACATTATATAATGTTACAGCGTAATCTTCTATACACGGCGGTTACTAGAGGACGTAAGCTGGTGGTGTTGATTGGTACATGGAAAGCACTTGGTCTGGCTGTTAAACGCATGGATGCACATCAGAGAATTACAACGCTTGCGGGGAAGTTGAGAAGTTGACGTGTGTTTGTTTATAGTGCTATAGTTAAACCAGTTTATTATGAAGTTACAATGTTCTAAGGATAAATAATGTTTTCTGAGGCACTTGCAAAACTATCTGCGGGCACTTTTTGATTTTATGCGGCATATTCCGCTTTTTCGCAATTTTACAGACCCTACGGGTATGCCAAATTGCTCAAAAGGCATA
>CAMZLY010000104.1 GCA_947311825.1 uncultured bacterium
AAGCCTCTACAAATTTAACTCGGTCCTCTGCAGTATACCGCTTAAGAACTCGCTGACCCTGTTTACCTTTTTTCGTATTCATGGCTCCGGTGTATCATGGACAATATGATCTGTAAATGGGGTCAACCATCGGACGCTTACAATAGTTTTGTAAGTGGTTCATTTATTAAAATATTATAGATATTGGATGACACATGGTGCTTTGCCCCGTGAAGCAACGACCCAGAGGACCGTTTTACTTTCCGTACAACGGTGCTCTGTGCCGTTATGTCCAACTTGTTCTGCCGCCACAGGCAAATTCCATTGAGACGTTACATAAATATTGTTTTTAAGAAGTTTCAAAATCATTTTGTCGAATCATTTGTTTCATCTTTCTGGGCTTTCCGAATATCTTCATAGAATTCAGTTTTTGCGGTCATCATATATGGATAGAGCCAGATAAAGCCACCCCAAGATATTGCGAATAATAGACTACTGGCAATATTCATAGTTTCGACATTTCTTAGTGTTATGAGTGACAGTGTTAGTGGTGGTGTCATCGCTAGTAGTATCCAGCCGAAGAATCGGCATTGCATATAGAAAAATTTCATTTTGTTTCCTTGCATTATCTCTTTACTTTTGGTGATGGCTTCTAGCGGGGAAATATTTGGATTGTCAATAATGATGTAGTATGTCATGGAGTAGGATATAGCTGCAATAATGCCCGGAATTATGAGTAACAACATCCATAATAATGTAAATATAAGCATTAACATATATGTTACCATGGAGATCTCGAAAGTTTTGAATCCATCAAAAAGTTGATTTATCTTGGTTTCCGACTTTCTTACCAAGGAGAGAAAAAATAGGCATAGCCCAAGGCTGAATGGACCGCTTATGATAAATGGTGCTACATTTCCTATGAGAGGTATACTTCCTATTGCATAACTGATTATAAAGTATAAAAGAAATATACCTATTGCAGAACCCCAGTTATTTTGTAATGAAGCTTTTGCTCTTTGTAGGAGATCACGGTTATGTGTCAGCATACTGAAATCTGTAGTTGTGTGCTCCAATGAATAAGTAACCGGTGTTGTCGGTGGTGCGATATAGTCAGGGAAAAGGCCGGCAACGGATGCGGCGGGAGTCCAGTCTTTCATAGCTGAATTCCAAACTAAATCATTTGGTGTTATCTGGTCAGTATCTATTAATCGTTGAAACTCCATCTCATCAACTGGACCAAGTTGCTTGTTTTCTTTTGCGTAGTACCATTGCATAATTAAATCCTTTAATTTAGACTCATTAAATAGTTTTTTACGGTATTTTGCAAAGTATTATTGCCATTTATAGCATATTGTTTTAGTTTGTTGGCTGTTGTTTGTATGTAGTTATCAATCATCGCTCCACTGGGGCAAGCCCAGTGGTGGCGAAAGAGAAGCATCACGAGGAAAGCTCGGTGGTGGCGAAAGAGAAGCACCACGGGGCAAGCCCAGTGGTGGCGAAAGAGAGGCATCACAGGGAAAGCTCGGTGGTGTATCGAATAATGAAGAGTATCGCTGGGCAGTTCTAGTGGTGGCAAAAGAGAAGCGGCATGGGATAGTCATGTGGTGACGAATTAGGATATATTATGTTTAAACCGATATCAAATAGAGTTAATTTACCAAAAGTAGAAGAAGAAATGTTATCTTTTTGGAAGGATAACCAAACCTTTAAAGCGTCGCTAGATATTAGGCGTGATGGACCGGAGTTTGTTTTTTATGATGGACCGCCTTTTGCAACAGGGCTACCGCATTATGGTCATCTGCTTGCCGGAACAATTAAAGATATTATTCCGCGTTATCAGACTATGCGCGGTTATTTTGTGGATAGACGCTTTGGCTGGGATTGCCATGGTCTGCCGGTTGAGTGTGAAGTTGAAAAGATGCTTGAAATAAGCGGTAAGACTGAAATTGAAGAGCTTGGTGTAGATGTTTTTAATGAAAAGTGTCGCAGTATTGTTCTTCGCTATACTGCCGAATGGGAAAAGACTGTTACTCGTATGGGGCGTTGGGTCGATTTTGAACGTGATTATAAAACAATGGATCCATCATTTATGGAGTCTATCTGGTGGGTTTTTAATGAACTATGGGATAAGGGATTGATATATGAGGGGCGCAAAATTTTGCCCTGTTGTCCGCGTTGTTCGACACCGCTTTCCAACTTTGAGACTAATCAGGGTTATATGGATGTAGTTGATCCTGCCGTCACTATTGGGTTCCGTTTGGATGATGAAGAGAATGCTTTTGTCCTCGCCTGGACAACAACGCCTTGGACTTTGCCGTCTAATATGGCTTTGGCGATGGGGCCGGATATTACTTACCTTCGTGTAGAAGAAAAAGATGTGGTTTATTATGTGGCAAAGGCTCGTTTTGATGAATATTATAAGGACACCGATAGTGTTGAGAGTATAACGGAAGTTAAAGGCTCGGATCTTATTGGCAAAACTTATGAACCGTTATTTCCTTACTTTGCAGATCTAAAAGAAAAAGGAGCATTCCGTATCTTGGCAGGTGATTTTGTTACTACCGAAGATGGTACCGGCACTGTTCACATGGCGCCTGGCTTTGGTGAAGATGATTATGCACTTTGTATGGCAGAAGGTGTGCCGGTTGTTTGTCCGGTTGATGAAGAGGGGCAGTTTACTGAAGAGGTTTCAGATTATGTTGGCCGTAAGGTGAAAGAGTCTGACAAGGATATTATAAAACGCCTTAAAGTTGAAGGTAAATTAATTAAGCAAGCGACTATTAAGCATAGTTATCCTCATTGCTGGCGTTGTGATACAGCCCTGATTTATCGTGGCATATCGACTTGGTTTGTTAATGTTGAGAAGGTTAAGGTGCGGATGTCTGAAGTGAATCAGGAAATCCATTGGATGCCGGATCATTTACGGGATGGGCGTTTCGGAAAATGGCTTGAAGGTGCACGCGATTGGGCTATTTCGCGTAATCGTTATTGGGGCACACCATTACCAATTTGGCGAAGTGAAGACGGCAAAGAGGCTATATGCGTTGGTTCAATTGAAGAACTGGAAAAGCTCAGTGGGCGTAAGGTTGCCGACTTACATAAACATTTTATTGATGATATAGAGATTCCGTCGCAAGAGGGGCGGGGGCCGTTACGTCGTGTTACTGAGGTGTTGGATTGCTGGTTTGAGAGTGGATCTATGCCTTATGCACAGACACATTATCCGTTTGAGAATAAAGAACATTTTGACAGTCACTTTCCGGCTGATTTTATTGCTGAAGGACTTGATCAGACGCGCGGTTGGTTTTATACGCTGACCGTATTGTCGACAGCACTATTTGATCGTCCGGCATTCAAGAATGTTATTGTGAATGGTTTGATTTTGGCGGCTGATGGCAAGAAAATGAGTAAACGCCTCAGCAATTATCCTGACCCTAAACTTCTGATTGATACTTATGGTGCTGATGCTATTAGATTATATATGATTAATTCGGCAGTAGTTCATGGTGAGAATCTTCGCTTTACTGAGGATGGGGTTAAGCAGCTGTTAAGAAATATTCTTATTCCGCTTTGGAATTCATATAGTTTCTTTGTTACTTATGCGAATATTGATGATTGGTCGCCGGATAAATTAGATGGTCAAAGTAGCAATGTGCTTGATAGGTGGATAAGTAGCTCTTTGGAAACGTTAAGTGAATCGGTAGTTGCAGCAATGGATGAATATAATTTGCAACGTGCGGTACGGCCGTTTGTTCTGTTTATTGATGATCTGACAAACTGGTATATTCGGCGTAGTCGTCGTCGCTTCTGGAAATCACAGGATGATGATGACAAGATGCAGGCGTATCAAACGCTATATACTGTTTTATTGCAGTTATCAAAAATAGCAGCTCCATTTGTTCCTTTTATCAGTGAAGAAATTTATCGCAACTTACGTACTGATGATATGCCGGAGTCGGTGCATCTTTGTGATTTCCCGATGCCGCAGGATGATAAGCGTGATATGGAACTTGAGCTTGAGATGGAGTTGGTGATGACTGTTGTCCGGCTTGGTCGACTATTGCGATCTGAGCATAATCTAAAGGTTCGGCAACCGCTTTCTCAGATACATGTTATTTCGAGAAATAAGCAGGTTATTGAAAGATTAAAAGTTCTTAGTGATATTGTGCTTGAAGAGCTTAATGTGAAAGATGTTGTTTTTGGTGAAGATGAGTTACGGCTGGCTACTTTGAAGGGTAAAGCTGATTTTAAACGTTTAGGACCACGTCTAGGACCTAATGTAAAGAAAGCTGCTGGAGTTATTGCTCAGCTTGATGATCAAGCACTTGAGACGCTTGTGCGTGGTGGTGAGATTAGTGTTGCTATTGCCGGTGATGAAGTGACTTTGGGCCCAGCAGATGTCTTGGTAGAAAGAATTCCACATGAGGGACTTGTGGTTGCGTCTGAAGGAGAATTGTTGGTTGCTCTTGAGACAGAACTTAGTGCTGAATTGGTTGCCGAAGGGTTGGCACGTGAGTTTGTGAATAAGGTGCAAAATATGCGAAAAAGTTCAGGACTAGAGGTTACGCAGCGGATAAATATTAAATTCACGGGTGATGTGGAGTTGTGTAAGGCTATTTCTGACTTGGGTGACTATGTTAAGTTGGAGACGCTTACAATTGATTGCAAGTCAGTTGAAGCTGCACCGCAAGGTGCGATTGAATGGGACTTGAATGGTCATGCCTGCTTGATTTCTGTTGATGCAGTAGTATAGTGGATGACAAAATGATTATTTGACAAAATGATTTGTTGA
>CAMZLY010000105.1 GCA_947311825.1 uncultured bacterium
CAAAAAAAGATAGCCAAGCGATTCCGTCGCCCTTTCAGGGCGAATATTCTTTTGTTACGTTTATTCTCAGGGTTGTCACCCTGAGCTAAATTGCACAGGACTTTCAGCCCTAAAATGAAACAAACAGAACCAAGGTAACTTCTCAAAAAAGTTATAGATTTAGAGTTATGCCACCACTGGGCTTGTCCCAGTGGAGCATTGATTGAGAATTAACAGAAGCTTCTCAATGCGCCATTTGTGCCACTTCGCGGCACAAATGGCGGTGGGTGGGTAATTATCTGTTTAGTAGGCAATCATCGTCCCACTGGGGCAAGCCCAGTGGAGACGTTACATAAATGGTGTTTTGAATCATCTAAGATATACTCTGTAGTCTTTGTTGTATTGGGTATTATTCGATACAGGGTGGGGTAAAGCTGTTAAACATCATAAGGGAGAGAGTGTGCAGGTCAGCATAGTTACAAGTGTCGGATTGTCGTTGGGTAATGTTTATTTATCAATAGATGCAGAATATCCAATCAGGATATTGCCGCATGTTGAAAAGACGCATTCGGAGTTTCGGGTTGGAAAATCTAATAAGGAGTTGATTGATTTTTCGGTCTACGTCTTGTCTGATAATAGAAAAAACATATCTGAATCTAATGTGCTTATCGGCGAGACCAGTTCTTGGAAAGTTTATGAATCCAGTAGTGGTGGGCGTGAGTTGGTTTGGCCTGGAGCTGATGGAAATGGATATTTATGGCGACTTGTTATTGCCCTGGATAGATTGTCGGCGACAGTCTATGTTGGTGAAAGCTGGCTTGAAGAACACGATGGGATTAAGGTAATAAAGGATATTGTTAATTATCCTTTGGATGAATTGTTGTTTATGTATGCGGCATCTGGACGTAACGGGCTTTTGGTTCATTCTGCAGGGTGTGTGGTTAATGATGATATCGGTTTAGTTTTTTGCGGGAAGTCCGGTGCTGGCAAAAGTACTATTAGTAAGCAACTTGTAAACGATGCTGACATTTCTTTAGTGAGTGATGACCGGATTATTATTCACAAAAATGCTGACGGTTATTTTATGTCTGGGACACCGTGGCCGGGCGAGGCGGGAATTGCGGCTAATCGGACTGCACCTCTGCGGGCACTCTTTTTTCTCAAGCAGTCAGATGATAACCGGCTAGAGCCAATACCTGTGAGTGATGCTTTTAAGCAGTTGTTACCGGTATCAACAATCCCGTGGCACGAGAAGGAGCTGTTGCCGGATGTTTTAGATTATTGTAATAGTATTGCTGAGTCTATTCCTACTTATAATCTTTACTTTGCTAGAGATACAGGAGTTGCGGAATTGGTTAAGGAGTTTGTGCATACTTTGCTGTAACTTCAAAGCCTTAGTTGTGTGTAGTGAACTCGCCGAAGGCGAGCTTCCCTGCGGGAAGGCTTGGCTCATAGAGCCAACGCTACAAAAATTAAGGTCCACCAATCAATGTTGAACTATGAATAAGAATGTAGAGTTGGCTCTATGAGCCAATAGCGACGGGCAAATCCCCGTTCGTGAGACTTTTTAGCGGCTTGACTTTGCTGCGACTTTATCGAGTGAAATTGCATATATGATATTGTTTGTGCGTGCAGGGAGCACGGAGACGTATGATCGGTCCTCTGGGCCGATTTTATACCAGTGGTGGTTGGCCGGTATTGTCCAGCAGGTTGATTGCAAGATGCCCTTCTAGGTCTACTGTTTTACGGGTTGATGTGGTTTTCTCCATTGGAACATTTACATATTGCCCGTTCCAAAGACCTACCACCATTGCGGTTTTACCGGCCATTGCCGCATGTACTGCATTTCCAGCTAGCTGAAAACAGAAAACAGAATCATTTGCATTTGCGGGGGCACTACGGATGATATATGAAGGATCAATATATTTTATATTTACTTCTTTTTGCTTAGATTTGAAATGTTTCTTGATTTGCTCCTTTAGAAAAACACCTATATCACCATATTTTACATTGCCGGATTTATCTGTTCCGGTTGATTCAATAATGTTTCTTCCTGCACCTTCGGCAACGACAACTACCGCATGATTCTTTTCCTCGAATCTCGTTTCAAGAAATTCTAGAACCTTTTCTAGTGTAAATGGGATTTCCGGCAATAACAATAAATTAACATCACTTGATGCCAGTGTTGCGTAAGCAGCTACGAAACCGGCATCACGGCCCATTAGCTTTACCAGTCCAACGCCATTGCGAACAGCTTTTGCTTCCATGTGTGCACAGGTTATTGGTGTCTGGCAAAGTGCGACCGCAGTTTCAAATCCAAAAGTTCTTTCTGTAAAGGCAACATCATTGTCTATAGTTTTGGGAATGCCAACAATTGATATAGCGATATTACGTTTTCCTACTTCATCAGCAATTTCCATCGCAGCACGCTGGGTGCCGTCACCACCAACGGTGAAGAGTATATTGATGTTATTTTTCTCTAGAAAATCAACAATTTCTCCGGTGTTTTGTTGACCACGAGATGAACCTAGAATTGTTCCTCCTTTTTGGTGAATATCTTCTACAATATCTGGCGTAAGTTTTATGGGGGTATGTCCATAAGATTCGACCAACCCTTCATAGCCATAGCGAATGCCAAGAATATTTCTAACTCCATAGCGGTGCCATAATACCATAGTGGAAGCTCTTATTACATCGTTAAGTCCCGGGCATAGACCACCGCAAGTGACAATTGCAGCTTTTGTTTCGGCAGGGTTGAAAAATAGTCGCCTATGTGGACCGGATACTTCAAGTGTATTAACGCTTTTATCACTATTATCATTGTGTATGGTAGCATCAATTAAAATGCGCACATCTTCCTGAGCCCATGTCTGAAGTTCTAGTGGGGATTTATGTTCTCTTTTTCCTAATTCCTTTATAATAAAACCGTTGTTCATACCGGAGTCCTTTTATTGTGTTGTTTTTCTTGTTTGTTTGATTGCTGAGCTAAAATACTTTGATTTGATTTATTAATAATAGTAATGTTAATATTGAATAAAGACAAACCTAAAAACTGAAGAAAGGTGTTTTATGGAAAATATATGGCATGGTAAAATTTCAAATAGAAGTCAGCTTGGTGGGATAGAAACATCGGTGCTAGACAATGGCAATGGACGTGGAGTTCGTATTGCTTGGGTCAATACCGGCTCTCCGTTGCGTTATAAGGTTGTATTGGATCGTGCAATGGATATTGGGGATGCTTTTTATTCTCAGCATAGCCTTGCCTGGATAAGTCGACAAGGAGTGGTTGCACCCCATTTTTCTGATTTTAAAGGATTGGAGTGGTTGCGCTCTTTTGGTGGTGGGCTTGTTGTCACTTGCGGGCTTGCTCACGTGGGAGGTCCAGAGGCTGATGGCTCTAATGGTTTGCATGGCCAAATCAGTAATATTCCGGCGGAGATTATCAGTATTGAACAACCTGATATTGAGCGTGGTATAACGCACATGGCAATTACAGGACTTATCCGTGAATCTTCGGTATTTGGTCCGCATCTGGAATTACGCCGTACTATTAGTAGTGAATTGGGTGAATCAACTATTAGTATTTGCGATGAAGTAACAAATTGCGGTAATACGTCTGTACCACATATGTTGTTGTATCATTGTAATCTTGGTTGGCCATTGATTGACGAGGGCACGAAACTGAATTTGACGGGCAAGCTTCGTTCGCGTGGAGTATTGGCGAGTGATGATAAGATATTTAATGATACGAATGATTTTACTAATTGCCCATTGCCACAAAAAGATCATGCCGGATTCGGTGAGGCATGTGGATTCAGTGAGGCGGTTGCTGATGCGAATGGTCTTTGCCGTGTTGGGGCATTTAATCAGAAGCTTGGTTTAAGTTTATCAATTGAGTTTGATCCTGAACAATTACCCTGTTTTACTAATTGGCAGCATTGGAGTGAGGGAGAATATGTTACCGGCCTTGAACCGGGAACAAATTTTCCTGTTGGTCAGAGTTCTGCACGAGATGCTGGCAATCTCATCATGCTAGAGCCGGGTGAGTCACGCATATATAATCTTGCATTTAAGATAGCATCGGGAATTTAGCACGGCATATTCTGCTTTTTATTTTGAAGCTGATATAGAACAGACTTGGCTATCGCTTTTGTAGAATCCGCCTGATACTGAGTTTGCACTATTGAAGGATAGTCTGAATGATCTATCTCCGCCGGCATTTAGTGTGGCAGATGCCGGTGCGGATTCGCTTGAGGCTATGCCGCTAAAGCTTTCGGAGAAGTCAGGATCAGATAAATGGTATGAGCCGGAAAGGGTGGTGCCGCTCTGGTTTATTGTCATAGTAAGAGCTCTTCCACAAGCGTTGCCTGACCAAGTTCCTGCAATATCACCACCTGAACCACTATCGCTACTACTGCTTTCACAACCAATTAATACGCCGATACATGCTACCATTGATGCTACTACTGCTAGTCTTTTGATCATAATTCGTTCCTTTTCTTATTAAGTGGTTAAACAGTTGTTACTTTTGGCAAAAGATACCATTAACGATATTCCGGTTCAAGAAGAAAACATTTTATATTTACATAACGTCACCAATGGGCTTGTCCCAGTGGTGGCATAAATTCCGCAATATTTAGCCCAAGTTTCTTAGTTTTAACCGTAAGTCGTTTGTTCACAGGGTTGTCACTCTGTGCTATATTGCGTAGGACTTTCAGCCCTATTTGCGGGTAGAGGTGAGTTAACACAGGGTTGTCACTCTGTGTCTGCGTATAGTTTTATTTTGCAATATATAGCATGTATAATCCGCTGATAGTGATTAGGGTGCCGCATATTCGTTTGAGAATGATGGAGCCTTTGGACTGCCTGTTCCAGTTAAGATATTTTTGAACCAGTTCGGTAAATGTGCCGGCAAAGATGATTATGGAGCAGTGTCCGATGCCGTACATTATCAGGAGGCTTGTTGCGTATAGTGGATGTTCTGCACCAAGGGTAAATGCTATGCCGAGCATTGGTGCCATGTAGGCGAAGGTACATGGACCAAGTGCGATTCCAAAAATTAGACCAAGTAGAAATGCGGAGAATAACCCTTTACCTTTGATGCTTTTGTTTTCCGGACTTTTCCATAGTGCCGGGATAACACCAAGTAGCTGTAAGCCGACAATAAAAAATATTATTGCTATAATATAATTTCCATATTGTCCCACATCTCCCATCATGCGTCCGGCAGAGGCGGTGATAATGCCTATTATGGCAATGGTGAATAAAATGCCGGTAGCAAATAGTAGTGAGATGATGAAGGCACGGCGGGTTGTGGTTTGTCCCTGGTTATCAATGAAGCTAACAATCAGTGGAATACTTGCTAGATGACACGGGCTGAGGAGAATGCTTAATATTCCCCAAATTAATGAAGCTGTCAGTGCGATAGCCGGTGTTCCGTTAATTGCATGTGTTAGATATGTAAAGATTTGTTCCATGTTTTAGTTCTCAGGTTTTTTCGTATTTTTGTTGGTTGCCGGATCTTTTGTGAAATTGTAGCCTAATTCTTGCCACTTTGTGAGGATGTCTTCTTTGGCAAAAAAACCTTCATGCCTGAATATTTCTGAGCCGTCGTCAGCAAAAAATATTTGTGTGGGAATTACGCGGATATGATGTTCGGTACCGGCATTTTTATGTTGGGAGACATCTATAAAATTAACATCTAATTGTCCGGCATAGGCTTCTTCTAATTCATCAAGAATGGGAGCCATCATTTTGCAAGGTATGCAAGTTACGGAGCCTAACTCAAGTAGTCTGGGCAGTTTTCTTTCTGCCGTAACTGATGTTGGGCTGGTTGTGTTGCTGTCTATTTCCGATTGAGCTTTTGTCAATTTAGTTTGTTGCTGTTTTTTGTTTTTGGCACCAATAACTATTACAATAGCTGTAATAAGAATTAAGACAATTATGATGTTACGTGTTTTCATTTTTTCCTTTTGGTTGTTTGTTGTTTATCAATGAACATTTAGCCGCAGGGTCGTAGCCCCTGCTGTACTGTTTTATTGTAAGTATAGCACTGGCTATGACGGTGCGGGCTTTATGTTTAATCTATTTTCACCTTTTTATTATTTTAATAGTTGGATAAGCATTCTGATTGCAATTATCCATACGAGTATTCCGAACCATTTTTTTAATTTTGATTTTTTGATTGAAACAGATATTTTGCTACCGAGTAATCCTCCGGCAACGGCTGCAATGCCTAGTATTATTCCGGTATGCCAGTCTAGTAATGATGTGTTCATTGCATGTCCGGCAAGTCCAAATAGCGCTGTTACTGCAACCATTACGGTTGAAGTTGCTATAGCCACATCCATCGGAACACCACATAATAAAACCATAATAGGCAACTTGATTATGCCGCCAGTGATTCCTATCATGCCGGAAAGCAGACCAATCAATGCCGTTGCCGTGAGAACAAGAGGTAGGTTAACCGTATAGTTTACATCGTTAAAATGGCGATGCCACAACCACCAGTGCTCTTTTTGGGGAGTATGTGGTTCTTTTTTTACTTTATTCATTAGCATAAGTGTTGCAGCAACCATTAAAACAACGACTAAGATAGAACGTAAAACCGGTTCAGGAACCAGTGAACTGAAATACCCTCCGACAAACGCCATTATATCTGTCGGAGGGTCGATTACTACTGCCAGCTTCCAGTCAATTTTCCTGTTACTCCAAAATGTTGATAAGGCAGAAATAGAAGTTGCTATAATCAATATCAAGCTAATTGCCGGAGCTTGTTGGAACGTAAAACCAGCAAATAATAATATTGGCACATACAGAATGCCGCCGCCCATCCCGACCATCGAAAAAAAGGTCGAGATGATAAAGAAAACAACTGCCAATATAATTGTCTGCTGCATTATTTGTGCCTTACATTTTTATTAATTTTAGAACATTAGGTTAAACATCCATCCAACGATTAAAATTCCGATAGTAGCCGTAGCTACAAAAATAGCAATAAGTCGCGGTTTCATTACTTTGCTTAACAGCACCATTTCCGGGACTGATAGTGCGGTAACTGCCATCATAAAGGCAAGTGCTGTTCCTAATCCTACCCCTTTGCCGATTAGTGCTTCTGCAATAGGAATAGTGCCCAGTGCATTAGCATAGAGCGGAATTCCGCATAATACGGCAATCGCAACACTAAGTGGGTTATCGCTACCGGCATATTTACTTAAAATATCCGCCGGTGCCCAGCCATGTATCGCACCACCAATAGCAATGCCAATTAGTAAATAGAACCATATTCGCTTGATAATATCAACAAGATGTTCTGCGGCATAGGATATTCGCTCCTTTTGATTCATGTCCGGTCTGATTTTATTAAAGCCGTTACCTTCGAATACTTCCTGCTTTAAATGATCTTCCGGTTTGAACCGTCCAATAATCATTCCGCTCACAACGCCGATAATAATTCCCATGCCCATATAAGTTACGGCAACTTTCCAGCCGAAAATACCCCACAACACGACAAATGCTGCTTCGTTGACAATAGGGGATGTGATCAGAAAAGAGAACGTAATACCCAGTGGAATACCTGTCTCAATAAAGCCGATAAAAATAGGCACTGATGAGCAAGAGCAGAACGGAGTAATTATTCCTAATAATGATGCGGCAATATGGGCACGTATACCGTGAATTTTTTCCAGCATGGCTTTTGTTTTTTGTGGTTGGAAATAGCTACGAACATACGAGATAATAAAAATCATAAGCGATAGTAAGATAAGGATTTTTATTGTATCGTAGAAAAAGAAATGAATACTGCTTCCCAGTTGAGATTCAACCGAAAGCCCAAAAGTTTTCTCAACTAATGCTGTTACCAAATTATCTAACCATATAAACATAAGCAATCCCTGTTACAGTTGGCGTTTTTGCCAATTATTATTTAAAAATATAAGCGCTACTTCTTGGCGGGTAATTGATTTTTGGAAG
>CAMZLY010000106.1 GCA_947311825.1 uncultured bacterium
TCATCCTTTAAAAATAAAGAATTTCCTCATGGCATAATTTATTAGGATCGCAGTAACCATATTTGAGAAGAAAGCAATATCTGTTGGTATTCCATACGAACTTATAAGCCATTTCATCAATATAGTTCCAAGAACCATGCTTATGCCTGATACCAAATAGAATAATGCAATCTCAACAACCCAATGATGGCGACCTGCCTTAAATACAAACTTTATATTTAGAATATAAGCAACAAAGTTAGCAATCATAAATGCCAACACATTTGAATATACAGCATTCCAGCCGCGAATAGAGTCAGTAAGGTTATGAGAAACCGACAAGTTAAACAACTTAACAAACAAACTAGACTCTTCTAAGCAAGGCCATATTAGCCAAGCGGCAAGTTGAAACAGAAGAATATTTGTTACTGTTGCGACCCCACCGGCAATACCATACTTAATAAATTGAATAATATGCCCGGTATCATTACTTAAAATCTTATCTTTAATGGCTGCAATGCCCTTTTTCTCTGTCATTTCGCTTCCTTAATAAAATATTATTTACACCTACCATTTCAGGCAATTCAAACTGTATCATCCCACACCAAGCATAAACAAGCCTATTATAAAAGATTACATGTGTAGCTTGGCAAACTATTTTTTATTTTGGTTAACTTTAAGATTGTCTATTTTTAAAAAACGTGGACAATAGCACTCAACATTACGGATTTTTATATAATAAATTGGAGAAATAGATGAATCAGCTTGAAGAAGGTTTAAAATTAGATATTGATTTTTACAAAGTAGGCAAAATTGCAGATAACTGCCGTGACGTTATCCCGGTAGCGGTACAAGATGCCGATACTAAAGAGGTTGTGCTTGTTGCTTATACTAATGAACTGGCATTCAAAAAATCTATAGAGGATCGGTCGTTGGTGCTTTGGAGCACTTCGCGCAATGAGTTATGGGAAAAAGGCAAGACTTCCGGCGAAACATTTGACCTTATTGAAGCAAGGGTAAATTGCGAACAGAATTCTCTTCTTTATATTGTACGTCCACGCCGTGGTGGTATTTGTCACACAAAAAATCAAAAGAGCGAGCCACGTAATTGTTATTATCGCAGAGTGAATTTTGATACACAGGAACTCGAAAACCTTGATCCTTAAAGAATCTTAGCAAACCATTTAGAGCAAAATAATCGAGTAAATTATGAAATTTCGTTGTCCGTACTGTAAAACTATAATTGGTCCAGAGCTGCACAGCACTTGTCCGCAGTGCGGCAAGGCGATGAAAGTTCCTGCTAAGCTACAAAAAACATCTCCTCGCGAACGAAAACGGATAAAACAACAAATCATCAGGGAAGGTGAACGAAAACAAAAGGAACTAGCTATTAATATTGCAGAAAATCCACTGCGTAAACCTGGTATAACAGTAATGATGCTGATGGTTCTAGCTGTTGTGGGGGCATTACTGGTCGGGCGTAGTAACAAACCTCCTAAATCGACAAAAAAGAATCCCATATCACGTGCAATGTTGGAGCTCAGAGCATTAAAAATAGCTTCAGACCGTTTTTATTATGATACGTTGCGGTACCCAACTGAAGAAGAGGGGCTTAAGTCACTTGTTATTGATCCCGGTGTAGAGGATTGGAAAGGACCTTATGTTAACATTATAAAGCCTGATCCGTGGCATAATAAATACATATATATTCTTTCAAATAATACAGTAACAGTATTCTCGACCGGCCCGGATGGAATATCAAATACAGATGATGATGTTTATCCATACAAATAATTGACCATAACGAGAGTTATGTGTATTATGCCCGTTTATTTTAACACAAAACCAATTGAGAGTTTACATTTAATGACAGAGAAAGATACAGTAGAAGAAGAAAATAAAGATAAGCTGCCGCCAGAATTGCCTAAAACTCCGGAATCGGATCAAAAGCTAAAACTGCCAACACCAAAACGAAGCATGATTGCTTGGATTGTTATAATCACTATAGTTATGCTTATGGTACAACTACTTGGAACCCGTAAAACCGGATATAAGAAAATATCATACAACCCTGAATTTACCGAGCTGGTTGCCAGTGGTAAAATAAAAGAATGTGAAATTATCCGAGAAGTATCCGGTGTTGAGTATGTACGTGGTGAAGTAAAACCTGATGGCTCAGATTCAAAAGCTGAACCTGTAAAATTTAAAGTATATATCACTAATGCCGATGGTGATTTTCGGCAATTTCTGATTGACAATAATGTGAGTTTCTCGGTGCCACCACAAAATCCATTATTATGGCAAATGGTATCAAGTATTCTACCGGTTGTTCTGATTTTTGGTATTATCTATTTTATATTCATGAAGCAGATGAAGTCGGCTGGTGGCGGTGCCATGGGCTTTGGCAAAAGCCGAGCTAAAATGCTGGCACGAGACACACACAAAGTAACCTTTAAAAATGTTGCCGGTATTGACGAAGCAAAAGATGATGTTCAAGAAATTATTGATTTTCTTAAAGATGCCAAGAAATTTCAAGCACTTGGTGGCCGGATTCCAAAAGGCGTGCTCCTGATGGGACCTCCAGGAACAGGGAAAACTCTCCTTGCAAAGGCAATTGCTGGCGAAGCAGGTGTACCGTTCTTCAGTATCAGCGGCTCTGATTTTGTGGAAATGTTTGTTGGTGTGGGAGCATCACGAGTGCGGGACATGTTTGAGCAGGGCAAAAAGAATGCACCATGTATAATCTTTATTGATGAAATTGATGCTGTTGGTCGTAGTCGTTTTAGTGGTATCGGCGGCGGACATGATGAGCGTGAACAAACTCTTAATGCACTATTAGTTCAGATGGATGGCTTTGAAACGCAGGAAGGTGTAATCATTTTTGCAGCAACTAATAGGCCGGATGTGCTTGACCCCGCCCTACTTCGCCCTGGTCGTTTTGACCGTCAGGTTGTTATTGATCTACCCCGCTTGGACGGACGTGAAAAGATTTTGGAACTACACGCTGACAAGGTTAAATTATCTAAAAAAGCTGACTTACGCCGTATTGCACGCGGAACCCCAGGATTCTCCGGTGCTGACCTTGCAAATTTACTTAACGAAGCCGCTCTGCTAGCGGCTCGTGAAGGAAAAGAGGCAATTGAAAATGCCGATATGGAAGAAGCACGTGACAAAGTTAAGTGGGGCCGCGAACGACGTAGCCATGTTCTGGACGATAAAGAACGTAGAATAACAGCCTATCATGAAACCGGGCATGCTTTAGTAATGCAGATGGTAGAAGAAAGTGAACCACTGCATAAAGTTACCATTATCCCACGTGGTGTTGCATATCTTGGTGCAACCATGCAGTTGCCAGAAAAAGATCGCTACATGGAAAGCAAAACAAAAATACTAGGCATGATTACAGGCCTTATGGGCGGACGCGTAGCTGAAGAGATTGTGTTTGGTGATATAACATCAGGAGCTAGTAGTGATTTAATTGAAGCCTCTCGCATTGCAAAACTAATGGTTTGCGACTGGGGCATGAGCAAAAAACTTGGACCGAGAAGTTTCGGGCAAAACCAAGAATTAATGTTCCTCGGCAGAGAAATCAACAAAACACAGAATTATAGTGAAAAAACAGCTCAAACAATTGATGCTGAAATTGATATATTGCTTCGTAATGCATATCAGCAGGCCACTGATATTATAAATAATAATCGTGACAAGTTAGATATGATTGCTGAACACCTCCTAAAAGAAGAAACCATTGACGGCCGTGATGTGGAAGAAATCATTGAACATGGTCGTGTTTTCACAGAAGAAGAACGTGAAAAAATAGCAGAAGCAAATAAATCAGATGAGGAAAAAGCCCAAGATGCTAAAGTTGATATAGTTGAAACTGTCGAAAACAAAGACGATACGGAAGCTGATATCACAGCAAAAGAAGACATTAAAAATGCTTGAATGGAAATGCCGTGATCAAATCATAAAAATCAGTGAACAGCCCTTGGTTATGGGGATATTGAACGTTACCCCTGACTCATTTTCAGATGGCGGCAACTTCACAGACCACAACAAAGCCATAAGTCATGCTAAAAAGATGTTGAAAGATGGTGCTGATATTATTGATATTGGCGGTGAATCCACACGCCCTGGAGCAACAAAAGTTTCTTCAGAGGATGAAATAAAGCGAGTTATCCCCGTCATACAAGAATTAAACGAAACAACTGATGCTATAATATCAATCGACACCACCAAGGCTACTGTTGCGAAAGCAGCAATTGACGCAGGTGCACATATCATAAATGATATTTCAGCACTAACTCATGATCCCCGGATGGAATTGGTTGCAAAAGAATCCGATGCCGGCATTATTCTTATGCACATGCAGGAAACACCAGAAACAATGCAAAACAACCCTGAATACAAAGATGTTGTTAAGGAAGTACATGATTATTTATTACAACGCATGAAAAAACTCATAGCGGCAGGAATAGATAAAAAGTCTTTAGCTATTGATCCCGGCATTGGGTTTGGCAAGACCGTAGAACACAATATAAACCTTATTAAAAATCTCAATGTTCTCACAAAAACTAACACTCCAGTGATTGTAGGCTTGTCTCGCAAGAGTTTTCTTGGCAAACTAACGGGCAAAGATGTTTCAGATAGACTCGCATCCAGCCTGGCAGGACTGGTAATAAGTGCTATAAATGGAGCCAACATAATGAGAGTACATAATGTTAGCGAATCATACGATGCGATTTTAACAACAATGGCATTAAATAAAAGTAATTACCTATCTCCGAGAGGTAATAGAACATATTAATGCATTATTGATGCCTCTCGGAGATAGGCTCTTACTAAAAAAGAAGGAACAGACATAAAATGTATATATGGATTAATATAATACTCCAAATAGCAGTTCTCGCTATTGTGTACTATTATATCTTTCTATTCTTTAAAGGTACCCGTGGTGCACAAGTTCTCATCGGCCTTATATTATTGCTTGCAGTATTAGTAGGTGCCACTGAAATTTTCAATTTTGGTGCACTTAACTATCTTTTAAGAAGGTTCTCCGTATATTTATCTATTGCGTTGCTGGTTATTTTCCAGCCAGAAATTCGGCGTGCATTAGCAGAACTAGGCAGGCAGCCAACCTTTGCGGCATCTTCCCTTAAACGAAATACAATTGACCATGTGGTTCAAGCTACAATATTACTGGCTGAACATAAATTAGGTGCACTAATAGCTATTGAAAGAGATATTGGGACTAGAGCCATTCGAGAAACAGGAACCGAAATTAACGCCAATATTGCCCCAGAGCTATTGGCCAGTATTTTCTTCCCCCATACTCCACTACATGATGGCGGGGTGATTATCAGTGGCAATAAGATTATGGCGGCAGGATGTATTTTCCCATTATCCCAAAATACCGAACTGCAGAAAAATCTTGGAACGAGACACAGAGCAGCAGTTGGATTATCGGAAGAAACAGATTCCATTGTGGTTGTTGTGTCAGAAGAGACTGGTAATATTTCCGTAAGCTATCGAGGACGCTTGAGCCGGGGATTGGATGAAGACCGCTTACGTAGATTTCTAACAGCACTGCTACTTAAAAAACAGACTGAAAGCCCATGGAAACGTGCACAGAAAAAACTTGATTTAACCCCAGAAGGCATTGCTGAGTCTGAAAGCAGAACCACTAAGGAGAATGCTGATGTCTAAAGTAATCAAAAAAATAAAAACTTTCTTTACTATTAACCTTGGTCTCAAAGGGTTGTCTATTCTATTAGCAATCATAACCTTTTATGTAATCCGTGCAGTAACCAGTTTTGAAGTAAGCTATGATATTCCCATCGAAGTAGAATTAAAGCCAGGCATTGCTATTCTTGAAAAAGAAACAGACACTATTCACGTAACATTCCGAGGTGCACCCGATGACATCAGCAAGCTTGATCAAAAACTCCTCAAAGTATCTTTACGCCCGCATTCTGATAAATTTAGCGGTTCACAAAGAATTCAAATTAATGCACGCAATATTAATGGTGCAAGAGGTGTGACAATTGAAAGCATAAAACCTTCTTCCGTTATGATAACATTCGATCACGAAGTACAAAAATCAGTTAGTATTGAAAAACCCATAGTACAAGGCACCCCGCTTGTGGGACGTGTAGAAATAGAATACAGCCCTAAAGTTGCAATGATCAGTGGCTCTAATCAAAGACTAAGTGAACTTGATAGCGTAATCACCGAACCCATTGATGTTGATGGGCGTTTAAAGTCATTTAACAAAACAATACCAATACTTACTCCTGGTGGAAAAGGTAATATTAGTGTCGATCCAAAAGAGGTTTTGGTTAAAGTTAGTATTATTACCGAAGTTGTTTCTGTTACCATGACAAATGTTCCTGTACTAGCAATAACTGAACCTGGCACATATTCAGCGACAACTTTTGATCCCGCCGTAGTTAATGTCATTCTAAAAGGTAGTTCAGACGTAATAGATAATCTTGATTTTAGCAAAATACGTGTTTTTGCAAATTGTTTGAAACTAAATACCGAAAGCACCAATCCTATTCCATTAAACGTTCACTTTCCGATAAATATAAATATTTCAGCCACAATAGAACCTGATAGCGTCATGCTTATCAAAAATAACGATGATATATTATGAAAAAGAAATCTGAAAAACAAACCGAACATGGCTTTCGACTAGTCGGAGGAATTATATTGCTAGCCTCATGCCTATTTCTTGCCATAGCATTATTTTCCTACAACTGGCGCGATATAAGCATTCTACATACACCGCCAAACAATCCTCCTTACAACTTAATTGGTCCAGTCGGGGCGTGGTTATCATTTGTCTTATACGGGCTAATTGGCGTTGGGGCATATCTTACACCTATCTACTGTTTTATATTTGGGCTTATTCTAATTTTTGATCATGAAAAAAGGGTCTGGCCACGAGGTGCTTGGCTTGGTTCAATTTTGCTTTGCCTTATATCTATAATTGAATTAAATAGCTTTGAATGGACGGCAACGTGCGAGCGCCTCAATATAATTTTTGCAGGCGGGCTTTTTGGTCGACTTGTTATCAGCGGTCTACTTATTAAATTTATGGGGGAAGTTGGTGCATACATTTTAACAATAGCATTTCTTATTATATCATTTATACTACTAATTGAGGTTAGAAATATCCTTAAAGGTGCAAGAATTACCGTTAGTAACGTCACGCTTGCTATTAATAAACTACAAGCAAATATTGAAGCCCGCCAAGATGGAAAACAGAGGATTGAGAACGAAGAACGTCAAATAGAAAAACGACGGAGACGGCTTGAAAAGGAAATCGAAAGAAAGACAAAGAAGGAAAAGTCAATTAAATCAAA
The DNA here is from genome assembly GCA_947311825.1 of uncultured bacterium. Classification (GTDB taxonomy): domain Bacteria; phylum Verrucomicrobiota; class Kiritimatiellia; order UBA8416; family CAMZLY01; genus CAMZLY01. The sequence goes on from CAMZLY010000106.1 coordinate 7,347, forward strand.
AGAAGAAATTATTCCTCAAACTGTATCAAAGCCAATTCCCCTTGTAAAAAAACCAAAACCATTTAAACGTCCCAAATCAGCAAAGCCTCAAAAAACACCCGAAGAAACACTTGAAGCCCTTACTGCCGAAAATACACATCAAAATCTAAACTACATAAAACCGCCTCTTTCCCTACTTGATCCACCACCTGTAAGCTCAAAACGCACAATCAAAGTTGATACCACAACAACGGCGAGAATAATAATTGAAACATTAGCCGAGTTTGGCATTGAGTGTGAAGTGACAAATATTGAGCAGGGGCCAGTTGTTACAAGTTATGAACTCTTACCGGCAGCTGGCATACGAGTGGAACGCATTAACGGACTAAGTAATAATCTTGCACTCTCGCTCAAAGCCACAAGCGTTCGCGTGCAGGCACCAATCCCCGGCAAAGGCGTTGTTGGTATCGAGGTTCCAAATGAAATAGCAAAAATGGTACTCTTACGGGATATTCTAGAAACAGACGCTTGGCAAGAAGATGATGCTGCACTACCTCTTGTACTTGGGCAAGACACTAGCGGTAATAATCTTATTGCTGATCTGGCAAAAATGCCGCACTTACTTATCGCAGGCGCAACCGGAGCAGGTAAAACAGTTTCAATGAATACCATTCTAGTAGGTCTGCTGATGGCTAGAACCCCAGACGAAATGAAACTTATTCTAGTAGATCCAAAGATTGTAGAGTTTGATGCTTATAACAACATGCCCCACCTTGTTGTACCCGTAATAACCAATCCAAAAAAAGTCGCACTAGGCCTACGCTGGGCAATTAACGAAATGGAACGAAGATACAAAATGTTTGCCAAAGTTAAAGTTCGTAATATAGCCGGATTTAACAACAGAGAACTTCAGCAACAAGGAGACCTATTTGGCGAGACTGCAACAGATGAGAAAAATAAAATCCCAGATAAAATACCATATATTGTCGTTGTAATCGATGAACTTGCCGACATAATGATGGCTGATAAGGCAGAGACAGAGAACTGTATAGCTCGCCTTGCACAACTTTCACGTGCTGTCGGAATCCACATGATTCTATCTACTCAGCGCCCATCGGTTAACGTTATAACCGGTACCATTAAGGCAAATGTACCAGCCCGTATCGCATTCCAGGTAGCACAAAAAGTCGATAGCCGTACCATTCTGGATAATAATGGTGCTGACAAACTCCTTGGACGTGGAGATCTACTATTCCTGCCCCCCGGAACAAGCAGACTTGTTCGTGCGCAAGGTGCAATGACATCAGATGATGAAATTGACAGAATAACAGCCTTTATCAAAGAACAAGGCAAGCCAGCTTACGAAACAGAAATAATGGAGAAAATTCAGAAAAAAGGCCCCGCCACACCAGATGTTGATAGTGGCGAAGATGATGAATTACTCGAACAAGCTATCGAAGTAATTAAACAAACTCAACGTGCATCTACATCTTCACTGCAACGTAGACTTAGAATTGGCTACAATCGTGCAGGGCGTTTAATGGATGTTTTAGAGAGTCGGGGAATCGTTGGTCCACCTCGTGGTTCAGATCCACGTGAGATTCTTATTGATTTTGACGGAGAAATTCCCAATAATCCAAACAATTCACTGGAAAAAGAGGAATAATATATATGGCATTAGGAAACATATTAAAAGAAGCTCGCATACGGAAAGAACTTTCGGCTTCGGAAGTTGCTGCTATTACACGCATGAAAATTCAACTCGTGCAGGCTATTGAAAAAGAAGATTACTCCGCCTTTCCAGCTATAATTTACGGTAAAGGCTTTATAAAACTATTTTCTGAATGTGTTGATATTGACCCCTCCCCGCTAATTGAGGAGTATGTTAGTGCAGTCTCCAGCGGCAAAGTAACACAACCTGCCCCGGCTCCCATACGCAAACCACGCAAAATATTAATAGACACAGAACCTCCGCCAGATGATACGGCTAACAATAATAAGAAAACTGAAAACAAACCGATAACTCAACCCGAATTACCAATTCAAGACAAAGTGCCGCCTCAAAAAACTACAACAGAAAACAAACCTAAAACAGATGATTTGTTTTCAAGGATTAACACAGAAAACAAACAACAAGAAACGCCGCTTTATCATCACGAAAAAACATCAGAACCAATAAAAGAAATAAAGCTAGACGGAAAAGTTAAATCTGCAATAAAAGAGCCCACCACCACTGTAGATAAAGAAGAAGAGACTGACGTTGCACCAAATCAAGTGCCACTATCAACTATACCTAAACCGGCAAAAAAAGAAACAAAAACAGTTCCAGCCCCTACTCCAATAAAAAAACAAGCTACAGATACATCGCTCAGCTTAAAAAACTTAAACTTATCTGAAACACATATAAAAACAGCAAGTATATCAGCAGGTATTCTTATCTTATTGATCTTAATGACTACTACAATTAGCCGTTGCTCAAAAAGCAAAAAAGAGACACCTGCTCCTGTTGATAACACAACACTCCAACTAGCAATACCACCAGCTGATCCATATTTAGAATAACAAACTATTCACTGCTAACTATTCACTGCTAACTGTTCAGTGCTAACTGCATACATGTCATACCCTTCTTGACCGATATATCGTATAGGCACAAAAGATCCGGCAACGGCATCCCCCGATATGCCAGAAACAATAACCGAGCCATCAACCTCCGGTGCTAATCGTCTGGTTCTTGCAAACCATACATCAGCCTCTCCTTCAAGAGACGATTCCAATAAGGCAACAGTTTCAGTTCCTATAAGTTTAGACGCTTTCTCATCCAGAATAGTTCTTTGTGCCAACATAAGTTTATCACGACGATCCTCAGCGACTTCGGGGGCTGGACAATTACCCATATCATAGGCAGGCGTATCTTCCTCAGGTGAGAATGTAAAAACTCCTAAATGATCAAATTTAGTAGTTTTTACAAAATCTAAGAGGTGCTCAAAATGCTCATCAGTTTCTCCCGGAAAACCAACAAGACAAGTTGTCCTCAACGTCGCATCCGGCATAACAGCACGTATTCGCCCAGCCATATTTGCAACCGGCTCCACGGTATTTGCACGCAACATCGCCTTCAATATATCAGGATGACTATGCTGAATAGGAATATCAAAATAGTTACATACCTGCGGAATGTCAGCAACTGCCGTTAATAATTCATCGCTAATTCCGGGTGGATATCCATACAGCATTCTAATCCAAAAATTACCATCCAGCTCACCCAGAGAACAAAGCAGCTCAGGTAATGAAGCACAATCATCTCTATCGTGACCAAAAAACGTTGTATCCTGAGAAATCAAATCAAGCTCACTATACCCTGATTTCAATAGTTTTTTTGCCTCAGAAGTGATACTTTCAATTGAACGAGAACGATGAGCTCCTCTGATGCCGGGAATAGCACAGAAAGCACAACGATGATTACATCCTTCAGCAATCTTAAGATATGCATTCGGGCCACCACTAAACACAATATCAAATGCTCCAGGATCATAAAGTTTACGTGATACAGCCGCCACCTCACTCAAATGAGTTTCTCCAGCATTTACCCTACTAACAATATCAGCAACTTTATCAAGTTCATCCAATCCGATAATAGCATCAACTTCAGGCAGACTCTCTGCTAGTTCACCTTTATACCGTTGCGACATACAACCAGCAACTACTACAGCCTTAACGCCATTCTCAACCTTCATCTCACAGGCCTCAAGAATACTATCAACGGACTCTTCCCGTGCATCCTCAATAAAAGCACAGGTATTTACAATAACCACATCAGCCTCTTCCGGTGCTTGTGCTAAAACCATATTATTCTTTAACAAAGTCCCCGCCATCACCTGCGAATCAACTAGATTCTTTGCACAACCTAGACTAATAAAACCAACACTCACAGGAGACAACAAATTATTATGAGCCATATCACTCCAATCATTTTTCTTAAATCAATTTAAAACCAACGAGCCTCTTACAAAACTATTTATCCGCCCTATTGCTAAGCTTTCGATATAAATCGTTCCTCCCCCTTCGCCAAAAGGCTACGGAGGACGGAGAAGAACGAACACTACAAGTTTTATGCTCTTTTAACACGTTTTTTCTATAATAAAACGGTGTAGCGTTGGCTCTACCTGTCACGCCGTAGAGGCAAAGCCCGAAGGCGGATGAGCCAAAATATTTTAGTTTTTCAAGTACCTCCAACGTACGAACTATATTATACCGCAAATTTATTCAAGAAAACAGCCAATCCAAATTGACATTACCAAACTTTATAGTGTATCATGAATTCAAGATTGAAGTACAAATGAACAGATAAAAACTAATATATGGGTAAAGATAGAACATATGGCGTACAATATACAAAAGAAAAATTCATTTTTTAAAATAAATATTGCAAATGATGCTTTGCAGGAAGCACAAATAGAAATGTATATACAAGCGGCATACAAACTGCCATTTGATATCCGTATACTTAAATCCTACGAAGATGCAGTTACCTGGTTCAACAACCAAGAATAAAATTTAATACTAAGTGTTCCTACCCTTTACAATGCCTCTATTATATATAATACTATGTATATTATGAATATTATACTAATAGGCTTTATGGGCACAGGAAAAACCAGCAGCGGTAAAAAAGTTGCCGAACAGCTAGGGATGACTTTTATCGACATGGATCATGTAATAGAAGAACGTGAAAACCGCAAAATATCTGATATTTTTGAAACTGATGGCGAACCATACTTTCGTCAATTAGAATTTAATCTGGCAAAAGAACTATCCAGTAAAGACAACCTTGTAATTGCAACTGGCGGTGGAGTTGTTCTTAATAAAGAAAATATTGTTAATTTTGAATCATCAGGAACAGTAATCTGTCTTACTGCCGATCCGCAAATAATACTAGAACGTGTTGCAAAAGAAACTCATCGCCCACTACTTGAAGGGGACGAGAAAATGGCAAAGATACTCAACATCCTTGAATCACGCAAAAAGTTGTATGGTGCCATTGCCAATCAAATAGATAATACAGACCTTGATGTTGATGACGTTGCCGCTAAAATTATCAAAATTGCACAACATCATTAAAAAAACTAATACTATGTTCAGGCGGTCATTGCTAAATAATGAAACAATACTCATTGAAAAATAAAATCATTCTATTTACACGTTATCCGGCTCCAGGAAAATCAAAAACCCGCCTTATTCCTGTGCTTGGTGCCGCTGGTGCGGCAAATCTGCAACGTAAAATGACAGAATATATTTTAGAAACTCTTGATAGCTTCAAAAACACCTTGAACCTAGATTCGCCAGATATTGAAATCAGATACACAGGAGCAACTGAAGCACTAATGCAAACATGGTTAGGTAATAATTATACTTATATCGAACAAGGTGCAGGGAACCTTGGTACCCGCATGTTAAGTTCTTTTTCGGACAATCTAGAAAACGGTTACAATTCCGTAATAGTTATTGGTGCAGATTGCCCATCAATAACCCCGAAAATACTTCATGATGCATTTACTGCATTAAAGTCACATAATGCAGTACTTGGTCCTGCAGATGATGGAGGTTACTATCTTATTGGATTGAAAATAGCAAACAGCAAAATATTTAACAATATCACTTGGGGCACTAGCACTGTTTTAGCAGATACAACAAATAATATCTCACAGCTAAATTTAAAGTTACATTTACTTGAAAAATTATCTGATATTGATGAACCAGCAGACCTGCCCGTATGGGAAAATATTATATTAACCAATAATTAAGAGAGCCTCTTGCAAAACTATTGGTTCTAAGAACGAACACTATAAGTTTTATGCTCATTTAATATGTTTTAGATAATAAAACGATTGTAACGTTGGCTCTACCTGTCACGCCGTAAAGGCGAAGCCCGAAGGCTGATGAGCCAAATTTTAGTTTTGCAAGAAGCTCAAGAGAATAAAAAACGACCATTTTCCCCCGCAGAGTATAAAAGTTATCCATACGCTCTACCACTTAATCATCAGACCGACATTAGCTGACAGCCCATCCATCAAGTTTTCATCATTCAAGCTCATATCAATTTTATTATAACGAACCTCCGCCATAGCCCCCACAACAAACAAATTAAACTGCACACCTGCTACGCCAAAAACACCCATGCCATTTTCATATTTCAAATCAGAATCAACAATATAATAGCCTCCCCCCACTCCGAGATAAGGTTCTAGTAAAAACGGGATGCCCACCATTATTGTTGCTTCCAGCGGAATAACCGAGGTATCAATATCACTAAAACGAACATAACTACTACGAATATCACCAGCAAAAACACCCAATAACTTCTTCCGTAATTTTATACCGCCACCACTACCATAAACAGAACCACCACTGCTATCAACTCCATCCCAATATGTAAGAAAACCTGTCAAGCTAGTTTCACCAGCCATTGAAAAACCAGATATCCCAACAAAAATTAAACTAACCATAAGAACCATTATTACTCTCTTATTCATAGTATTCCTTTTATCAATAAATCTATTCAAATTCCCAATTTTGATTAATACAAATATTGCCAAGTATAAAGAAATATTGCAAGAACGCAATGCTGTAATATTGGCAATTAACTTTAACTATCGAAAATTATAAGAAGAGGAGGAATAAACAAATTCACCCTTTTGCAAAACCCCAGAGACGTGGTTTTACCTTAGCCACTTTTTGCATACAACTTCTATAGTTCAGAACAGTAGTTACCTCTCTCCGAGAGGTAACAGATTATTTTGAATACCTTTTGACCTGCAAATATTAAAAAATTGCTACTATGAGGCACTTGCGTTCTTTTTCGGCTACATGGGCACATTATAGGGCAGAACCGCGTGCAATATCGAAAAAACGACAGCGATCTGACGCTGTATATTTCCCGTTTCCCTCTGCAATATTCAGTGGTATGGATGTCGAAGCCCTGTCCAACCTGCCCGCAGTGCTACAGCGTTGCAGGCGGGTTGATTGTGAACTGCTAAGCTCTTGGGGATAGATTCCAGTAA
>CAMZLY010000107.1 GCA_947311825.1 uncultured bacterium
AACCGCATCAACTCTATATGTCTTGTTGGGTGAACTTGTCCAGGTGATCGTAATATCTATTGGCTCATTGGTTCCGCCGCTACCGTTACTTGACGAAAATCTTGTGGAGAATACAGAATCATAGCTGAACGGATCAGTGCCGAGAATCCATTCATTCAAATCGCACATACCGTCGCCATCGCTATCGCAGGTGAAAGGATTATAATCGCCCGAGCCGCTCCACCGACCGGCAAGCCAAGCTTCCAGACTATCCGGCATCCCGTTGGTATTGGCATCACCAACAGTCATATTATAAGAGATATTATGCGTAGGAGTAATGGTATCGAGAGAATAATCATCAGCTTTTTCAGTTTTCGTCAACCTGCCATCAGAATCATATTGAAATGTTACGGTAGTGGATGCCGTTATTACACCCGTATTTAGCAACAAAGCACATACACCTATTAACAAACTTTTATAGTTCCAAAAAGATAACCACCTCAATTTAACCTGCCGCATCCCATTCTCATTTTATTATATTCTCCCCTCAAATAAAAGGGAGTAACCATCTATTATACATTCTCCTGCCCAAGAACCCCACGACGGGCAAACGACAAGGTTCAGCACATTGAGACGGCACTCCCATAGGAGTGCCTCCTTTATGCATATACCCGTCGTTTTTCCAAAGATTTCTCTTTGGGTCGCAAGTTCTTGGACGGCACTTCGCATAAACGAAGCTTTTTATTAAATTATGTTTCTACAATATTCTCATAAACTAATTTCGTCAATAAACAAATTACCCTCATACAATAGTAATTTTGCTTTCACTTATGCTATCGCCGTTTCTTACTACGTCCTTTACCGCCCTTTTTGCCTCTATTACTTTTGCAGCCAGAAATGTCCTCATGCCATGGACTGCCGTCGGTTTTCTTTTGTTTGCCTCTTTTTTTATTGCGACTAAAATACTCTTTTGGCGATGTTGCCAATGTAAAATCAATTCTATGCTTATCAAAATCAACAAACGAAACAACAACTTTAACCTCTGTTCCACGCTTATAAACAGTTTTACCTGACCGCAGGAGTTCACTCTTAGCATCATGTCGAACAAATTTATCAGACACCGTAGAAACATGTATCAACCCTTGAAGCTGCAAAGACGGTACATCTACAAACATTCCAAAATTTGTTACCTTAGAAACAACGGCATCATAAGAATTAGGATTCTTTGCTTTTAACTGTTCTGCTAGAAATCTGAACTTTTTTATTTCTATCAATTCTCGTTCTGCCTCTTCTGCATTACGCTCTGTTTGCGAGCATCCGGCAGCTATATTACCCATCTCTACTTTATCATATAGACCAGCTTTATTATTTAAAAGCAGTTCGGCCAACTGACGATGCACAACCAAATCAGGATAACGACGTATTGGTGATGTGAAATGAGCATAAAAACTTTTTGCTAAACCATAATGTCCGGCATCGGATACAGAATATACTGCGCGACTCATACTGCGTAATATTGCAATCTGAGCATAATATGCCAGCGGATCATTTTCAATCTGCTTCATAAATCGTGAAAGATTACGGCGAACGTTAAGATTACCGGGAGCAAAGCCCATTTCTTCAAGCTCTATTTTTAAATCTTCAATTTTCTTCTTTTTAGGCTTATCATGAAATCGATGAATAATAAGCATTGCCTGCCTAGATAACTCAACATCCACCGCCTCATTGGCAGCAACCATACATTCTTCAACAAGCTGATGCGATTCATCACTAGATGAACCACGTATTTCCTTAATATGCCCTTCACCATCATAGATAATTTCACACTCAGGAAGATTCATAACAAGTGCATACTTATCAAAACGTTTCTGCCGTAATTTCTTTGCCAATGAATTAATATCATAGAGCAGTTTCTTTGTTTCCTTAGAAACCGCCTTAAGATCCAGAGCATCTTTTTCTTCTTTTTTTGACTTGCTGGCATCAAGAATAGCCATTGCTTCTTCATACGTAAAACGTACTTTTGACCTTATAATAGTTCGTGCAAACTCGCTCTTTATTACATTACCGTTACTATCCATTGTTATAAAAGCAGAAAAAGCCAACCGGTCTTCGTCAGGACGTAAGCTACACACACCATTTGATAATTGTTCCGGCAACATGGGTATAACTAAATCGGGCAGATAAACACTGTTACCACGTATTCTGGCCTCATTATCCAAAGCACTACCCGGCGTAACAAAATGCGAGACATCAGCAATATGAACGCCCAGCACCTTATTGCCGTCAGCATCATATTCCAAGGAAAGAGCATCATCAAAATCCCGTGCCGTTTCCGGGTCAATAGTGATAATCAGCTTGTCTCTTAAATCAAGGCGTTTGCCCGGCTGCTCCATTAAGACCGATGCTTCTTCTGCTTCCCGTATAACTTCAACTGGAAAATCCTCCGGTAATTCATACTGCTTAATTATTGAGATTGTATCAACTGACGGATCATCAGCAGAACCGATAACATCAATTATTGTCCCCTCAGGATTAACATCCTTATCAACCCATTCAGTAAAACGGATCACCACACGATCATTAACCTTGGCTCCATTTAAATCATCAACATAAAAGTTCTTACTGTAGCCGGGAGCAATCGGAACTACATAATTAAAACGACCTGTGCTTTTGAGCGTTCCAACAATATCATGACGTTTACGTTCAAGAACTTCTATAACTCTACCAATCTGACCACCAGCATCAGCGTTTCTCTTATCAATCTCTATACGAACCAAAACTCTATCCCCAGGCAACCCTACCCCCATATTTCGTTGTGGGATAAACAGATCATCTTCTCGTCCCTGAATGGCAAAATAACCATTACCTGCTTTAGTAACAACAACAGTACCCGCAATCAAATCAGCGACCTCTCCAAGAGCATAACGGTCACCATGAATCAACACAATATCACCATCTTTAACTTGTTTCTTCAACAAGCGAGAGAACATCTCCAAATCCATCTGTTCAACATGTAGCAGTTCAGCAAGCTCCGGTTCAGTCATAGCTTTTCGTTTACTTCCCGAAAGAGCTTTTACAACTGCCGCTTTTAATTCTTTTATTTCATTCATAATTTCTATTTCTTTCACTTTTCCTTTATTTGCAACACTCTTGCAAATCCTTCGGCTCACAGAGCCGACTCTACAGTTTCCATAATCATTCAAAGCTTGTCATTAGAGCAGTATCCTGTTCATCCTGTTTTATCCATGTAAAATTTCTTTTAGTTTTTTCTGATCATTCTGTCGCAAATTATTCTGTCTTCACCTTTTTTGCTTCTAGCCTTTAGCCTTTCGCCTTTCGCTTTTAGCCTTTAGCCTTTAGCCTTTCGCCTTTAGCCTTTAGCCTTTAGCTTTTAGCCTTTTTTCACCCCCCCTTACAAATCTTTTCCCAGCCAGGGAAACGCCACT
>CAMZLY010000108.1 GCA_947311825.1 uncultured bacterium
CGGAAGGGCGACTTTAGCGGAAGGGCGACTTTAGCGGAAGGGCGACTTTAGCGGAAGGGCGACTTTAGCGGAAGGGCGACTTTAGAGAAGTAGGCGACTTTAGCGAGAACTATTTTTACCCTTTTAACTTTCCCCTCTTTTTCTATTCATCAACAGAGTCTTCTTCTGCAGGCACTACTAATAAGCGTTCAGAATCTTTTGCAAGGCGTGGATTCATCTCTACAGCTTTATATGCATATCGCTCTGCCAAGTCATACGCTTCATTCTCATAGCAATAAACAGCAACCCCCATAGATTGACGCCCCAGTTCAACCAGCTTTACACTTTTATTCATATCCGTTACATAATGTTTGAATATTTTCACAAACTGCTTGGTTGAAACATCACTCCATCGCACAGAGCTATCTTTAAGAAAAATCCGTTTTGGTGTCGCTTTAATAATATCTTCTGCCGAACCATTATCAATCCACCCCCACTTAAATTGATTTTTATTCAGCTGTTTTATAAGAAACTTTTTAAGATTCCGCATATATACTGCCCGATCAATATAGACACTTACAGCTTCTTTCCCCTCGTCCGTTTTAAGCTGTTTTTTCTTTTTATTTAGGTCATCAATAACATCATCATACAGATGTAACTGCATTGCTTTCTTAACTGCTGCATCTGCACCATCAATCCTAGCAAGGTCACTTGCAACATCTGCCTCATGAGCGGCTTTCAATTGCTGTTGTTTTTCTTCTTCCCGTGCTCGCTTCTCCGCCTCGAGCTTGGCTCGTACGGCATCTGCACGTTGATCTTTTACATTCCCACGAATAGTCTCCATTTCAACAACAATTGATTCTATTTTCTTTAGCATCTTCTTAATTTTGTTCTTTATAGATACCAGCTGCACCTGTTTATCTTCCATCCCCATAAGAACCATATCAACATCTTTCTTGGAATGGGACTTACTAGATTCCGACGTTAAATTAGCAGACTCTGCACCTATTTTCTTTGCTAAATCAACCATTTCATCAACTTTAGCAATCTTAACAAAGGCTTTTTTTGCTAACACGATAACAGGAACATCGTTATTCACCACTTCCGGCTCATCAACATTTTCCGGTATGGATTCATTCACAGTATCAACGGGAATACTATTAGTGTCCTCTTCACCCGCACTCTTAGGGGGGGCATTAGTTGCCGTTTCATCAACATTACCGGGAACACTATTACTATCACCACCCTCAGCGACAGAAACTACCGGCTTAACCTTAGGTGCTGGCGATGCAAGTGTCACCAACAAGTCGGCATCAGGGATTTCTGTAACCATACTGGCAATAGAAATAACCTGATCTTTTATTTTAGCATTTACAGATGCCTGCTTAACTATGTTCGACACAGCCAACTGAACCTTCAAATTCTCCTTATGTACTTCTGTAACTGTCTCTTTTAAATTATACTCCGCACGCCTGATTCTAACTTCTTTATCTTTTTTTAACTTATAGAAAACACCACCAACAGCAACACCCAGAATTACAACTATAGAAAATATCACCCAGAAAATCTTAAGTAGAATCTTTTTTCTATTATCCTTTTCTTCTACCGTTAGAACAGGTGCACCAACAGCCTTATTTTTAGGTGATGCAATGGGAGCCTGACTAGCCTTTGACGGAACAACAATTGCCCCACGTTTTTTAATAACAATTCTTTTCGATTTTACCGCATTACTTTTTCTTGGTTTCAAAATATCAACAACTTTATGCATATCACTTAATAAAGAAGTATATGTCGGATAACGCTGAGAAGGCTCCATTTTCAACATACGAGCAATTATACTCTCTATTTCCGCATCAATATCAGGACGTATTTCCCTTAATAACGGCGGCTCACGCTCAAGACGTGCCTTAACAACTTCTATAGGAGTGTCACCATCAAAAGGCGGTACACCGGCCAATGCATGATATAAAGTCGCACCAAGGCAATATATATCTGACCGTGCATCAACTTTTTCACGACGTAATTTTTCCGGAGCAATATAATAAGGAGTTCCCCATATTCCATCAGCGGCATCAACACCACCAATGCTAGAAATCCCAAAATCAATTAACTTCCCATTCATTTTGTCATCTAAAAGAATATTCTCAGGCTTAATATCGCCATGGATCAACCCCATACCATCAGCTTCCTGCAAACCTTCGGCAATATCCATGCCGATCTGCATAATAAGACCTTGATCAAGAATCTTGCCAGACTCAACAAGCTGATCTAAACCACGTCCGTCAACCAACTCCATAACAATATAAGGCTGACCATTTTCCTCCCCAAAAGAATAAATCTGTGCAATGTGCGGATGATTAACTCGTGCTGCCGCCTGTGCCTCACGCTTAAATGAGCCAATAAACTCTTTATCTTCTGCCAAAGATGGAAGAATAACTTTAACTGCAACCAAACGACCAAGCACCTCATCGCGAGCACGATACACACTACCCATACCGCCCTTACCCATCTCGCTTAAAAGTGTAAAATTACCAAGTTTACCTGGAACTTTCATCTGCTTGCCACAATGCGGACATTCCACATCATCAAATATCGCCAATTCACTAACATCAACCGCCTGAAGACAGTGCAAACACTCAGTTTCTAATATCTTTTCTATATTAACAGTTATACTATTTTTATCAGCATCCATAAATCACCTTGAAAATAAAATCAATTGGGTTTAATAATAAACATACATTTTACAATTTTGTCTATAATAAATTACTAATTTTAGAAGAATTATAGTAATTTTTTAATTTTAAGGAGTTTTATGCACCCAGAATTTTTAAAAATCGGTCCTATTCAAATCTATTGGTATGGTATTTTCATGGCTCTAGCCGCCATTGCAGGACTACTCAACTGGACTTGGCTCGGCAAAGGAACCAAGCGCAATTTCAATTTCTGCTCCGATATGCTCTTCTGGATTATGCTTTCAGGAATTATAGGAGCAAGAATTGCCTATATCTTTGCCAATCTACAATACTTCATAGATAATCCATCTCAAATCATACGCATCGACCAAGGCGGTATAATTTTCTACGGAGGACTCATTGGAGCAACCATAGCACTAATTCTATTTGCAAAATATAAAAAAGAAAAGCCACTCGACCTGCTTGACTTTGTTATCACATCCATTCCACTTGGTCATGCTTTGGGCAGAATCGGTTGCTTCATTAACGGCTGTTGTTACGGTGCTGTCTATAACGGCCCACTTGCCGTAACATATCCCAAAGGTAGCCTCACCTGGGAACATCAACTAGAAACAGGACTACTATCACCAACCGCAACACATTGCCTGCCAATTTATCCAGTGCAACTTTTCGAATCAGCCCTTGGTATTATGACCTTCATAATCCTACACATCACATACAAACGGCACAAAAAAAGAGGTGCCGTCCTTGCGACGTACCTCTTAATATACCCAGTAATACGATTCAGTCTTGAATTTCTACGCGGTGACCCACGCGTACGCTACAATACTCATTTTGATATCGCACAATATATAAGCATCACACTATTCATTATCGGATGCAGTATCTTCTTAACCCAATATCTACGCAAAAAGAAATAACACTGCCCCCACCAAACCTGCCCCCACCAAACCTGCCCCGGTAGAGCTGTCGTATAGCTGCCGGGTCTACCCCTGATCTGCCGCCCCTGCCGGGCTTGCCCCGGTAGAGCTGTCGTATAGCTGCC
>CAMZLY010000109.1 GCA_947311825.1 uncultured bacterium
ATTCTACAGACCCTACGGGTATGCTCAATTGCTCAAGAAGCATAATCTGCTCGCCTAAAATGCAAAAAAATGCCACGCACAAGCAGTTTTGCAAGCACCTCAGAGGATAATATTAATTTTATTCACTCACTCCAATAAGGGAAGCATAATGCGCTGGAAACAAGATATAAAATTTAAGACCATTGATTTAAAACAGACAATAGAAGTACATACACCACAAACAAAACTGATATTTAAAGCCTTTAAGGAAGATGATAAACTCATTATAGAACATCTTGCTGATGGTGATAAAATCATAACTTCAAAAGACAACTGGTACTATAACTCTCATTTTGTATTTCATTTTGATTTCAAGCACGATCATCAACATCAATATGAGATTGCTGTTGATCATGATGGAGGGATTCTGCATATAGCTTATACGCTGGCTGTTCCGTCGGAAGAAAAAGAAGCATTACTCAAAACGGAGCTTGATGTTCCTGATTACGGAATACGTGCAAAGCCGGGACGGCTGGAAATACCACTAAATATTATTAAATCCAACGTTATAGGCATAAATGTTACCGCTGTCCTAGGCGACAATCCGGTTTATACAGCATCATTATGCAAACATAGTGCCCCTCTATATTTTGCTGATCTTTATTTGGAAAAGATCCCTAAAGTACATAGTATCAACTTCCATTATCCCGAATGGGCACTACATCATATTAAAATTGAAGCCGAAGCCGAAAAACCAGTAATTAAAACAAGCTTCAGAGACAACAGCTTTGAGACGACCAACAAATATCACGTCCCTTGCCAATTTGATGCCATTGCAAAATGGAACCCCACCCTTACCAGTGATCCAACATTAAAAATATCGGTCGATAAATGGGAAGCAACATTTCCTGTCAGTTTCGACCACGGTATAATTCCACGTGATCTAATGGGTAAAAAAGAAGATTCTATCCGTCCGGCAACGGATGATCCTAATTTCCCCGAAAAAATGAGAAAATACTATCTGGCTATGTTACCAAATCTCAAAAGGGTTATTGATAACGGCTATTATCTTGTCTCAGATAATCATAAAATAGACTTATTAGGCGATACTGTTATTGAAGATTTAAATACAATTATTTCAGATATATTCTCTGATCCCATTGATGCATTATGCGGCATATCTGCTCTTATCGGCTCTGCGGCAGGAATATTACACTCAGCTCCATGCTCAAAGGTATGCGGACAAATCCATCCAAATGATATTTTTGCACTTGGTAAAGGATTCTGTGGTGATGTCGCTAACCTGCTCGGTCTAATGGCCGAAAAGATCGCACCACATTATGGATTAGACTGGAAAAGTTATTATGTCGATCTTGCCGGACACGTAGTCTGTGCTATTGAATGGGATAAGAAGTTTTATATTCTAGATCCAATGGTAGGAAAATTTTTCTACACACTGGATAATACAAGGTTAGCAACACTTGATGAAATGTGTAAAATACCAGAGATAACCTACCGTGTTGATTGCTATAACAAAACATACGATCACGAGTTTTATGTTAGACGCAAAATTCAGCTAGCAAAATTCAAACAACCAGTCGAACGCTTATTGACAATAATGCACTAACAGTAACTACCTATCTCCGAGAGGTAGGCCGTAATGATAATGACGAACTAAATGGATTATCCATAACAGTAACTACCTATCTCCGAGAGATAGACCGTGGAGTAAAAAGTACTAATTTGCTCGTGTTACCTCTCGGAGATAGGTAACTACTTTAAAAAACATCAAAATATCTTTTGCCGTCAGCGGGAAAGAATTTGTCCTGCAACCAATTTCGCCAAAACACCACTACCGGCAGCACTTAAATGCACATGATCACGAAATAATCCGGCCTGCCCCGTCATCACCTTAGTATCTATCAGCTGTACCCCAGACTCCTCTGATATAACGCAAAGAACTCTATCACATTCTTCAAAAGCTTCAACCAGCTCTTCGTGCGATAAACCTACATATCCATATCCAATCCGCTCCCTCTGTGCCGCACTGGTATCTTTTGCCGCCAACCTTGGCTGAGTTAATAATACGGGTATTGCACCAATAGCTTTTGTTGCATTTACTATTAGTCTCATATTTAATTCATATTGCTCAACGGCCCAGTTATTAGACCACCGTTTCGGTCTGAGATCATTCCCGCCGTCACCAATTCCCTTTGTTTTCAGTTTTCCAGTAAGCAATCCTTCAAAGCCAATACTTCCCAACTTAAATGACCAATACCGATTCCTAAGCCGGACATACAATTGAGAATGACACATAACCTTATCAAACAAACCAGTATAATAAATATATGGATTACAGACTAACTGTTCTCCGTCTTTATTCATAAATTGCAGAGGATGAATAGTGCGGAGAAGACTCTTGTCAGGGCTTAGGTCTTTAAAATACTTGAGGTCATTCCAAGCATGACAAACCACAACATAATCCGGTTTAAGCATCCATATTTCTGTATAAAGACGGCCTAACGAGTCACAAGATGCATTCCCTGCCACCCCAGCATTTATAACTTCTGCATTAACATTCCGGTCACGCAACCTTTTTCCCAGTAGAGCGGGCCAATCTTTTCCCTCTTCCTGTGCTCCATCCAAGACCTGTGAGCCACCAAGACACACTATTCGTGTAACACCAGCAGATTTCTCTATTTGAAAATCCTTTCCACGATAACCAAGTTTATTTATATAAACCCGCCCACCTTCAGCCTGCTGTTTTCTTTGCGGATATATACTACGTGCAAATATTGACGCTTGATATTCCAATGAGTTTTCACGCATTGTCTCTGGAGTAACGTGACCACCTGGACTAAATATACGCACAATCAACTCGCCTACACTAAAAATAAATAAAGCAATAATAATAAAAAGCAGAATGGAAAAAACTATTCTCTTTTTCTTATCAATGCTCTTTTTCTGACGTTTATCTATATCTGTATTCATAATAATTTATAAAGACTAGCAATGCCTTGCACATTTTCCAAGCATTTTGTTACTATCCTTTATTCACTACTAATTTGCCTTGTTATATTTCATGCATAATAATAGTCTTGTCTTACATTTTTAACGAAGGAAATATATTTATGGCTGAAAAACAAAAAACTAGTTTTGTAACTTTACTTGTGGGAACGGCAGCATTCTTTATTGTTGTTGCAGGAATCAAGGTTGCCTCATCATTTTTGGTTCCATTATTACTTGCTGTTTTTATTGCGGCTCTTACTACGCCGCTCTTATTCTGGCTAAGAAAATTTAAAGTACCAACTTGGTTGGCTTTAATAATTCTCATGGCTGGACTGATTATTATTTCCACAGTTGGTGCGACAACATTAATAACTTCTATTAATTCATTGAGCGATAATCTTCCATTTTATCAGGAACAACTATCCAAACAGTTAGAAAACCCACTAGCTTTTCTTGAACAAAAAGGATTCGGATCATTTGATGAAATTGTCGCAAAAAACCTTACGGGGAAAAATGCTTTGTCTCTTGCCCTTAACACTTTCGGTGCAATACAGGTTCTTCTGGGTAATGCTTTCGTAGTTTTATTGGTAGTTTTATTCTTTCTATCTGAAGCAGCTATTTTTCCTGCAAAGCTTAGGGCAATGCCAGGAATGACACAAGAATCTCTTGATCATCTTAGCGAAGCTGTTTCGAGTGTACGACGCTATATGGGGATGAAAGCACTTACGAGCTTTATAACTTCTGCTTGCGTCTTCTTACTTGCAAAAGCATTTAAACTTGATGCCGCAATCATCTTGGGCGTTTTGGCGTTTTTGCTCAACTTCATTCCTAATGTAGGCTCTATTATGGCGGCAGTCCCTGGTATAATAATAGCACTTATCCTGCACGGTGGCGGTGCAGCCATAGGTGTCGGTATCGGATACATTGCCATAAACACGCTGATAGGAAACATTCTTGAGCCGCGGATTATGGGGGATAGTTTGGGGCTTTCCCCGCTAGTTGTTGTTTTATCATTGTTACTTTGGGGATGGGTACTCGGACCTGTAGGAATGTTGCTCTCTGTGCCATTAACCACTACGGCCAAGGTATTTATGGCTAACTTAGATGAAACTAGAGGTATTGCTATCCTTATGAGTGGTTCTGCACCACAAAAAACAGTTAATAATGAATATCATCCCTGAATGGGCGACGGAATTCATGCGGGTATTTTTCTCAACGCACTTTCAGCACTGATATTATTTTGTTACTCATTATTCTAAGGCTTATCGCTCTAGGCTATATTGCTTCGTACTTTCGGCACGATTTCTTTTACAGAACTGGAATATAGATGGAAAACTTGCTACCTTCGTCAATATTGCTTTCTACTGTAATCTTTCCGCCATGTGTTTTTATTATATGCTGACACAAGGACAAACCTAGTCCTACGCCAGATACATTATAATTAATAGCTCTTGGACTACGATAGAATCTCTCAAATATTTTATGTTGAGCTTTCCTTTCTACTCCTATTCCATAATCACGTATAGTTATTAGCACCCATTCTTTTGAATATAATAATGATTGTTTCTTATATAAACGAACTTGCACATCAACTGTTATCTGCTTAAGTTGTTCCGCCGGTGTAATGCTATATTTCACTGCATTATCCAGCAAATTGAAAATCACTTGCATCATAGCCGATATATCTAACTCAACATGTGGCAAATTATCCTCAATATTAACATTAACTTCAATTGTCGTGATTTCACTCACTTTATATATCTGTTTATAAACTAAATCTGACAGCTGATTATTCTCACCTTGATTACTATAATCTTTTTCTGTAGAGCAAAGCCGTTCTCCCATAATCTCTATTGCCCTATTTATTAAGACGGCAACATCAATTGATTCCAATTTAAAAACCAATGCATCTTGTCCATAACGAACAAAAAACAGAACCCTTTCCACTAGCTGATCCAACCGCTCTGTCTCTTTTAAAATTATTTCAAGAAATTTTGTCTTTTTATTACTATCCTTTATATTTCCATTTAACAATGTTTCTGTCATTAATTTCATAGATGCTAGAGGCGTGCGTAAATCGTGAGAAATACCGGCAACATAATTACTTCTAATACGAGCTTTTCTAATTTCCGTCACTGCTGAACACCAAATAATAATAACTCCCGCAACAATACCAAATACCAGCAATAAAATAACCCACCCATAAACGCTTCGGCGTACAGTTGCAATTTTACGTAACTTTTCTTCATCCTTTACTTTTGCCTTAATAGTAATCTGCTCAAAGGGCTGTCTCAATTGTACTTCTGCGATAACCGTCTCATGTGGTGGTTTAACATCAACTCCAAATGGACCTTCAACAATAACCCCTTGTGCCCCAACTATGTTAATCTGTTTATCTGGCATAATAAGTAAATGATCACTTTCAGCATAAATAATCAGATCAGTAGCAATTTTTTTTAATAACTCTTGCAATTGAGCATAAAATATATCTGTTGCAACTTCGTACCCTGCATATACCCCCTGCATACTAACTAAACCAAAACAATATGATTTTGAATCTATCGTAAAATATATTGGTTCTGTTGGTGATGAAGCTGAAGCAATTTTTTCTCTTAATGCCAATAACACCTGTTCATTTTGTAAAGACAACTCCTTATTAGATGGATATATAAAATCCCACGGATTCATGAACAAATATATAGACTTAATAAGCTTATTGGATGTCTCTATCTTTTTTGCTGCACGAGCTATTTCGCGGGTAGCTGCCCCTTTCGCATGAACTATTTTTATTGCAGAAGTGATCTTTTTCAGTTCTATCTGCGTCAATGCATCAGCCCTATCTTTAATAATACCTGCCGAAGTATATGCTTGGGACTGTAAACGTTTCTGAAGAATCATATCCCAATCGGACAAGGCACGTGTGGCCATTATGCTAAGAAACATTGTTGGAACAACAATTAACAAAAGTATTATTATAAGTAGTTTTGGCTTCATCTATAAATATCACACTACACTTATTTAGATATATTTGTCCAGTTGATACTTAAATATAACGCATGCTTTTATTGTATATCCGAAATTTCAAAAAATAATTTGGCACAATTAATGCGTATATTTAACCAACAATAAATTTAGGAGAAATAATATGACACATTCATTACATGATATTTCCTGGCGAACACCTGGGAAATTTGATTCAGATAAGATATTCACAGCTGAAGATTTAAAAAAAGTACAAAAGATTAAAGGAATAGAAAACAAGTCAAAAAAAACTGAAGCACTTGGTAAATTACTTGAATTCTTTTCTAGAGGCAAGATAGTGCCATCAGCAGATGTTCCGTGTAATGTTGTTACAATAGGCTCAAAAATACTTATGCACCATAAGCATGATGATGCCACACTTGAGCTAACTGTTGCGACAACAAAAAATGGAGACAATCAAATTTCTGTTTTATCCCCACTGGGATTAGCCACATTAGGTCTCGGTGTTTCTGATAATATTGAGTTTTACTCACAAAAGGGAATACAATTTCTCACTATTGACAAAATACTTTATCAGCCCCAAGCCTTTGGTGCCGTTGCATGAGAAATCTTTTCCGTAACAATATGACATTACAACGCATCACATTGTCACAGTGCTCCTCTAGATTAAACCATCTTTAATAATTGCTATATTTTTATTAATTATTTATAGTTCCCCTGAACATTTTAATTAAGGAATAAATATGAATAATAAAATCATAGTGATAGTTGGTGTCGTAGTAATATTCGGGCTCATCGTAATTATAAAACATTTAAGACTGGCAAAACCAAATGAGCTAAATCCTATTATTGCGAGTAAAAAATATAAGCTAATAGATGTCCGCACCGTACATGAATTTAAAGCGGGTGCGGTAAAAGGTGCCCGAAATATTCCGGTAAATGAATTATCACAACGAATTGGTACCGCAGCACCAAATAAATCAGTCCCCGTACTTCTTTATTGCCATAGCGGATCCCGGTCCGGTCACGCAAAAAAGATTCTTCTGGATAAGGGATATAAAAAGGTTTTTAATCTTGGGTCGATGAATAGAGCAAATGTAATAATGAAGAATGATTAACCTTGATGGTAGCTAAACAGAGTAAAATCGTAACTTCTCAAATATTTTATGGTCGGGAAGACTTCTCAACCTACATGTAAAACGAACAAAAGTAGCTCGGGAAATCTTCCCGACCGAGTGAGTTTTTGAGTTACGTAAAATCTTTTACTACTTTTACAATTGCGTAACAGTAGCAAGTCCCTGAGCGCCATACTGATCTTCAACCGAAATCACATTTACGCCTTTACCGCCACTGCTAATATACACGGCCTGATTGCCTGCCGTCGTAGTTATGTGACCTAATGTTGGCTGGCTAACAGACCATGTAAGTGGAACAGAAAGTTCACCTACACCACCAATAATGGTAGTCAATCCATTGGTATCAGTGCTTGTTCCGCCAACGGTAAATGTAACCGATCTAACACCATTACTTTCACCAAGGGTGACTACTGACGGAGAAACAGAAAGTGCCTCACCTCCCTCAATGGTTTCACAACCGATAAAGCTACCAATAGCAACAACTCCAAGAATAATACCGAAAACAGCCATCATTATTTTTTTCATATCAATATCCTTTTATGAATAATTATTTTTAATTAGAGGTGCTTGCAAAACTACTGTGCGTGGCAGTTTTTTTCCGTTTTAGGCGAGTAGATTCTGCCTTTTGAGCAATTGAGCATACCGTCAAGGTCTGTAAAATTGCGAAAAAGCGGAATATGCCGCATAAAACAAAAAAATGCCCGCAGATAGTTTTGCAAGTACCTCAGAAGTCACCAATAAACTTAATCAAACAATGACGTTGAAAGGTATCGTTCGCCCGAGTCTGGTAGAATCACAACGATTGTTTTTCCTTCAAACTCTGCCTGATTAGCTAACCTTGTGGCAACGGCTACTGCTGCACCACATGATATACCTGATAATATACCTTCTTCTTTTGCCAACCGTTTTGCAAATGACATTGCCTCATCATTTTCAACCAGCTCAACACGGTCAATAACAGTTAGGTCTAAATTATCAGGAATAAACCCTGCACCAATTCCCTGAATCATGTGCGGTCCCGGTTTTAATTCCTCACCAGCAAGTTTCTGCGTAATAACAGGACTACCAGTAGGCTCAACGGCAACAACAGTTATATTTTTGCCTTTTTCCTGCTTAATATATTGAGCTACTCCACTAATGGTGCCACCTGTTCCAACGCCGGCAATTAATACATCTATATTGCCTTCTGTATCTTCCCATATTTCCGGACCGGTAGTACGGAAATGAATTGCCGGGTTAGCAGGGTTTTTAAACTGTTGTGGTAAAAAATATTTTTCTGTATCAGATGCTGCAATTTCTTCTGCTTTAGCTATCGCACCCGGCATACCTTTTGAACCTTCGGTAAGCACTAATTTTGCACCAAGTGCTTTTAAAACTCGCCGCCGCTCAACACTCATTGTTTCCGGCATTGTCAAGGTAACGGGGTAACCTCGTGCCGCACCAACATAGGCTAAAGCAATACCAGTGTTACCACTTGTGGGTTCAATAATTTCCATACCAGGCTTAAGTGCTCCGCGATCTTCCGCTTCCCAAACCATGGATGCACCAATACGGCACTTAACAGAATATGAAGGATTACGTCCTTCAACTTTGCCCAATACTATTGCTTTATCACCTGTTAACCTGCGTATCTGCACCAAAGGTGTATGCCCTATTGATTGCGAATTATCTGTATAATACATAATATGTTCCTTATTTTTTCTATTGCGATACTAGCAAAACTATTAATATTTTTGTTATCATCCAAAAGATGACTATCATTACCGTGTTAGTAGGGTATTAAGTTATGGTAATTAAGTCAACATAAGTTTTAATAATTTATTTACTCTAAGGCTACTCAGGGATTTTAATACCATGCCGTTTAAAGGCTGGAATATCCATATCTTCACCATATAGAATTGTCGGATTTACACCGTCAAACCTCTTTTTTATATTGGCATCAAGGCGTAACCCGCTTTGTGCTTCTTTACGTTTTTTCGGTATTTTAGCCCCTGTAGTTTTTTGTGGTAATGGTATTAGCGACGGTTCTTCTTTTTGCACATTGCTTTTTTCTTCAACTACAATCTTAGAGTTCCAGCTATCAGAGAAGATAATTGTAATCATTATTTTATTACGCCATGCATCATCAATAATAGTCCCCATAGATACATGTGTATCTTTACTGAATATCGAATTCAGTTTACCCATTATATCGCCAACTTCTTTTATTGTTAAATCTTCGCCGCCAACAATGCTTATCATAGCCACTTTAGCTACTGCTAGTAATGTACTTTGTTTTGTCAAACAGCTCTCCAGTAATTCATTAATAGCATTTTGAGCCTTATTATGCCCTTTCCCCGCACCATAAGCAAGTGAGCATGCCCCGCCCGCACCTCTAACAGTATATAACAAATCAGCAAAATCAAGATTTATATACCCCGGGTGTGTAATAAGCTTCCAGATTGAGCGAATAGCGGTGCCGACAGTTTCATCAGCCTTAATAAATGCTTGTGACATTTTATTACGCCCAATTGACTCGAACAATAAATCATTAGGAATTGAAATAACTGCATCAGATACTTTGCAAAGATCCGGCAAAGCTTTTTTGGCACAATCTATACGTGTTTCGCCTTCAAATGTAAATGGTGTTGTAACAAAACATAAAATATGACAACCGTCTCTCTTTGCTTGTTCAAGAATAACTTGAGTTGCCCCTGTTCCAGTCCCCCCGCCTAATGCAACAACGAGAATGAGCAACTCTGCATTTTTTAAATATGGTTTAATTTTATCTATATCATCCTCAGCAGAAAGTCTTCCTAATTCCACATTGCCGCCAGTGCCGGAGCCTCCAGTTCTAATTTGACCTATTTTGATTTTGCGGGAAGGTGATGCATCTTCAAGTGCCCGTATATCCGTATTAACAACAACTAAAACGGGACCATCCGCTGATAAAGCAGATATCCGGTCAATAATCTTGCCGCCGCCGCCCCCTATTCCCATTATACATACTTTATGTTGATTCATATCTATTGTCCTAAAATGCGCCTAATAATTTTGCCCCACAAACCGGGATGGCTTATTGTTGACTCTGCTTTTGCTGCATATTCAATCAACCCATAACATGTTACATATTCCGGTCCATCAATTGCTGACGGTAATCCCCCAACATTATTTAGTTTTCCAAAAGTACATGGAACGCCAAAAATATCATTTGCAAGAATATCTATTCCGTTAAGCTTGGCACAACCGCCAGTCAATACTACACCGGCACCTATATGATCCATCACGCCGGTTTCATCTAATCTTTTTTTAACTATCTTCAGTATCTCGTCAACTCTAGCATTAATTACAGTACTCAACGCATGGTGGCTAAAGCTCTTTCCTGTAAACCCGACTTGAGGGGGTAATGATATTTTATTCTCCGGGTCATAGCTACTTATAATCGTCGAACCATATTCTTTTTTTATTTCTTCTGCCCTGGCTATAGGAATATTAAACGCAAAAGCTATATCATTTGTAACATGGTCACCACCAAGAGCAAGACTACCTGCTGCTGCAATTATGCTATCATTATAAGCTGCATAATCAGTGGTTCCCCCGCCAATATCAATAACAACCACACCAGCGTCTTTTTGTTCTTTAGAAAGAACCGCCTGAGCTGAGCAGAGCCCACCAAAAACAACATCTGCAACATCAATATCTTTATCGTAGATAACATTCATGGTATTTTTTATACAACCATTATGACCATATAATATCATCATTTCCAATGATAGCTTGTTACCTTCCATTCCCTCCGGATTTATCACCTGATGCTGTCCATCAATAGTAAAGTAACGAGAAAGGCTATGAATTACTTTTTGATTTTGATCAAGACTAACTGTTTTGGCCACTTTAATTACTTCGTCTATATCGGCAATGTTAACCCCCATTTCAGGGTCAACAATAATAGTACTACCTTCATTAATAGTACTGTTGATATGCCCGCCCGCAATGCTAAGATAAACGGACTTCAAGGAAATATGAGAACTCGCCTCAGCAGCAGCAAGTGCATTACGCAAACACGCACCGGTTTTTCCTATACTTACAACTTCTCCTTTTCGTATTCCGCTAGGGCTACTTTCCCCGACCCCTATTATGGCAATACGACCATCATCTCTAACCTCACCAACAAGTACAATAATCTTCGATGTACCCATTTCAACGGCAACAATTGCTGCAGACATAACTATCCTTCTTTAAAATTTACTAGTAGACAAATTACTATAGAGAAATTTACGAAACTACCTATTAACATATTTTCCCGGCATATTATTATCGACTGTCGCATCTAGCGTAATCAAGTTCATGCCTCTTCTTGAATGCAGTATTGATGATATCTCACTTAGCTTCATCAATAATTTTTCCTGAGATACCCTAGTCTGCATTCCCATTTCATCCCATGTAAGTTTAATAACTTTACCATCGGTCAAACGTAACAATAAATAAGCACCCTTTGAAACCACTACTTTTGCAACATCCAGTCCTAATGATGGATCTTCATCAATAGCACATAGTGCCTCAAGAGCCGCCTGAGCTATACCAAGAATTTTCACTCCTGGGCGCGACCTCTTCTTGTCATATCCCAAGATTATTGGTAATTGCGAGGTCGAGCCCTTAAATACAAATATCATTCCGTATCGATCTACCACCAACGGTCCTGAACCAAGTTTAGCCAATGGAATTCTTTCAACAATATTAATCACCAATCTATCAGGTAACTTACGACTTATATCCATTGACTTAACACTTGGGACTCGCCTTAAAAAATCATTACGAATCTGCTTAATATTAATATCAAATAAATTTAATCCTTCATCAATCTGTGTATATTCACGTACCAGTAGCGGAGAGAGCATTAGACTTCCGTTAATATTTATATGCTTAATAACAAATGTACTGTTACGTGAATACAATCTACGAACAATGAGGCGAGATCCTACCCACAAACCAATAAACAAACCAATCAGTGCAACAATTGCGATTATACTAACCACAGTTTTTACCCTTGAATAATGCTGATTTCTACGTTTATTGTTTTTTTTGGCATTAAGACGTATCAGGCTGGGAACTTTTTTGGTACGACTTCCCTTCCTCGACTTAATTTTTACCATTTTCCTAACACGAGCCATTTAAATCTCTCCAACTCAAAAAAATGCCGAAATTCTTCAGCTTTTTATAAATATTTAACTTCTCGAACCAAATCTATTCCACTACAATGCAATACTTCATCATGCACATACGCAATTAACGCCATAACATCAGCCGCCGTAGCATTATAATCAGTCACAATAAAATTTGCGTGCAACTCTGACACCGATGCACCGCCAATAGTTTTTCCCTTTAACCCAGCTTCCTCAATCAACCTACCAGCAAAATCACCTGCTGGATTCTTAAATACCGAGCCACAACTACGCAACCCGCGCATCCAACGCCGCTTTTCTGCATAGGCAACCCGCTTAGCCTTACTTACATCTGAATCACCATATTCCAGACGGAAACACGCCTCTAAAACAATCATATTATCCAAAGAAGCACAATTCCGATATTCATAATTCAACTCATTTTTTTCTAATGTACACATTATGCCGTCATTTTTCAAACAACGAATCCATAAAATATGATTTATTATTTCATCACCATACGCACCGGCATTCATTCTAAGCATTCCGCCCACAGAAGCAGGTATAGCTTCCAAAAATTCTAAGCCACCAGCACCAATCTTCTCCATCCAGGTCAGCAGTAACGCAGCAGGCACTGCCGCCCCCACTATCAAAGTGCCATTTTCTTCACGAATCCCCTTAAAATGCCCCGTCAAACGCACCACTACACCACGAATACCAAGATCGCTAATAACCAAATTACTACCATACCCCAGAATCATCATATTGCACGCCTTCTCCTTCGCCCATACTTGCAACCTAAGCAAATCAGACTCCGAACCAACCTCTGCCCACAAATCAGCTCTTCCCCCCACCTTAATAGTGGTTTTCCCCGCCAACAATACATTACGACGCAACTCAGTTGACTTTAACTCCCGTTCCAATTTATCAACCCGCCACTCACCAAATGGTATCTGCCACTTATTACCCATATACGACTCAGCCAATCTCACAACCTCAATAACATCACCCGCCCCAACAACCATAACCAAATCATCCGGCGTACAACTAACTTTAAGATATTCCCACACCTGCTCGCAAGACTCAGCAATCAAAACTTCCCTAGGTATAAAATTCAGATTTTCTGTCGTTCGATGCTCAATGCTGGATGTTGGACGTTGAACGTTGATTGTTAGTTGTTTGTCGTTCATCGTTTCGCATTCATCGTTCATCGCTCTAACAAAGTGTCGATATAAATCCCAATGTGTACCACCATCAATCGGTTCTTCCGACGCCGCATATACAGGGAGCAGAATAACTTGGTCAATCCCTGCAAAAGCAGCAGGGAAATCAGCACCTAACGCCTTTGTCCTAGTATAACGATGCGGCTGAAAAACAACAATTCTTCGCTTAGCTTCAATATTCTGAGACATTTCCACCAATGCCGCAATCTCAGACGGATGATGAGCATAATCAGATATCATCTGCAACCCAGACTGAGTTACAACTCGCTCAAACCTACGCTTTGGCAAACTAAGTTCACTTAACTTCGGTATAATAAGCTCCAAATCAACACCAACAGCACTAATCGCCGCCACCGCACCAAGCACATTAAGGATGTTATGACGTCCGGAAACAGAAAGATTTACTCGCTCATATCTTTTTTCGCCAATCACCAAATCAAAAACAGAACCATCAATACCCTTAACAATATTCTCTGCCCGGATATCAGAGCCGTCAGAAATACCATAAGACAATCCGTTGCCGGCACTTTTACATAAACGAAAAGCCCCTTTATCATCAGCACAAAACAGAACCACCTTCTTCGCCTGCTGTATAAAAGACCTAAAACAGTCCTCAAATGCATTTTTATCAGCAAAATGCTCCATATGATCAAACTCAACATTAGTAATCACCGCAACATCAGGAAAATACCCGGCAACCGTCCCGTCGCTTTCATCCGCCTCCACCACAAGAATATTATTTGGACATTGAGCATTAGTTGTTAGGTGTTGATTATTGGATATTGATTGCTGAACATTCCCTCGATTATATCCCCCCGCAACACTACCAAGAACATCAGATTCTCCGCCAATACACCAAGCAGGATCAAGCCCAACAGCTTTAAGCAATATAGCAATAAAAGTAGAAGTTGTGGTCTTGCCATGAGTACCACTAACAGCAATAGAGCAACAACCATCGAGAAATCTCGGCAAAACCATACCACGAGAAAAAAGAGGAATAGCAAGTTCAGCAGCCCGCAATAACTCAATATTATCAATATCAATCGCATTAGAATAGACAACACAATCAATATCAGCAGAAATATGATCTACAGAATGCCCCACCAAAACCTCAATTCCATTATCAGCTAACCATTCACTCAACTTATTTGTGAGCAAATCGCACCCCGACACCTCAAAACCAGCCGACTTAAAAAGAAAAGCCAAACCAGCCATCCCAACCCCGCTTATTCCCACAAAATGCACCTTACCCGTCCCCTTCTTCAAGAGCGAGTTAATAAATTGAGATTGATTATTCTGATAACTACACATAATAAAGAAACATTATACCCATCATAGCTCCAAAAAAAAGCAAAAACTAAAATTCCACCAGCCACCATAACATTTATTTACTTTCTATAGCCTCCTTCTCGTAACCATTTTCCCCTAGTCAAAACAAAGCCATTATGCTTATATAACCGTAATCAAAGGAAAATATAATGGCAAACACACTAAAAAACGAAGAATTAATTATTTTTGACGGTGCATGTGGCACCACCCTACAAGAAATGGACATTCCGGCAACGGCTTGGGGAAACTGCGAAGGATGCAACGAATATCTAAACATCTCTGCACCAGCTATAATAACAAAAATGCACAAAGCATTCATAGAGGCCGGAGCAATGGTATTGGAATCAAATACTTTTGGGGCAAGCAGAACAGTACTTGCTGAATATGGACTAGAAGACCAAATGGCGGAAATAAATATTGCAGCCGTCGAAAATGCAAAACAAGCCATTGCCGGACAATCAGGTCGATATATCGCAGGCTCACTAGGTCCAACAACCAAACTCGTCTCCCTTGGTCATATAGAGCAAGACATACTTGCCAAAGATTATCTTGATCAGACAACCATCCTGCTGGAAGCCGGTGTTGACGCAATAATCATCGAAACCTGCCAAGACTTACTTCAAGTTAAAACCGCCGTAATAGCCGTTATGGATGCCATGCAAACTACCGGCAAAGAGCTACCCATCTTTGTGTCTGTAACCATAGAACAAACAGGAACCATGCTAGTTGGCTCCGATATAGCCGCCGTCTGTACGGCCCTAGAACCATTTCCCATCTTCTCACTCGGTTTAAATTGTGCCACCGGCCCTACCGATATGGAATCACATATTCGTTATCTAAGCCACAACTGGTTAAAGCGAATATCATGCATTCCAAACCAAGGTTTACCAGAAGTTGTTGACGGTAAAACAGTCTATCAATTATCCCCAAAGGAATATGCGGTACACATGAAAACTTTTGTAGAAGAACAAGGAGTAAGCATTGTTGGCGGCTGTTGCGGAACCTCACCAGCACATATTAAAGAACTGGTAAAAATGCTACAGAGGTAACTTTTTAAGTCCATATCAAATACTAATCAACCAATGTTTACTGCAAATGCATCGGCACAAGATAATAGATATCACAACCTAGCTAAGGGTACGCTGTTACGGTTATTACGGTTCCTTCAGATGGTACTGTCATCTCGCTGAAATTTACTGTTACACTTTTATTACCATCCATCGTGATGGTTGCCGGATTGGTCGTGCTATATAAATCGCCATTCCAATCATTAAATTGCCAACCGGATGCGGGAATAGCAGTTAAGGTTACTACTGTTGACGAATCATAAACACCTCCCGCAGGATCAATTACAATGCTACCAGAGCCATTGGTGATGGTATTTAGTGTATATTGTGTTGTGCCTCCACCACTAACAGGTACTAATGCCCCTCGGAATGTTTCACCAACAACTCCGGGCCAACCGTTGGATGAAAGATCAACTGCACCAGACGCAGCAGGACTGTTTGATGCAGGATAATAATTCTGATTCAATAGAGGATCTGCTTCAACACCGGAATTCTCCCATCCCAGAGAGTAATAAGATTTTGTATCTTCCTGATAAGCACTGCCAATAAACTCTGCTAAACTTTCAAAATTTTGCTTAATTCCACCATAATTTGTTGTCACTTCTCCAAAAAAGTGATGCCTTGATGATATCGGCCTTGTGCGTTCTTCACGGTAATACAAATTGCCGTCAAATATTTGTGAACCATCTTGCACTCTAGAACCTCGCAAGACAAAAGTGTACCAGCTATCATCTACATCATCACTATATTTCTGATAAATAATATTATTGTAAATTTCGTGCGGATAACTTGAATCATAATTAGGGATTCTATAAGAAATTCCCGCACCACCAGAATCAACATCCTGAGCTATAATAAAAGTATTATTATATATTTTCCATGGATCCGGACCGGTTATTGCATTCTTTGTATGCATTCCGAATGCACGTCCAGTCGCCATCCCTGTCCCAAAAGGACCGTCATATTTACTGTCAAGCTCACCGCTTGGATCTGAACGTCCATAAAGCATAGTCACACTGGCATCTATAACGTTATGATGAATATACTTAGTACCTAACTTATTAGATGGAGGAGCACCGGATCCATTCCATGATACTCCGGCAGCAACTGATGTCATAATATTATTATTGATTTCAATATCATAGCCAGCTGAACCCAGTTGCAGTACATCATCTCTAATTACATTAAAATTGTTATCGTGTATATGCATATTATAAGGTTTTTTAGTTGCATCAATAGCATCAAAGTGATAAATAAAATTACAATTCATAATTTCCACATTATAATGATCGCCATCTAATTGTATTGCATTACTTTGTATAAGATGTGCCGGTCTTCCATTGCTTGGTTTCTTAACATCACTACGAGCAATCCATGGTGGCACATATCCTGGGAAATCAACATTGTCAACAGTTATATCGTGAGTTGCACTTCTAAACAAAAGTGGATACCTTCCTCCTATCACTTTACAATCTTTAAGAGTGATATGATGTGATCCAGCGGTACACTCAATTACATTATCTTGGTACTTCATCTCTATACCGCTAATTTCAATATATGCAGCAGAGTTAATGAATTTAAATATTTCATTATCAGCAAAGACATGCAGCTTTATTTGTCTAGGATCAGTATTGTTTGGAATGTTATATCCCATTTGAGACTCGTATTTGCTTTGTTTAAGCCGAACATAGATTTTATTATCACTGCTATTAAAGTATAGACCGGGGCCACAGTAATAATAAGGGGGATCCTGATCATAGTCCTCATTGTCAGTGCTAAATGGCCCGTAATCTTCATAAGGAACCAATCGCCAATGATCATTATCATCACCAAAATAGCCATAAACGGTACCAGCAGAGTAAGTATTTACCGAACGATAAATACCTTTTGAGGCATTGTATACTTCCCAATCGGAGTTACTTACGGTTCTAAACTCAGAGAAACTTCCATCAATTACCGGATGTTCGCCCGGATAATTTGTAATTGTTATTCGAGCAGAAGAAGTTCCACTAACGTCAACAGTGATTCCATTTTCATTATAGATGCCATCGCGTAAATAAAGAACATCGCCTGCTGAAAGTTTAGGAATACTTTGTTTTAGTGTGTGCCAAGGTTGAGTTATAGTCCCAGTATTTGAATCATCACCGGAATTAGGATCAATATAATAATCTATCCCATTTCCCAGCCCAACAAAATCTGCACTTGCACTTTTATTGCTGTTCATCGTAATTATTGCCGGGTTGGTTTGGCCAGACAAATCACTGCTCGAACCATCGAACCTCCAACTAGATGCAATCTCAGTAGCCAAAGAACTAAGGGGCAGCATAACCATTGATATCCCCAAAATGACACCAGTTATCCTTGAGTAAAAATTCATAGCACCAGAGTCAGATCCTGAAACTGGGAATAAGCATTCTTTCATTATGTTATACCTCTGAGGTGCTTGCAAAACTACTTGTGCGTGGCAATTTTTTGCATTTTAGGCGAGCAGATTCTGCCTTTTGAGCAATTGAGCATACCTGTAGGGTCTGTAAAATTACGAAAAAGCGGAATATGCCGCATAAAACCAAAAAGTGCCCGCAGATAGTTTTGCAAACACCTCCTCTATTATATTTTAATAAGATTCTTTATAAGGAGCCTCTTGCAAAAATCCAAAGGACTAATATTTTTTCTACGAATCGTACTAATTAATCGTGCAGTCTTCAAGCCAATTTAACAGTAATAATCAATAATATCCTCTTCCATACTTAATCTGCAAAAGACTCGACAGAATAGATAAATTGTGCTAGAAATATGATTAGATTTTAAAGGTATGAAAGTACTTTTTGCCGAAAATTATATTTTTATTGGGAAATTATACGAATCATGTGATTTAGTAGTGATATTTAAAACAGTCCGGCAGGAAAGTCTATAAATAATTATAGAAGTCTGTCTTATTTGTGTATAAGGAATTATGCGATGCTTAGTACAAAAATTATTGGGAAGTTAGTCAAGATATTGGTGGTGAGTATAATTGTGATTGGTGGTTTGTCGTTAACCACTAATACTGCAACGGCTGATGATGAGTACAACCTTACTGCGAACAACGGATCAGGCGACAACAATCACGCAAATGGTACATCAGTAAGCATCACTGCCAATGTCGCCTCTTCGGGAAAACACTTTAAGAATGATACAAGCACAAACGGCGGAGAATTTGCCGATACAAGTTCCAAATCAACAACTTTTACTATGCCGGCAAACAATGTAACTACCACTGCAAATCACACAACAAACGATTATACCGTGATATTTATTAAAGGCCCACCCATCGCACAACACAGTGAATCCAACAAATTATATACTCTTACTGTTTACTATGGCGTAGGTGGCGGGAAATATGCCGCTGATGAAAGTGTTACCATCACCGCAAACCAACCGGCAGAAGGGTTGCAATTTTCCAGCTGGGTGGTGACAGGTGGCGGAACTTTTGCTGATGTAAACTCTGCAACTACAACCTATACCATGCCATCAAACAATGCGACAATCACTGCAAATGTTGGTTGGATTTACTACGATTTAATTTATACTACTAGTGAATCAAATGGAACTATTGAGGGCAATAATCATCAGATTGTTAAATATGGAGAGAATGGGGTATTAGTAACAGCAGTTGCAAATACAGGATATCACTTTAGTGGTTGGAGCGATGGTGTAGCAACTGCTACAAGAACTGATTTAAATGTAAAGAATGATATTAATGTTACGGCAAATTTTACCTCAAATACAAATAATAATTATACCTTGACAGTAAACTCAGGAACAGGTGCTGGAAATTATTTTAGTGGAACAAGCGTTGCAATCACAGCAAGCACGCCACCAGAAGGACAACACTTTTTAAATTGGACAACTACTAATGGTGGAACCTTTGCCGATGCAAATTCTCAATCAACAACTTTTACTATGCCGGCAAGCAATGTGACTATCACTGCAAATTATGCACTAAATGATTATGTTGTAACCTTTGTTGAAGGAGCCCACGGTAACAGAACCGGTGGTGGAGAATTAGTTCAAAACATCTCTGACGGAGGTGATGCTATCGCTCCAGTGATTACTGCTGATGCCGGTTGGGAATTTACCGCTTGGGATAATCCATTCACTAATGTAGAAAGTAATTTGACTGTAACTGCACAATACAGCGAATCTGGTCAATTTTATAATCTTACCGTTTACGATGGAGTAAGCAGTGGAGAATATGCTGCCGGGGAACTTGTTACAATTACCGCTAATGAGCCAGCGGAAGGGTTACAATTCTCTGGTTGGGTAGTTACAGGTGGTGGAACATTTGAGGATGCAAATTCTGCGACAACAATTTATACTATGCCAGCGAATAATGCAACAATCACCGCAAATGTTGGCTGGATTTATTGCAGTTTAACTTTTAATGCTGGAGCACACGGTTCTATTATCGGTAGCATACACCAAACTGTTCAATACGGGCAGAATGGCACAGAAGTAACCGCAGTTGCAGATGCAGGATATCACTTTATTGGTTGGAGCGATGGTGTAGCAACTGCCACAAGAACTGATTTAAATGTAAAGAATGATATTAATGTTACGGCAAACTTTGAAGGCGATACTTATACTGTAACCTTTATTGAAGGAGCACACGGTAGCAGGACAGGTGGCGGAGAACTTAGTCAATCTATTCCTTATGGAGAAGATGCCATAGAGCCTACAATTACTGCTGATAACGGTTGGGAATTTACCGCTTGGGATAATCCATTCACTAATGTAGAAAGTAATTTGACTGTAACTGCCTTATATAACGAAAAGCTTTATACCTTAACTGTCAATTCAGGAATCGGTAGTGGCAGTTATCCTGCTGGAGCAAATGTTGAGATTTCTGCAGATGCTACCTATTTTATTAATTGGACAACTGGAAGCGGAGGTTCGTTTTCAAATGCATCTTCCGCATCAACAACCTATACAATGCCTACAAATAATGCTATTGTCACTGCTCATTATGAAGAGGTTGTTTGTATTCTAACCTATACTGCAGAAACAAATGGCTCAATTTCCGGCACAACATCTCAAACCGTTTTCTATGGTAACAATGGAGAAGCTGTAACCGCAATTCCAGATGAAGGATATGAATTTGATAAATGGAGTGATGGCAATACCGGAGCGATAAGGCAAGACACAAATGTTCATGGAGATATTGCGGTTACTGCATCCTTTAAGGTTAAGGATACGTCCCATGTGCTTTATGTTTCTTGGGACGGTACTGGCGATTATAATTGTGATGGCACTGGAGACCAAGAAGAGATTAATGCGGCATTGGCATATGCGGCAAGTAATGATCAATATACAACTGTCTATATCAAAGGGCCACATACTTATTCTGTTAATCAACCAATTGCGATGCCAAGCAATATGAAACTAACAGGTGATGCAACCGCTAAGGTTCTGTTGGTTCCTGTTACTTCTACTACTTGGCCAGGCAATAAGCCAATGATATATCCGGCCGGTCAGAAATATTGGGAAAGTCATGATAGTT
This sequence comes from uncultured bacterium, assembly GCA_947311825.1. Taxonomy (GTDB): domain Bacteria; phylum Verrucomicrobiota; class Kiritimatiellia; order UBA8416; family CAMZLY01; genus CAMZLY01. The sequence goes on from CAMZLY010000109.1 coordinate 21,406, forward strand.
ACACCTATGATTTAGGAACCGCTCTGTATGGCAAGAATGAGGAATCAATCGACAATGTTGAGATTAGCGGATTTGAGCTTTGTGGTGGTATTGGTCAGCCATTACAATCAGGAAGATGGAATCTTATTCTAATTCAGTTTTACAGAGCCAACAATATCAAAATTCATGATATGAATCTTAATCATGCCTATGGCGATATTATTCGGATTATGGGCTTGTCTACCCGTAGTACGAACGTAGAGATTTACAATAATATAATAGATTGGTCTGGACATGAGGGTGCATATCTTGTAAGAGTGGATGGAGTGAAGTGTTACAATAATGAAATCTATGAGATTGATACCAATGCCGGACTTAGAATCCACGATTGCTCTAAGATTGAAGTATATGGAAATACAATAGGACATGATTGGAATGCCGGAGCGTCAGGATATGCAGGAATATATATTTGTATAAATGGATTTGAGCCAGAGTGGGCTGAAATATATGATAATTATGTATATGGGAGAGATATCGGGATTTTGATTCAAGTTGAGCATCAAAGCATGAAGGGCGAAGGCGTTCACATTCATCATAATAGAATATTTAATACCATTAATTATTATGATTATTACTATGGTGGAATTAATGTTATTCAAGCTAGAGATGTACTTATAGAATATAATACTATTGAAGGTAGCACTCGAAGCGGCATTAGATTTTATTTTGAAAATATTGATGAATCTTTATTCCCTTGGGACTTCACAACTACTGTAAGAAATAATATTATCAATAATTGTGCAACCTATGGGATTGAAAGTAGCAGCACTTCGGGTAAACAGCATTTTGAGATATCTAATAATAATATCTATAATTGCGGTAGTGGATATTATAGAAACACCTTTACGACTCCAGTTAACGACACTCATTACCAGCCGCTGTATGCCAATACTGCAGGAAATAATCCTAACACAATAGATCTCCACCAAAAATCTCAATATGGAAGATGGACTGGCAATTCATGGGTTAATGATACTGTAACGAGTCCACTCCTACTAAATACAGCAACTGGCACAGGATATGGTGCATACGGAAATACCCCTTATGCAAGTAAGCGTACCGGTGAATAGTAACCACATATTTTGATCAACCAAGAAAAGATATTTTCAGTAATACTGAACATTTTCCTGATATTTAACATCTATTTTTTTACAAGTTATCAGTTGTCAGCTATCAGTCTTCAGTTTTTTTTGATTTTCATAGAAAATATTTTTTACTGATAACTGAAAACTAATATTGATCTATAATACTATATAAAAACAATAAGTTTAAGATAACAATTAGCGTTAGACCTTTTCGGATAACCTCTAACTATTCACTATTAGTTATTCACTATTCACTATTCAGGCTCGCTCCCTTTTTGGCTACGCCATGGCACGATCAGATAGCTCGCACCACCTTATTTTTTTACATACGTTACATCTACGACTTGCAAAACTCACATATAAAGAATACATTAACACAAACAATTAAAGGATTAGATCAATGATTAATCAGAAATCAAGCCACAACAAGACTACACTCTTTTAATAAAAACTAAAGGTGGCAAGAAAGGTATATTTGATGTTAAACCTTATTTAGAAAGCAGGGCTTTTCAAACGATAAAAGAAATTAATTTATTCAAAAAAACAACAAATGGCGGTTACTACATCGAATGGGAATCCGGTGCAGACCTATCTGCCGATACAATTGAAGTACACTTAAAAACATTATGAAACCATCAATATCCAGTTTATATCAGTCCGTAGAAATAGAACAAGACCCACGTCCGCTTCTTATTGGCGAGCGTTGCAATGCAAACGGCTCAAAACGATTCCGTGAATTACTGCTTGCCGATGATTATGACGGCTGCCTCAAAATAGCTATCGAACAACAAGAAGCAGGCGCTCATGTACTAGACGTTTGCACTGCCTATGCTGGCCGTGACGAAAAAAAAGATCTTACCACATTAATAAAAATGTTTACCGATGCAGTAAAGATCCCACTGGTTATTGACTCAACAACCCCTGACTGCATCGAAGCCGCCTTAAAAATGTATCCCGGACGCTGCATAGTCAACTCCATCAATATGGAAGATGATGGCGTAACAATGAACAAAGTATGCCCGCTTATCAAACGCTATGGAGCAGCCGTATTTGCACTTACCATTGATAAAAATGGCATGGCAATGACCGCTGCCGATAAAATTAGAGTCGCAAAAGAGATATATGACCTCGCCGTCAATACTCACGGACTACGCCCCAGCGACCTGTTCTTTGATCCGCTAACATTTACCGTAGGTGCCGGCGACGAAACATTACGCGATGCTGCGATCCAAACACTTGATGCTATTCGTGGCATAAAACAAGAATTACCCGGCGTATTTACCGTACTTGGCCTTAGCAATATATCATTCGGACTACCCCCACATTCACGCAAAATACTCAATTCAGTATTCCTTCACGAAGCTATTGAAGTCGGACTCGATGCCGCCATTGTTGATCCGGCAAAAATAATCCCGCTTGCGATGGTTTCTGATGAGGATAAACAGAGCTGTATGGGTTTGCTTTACAATAAACAAATAGAGAGCGAAATAACGCCCGTCATGGCGTTTATCAATCACTTTGCCGATGTTCAAGATGACACAGAATCAACAAAAGACCAAGCAGAAAACACTCCACCGGAAGAAGCTCTTTCCACCAAAATTGTACGAGGCGAAAAAGATGGCATAGAAGATTTACTGTCCATTCTAATGGAACGATACCCGCCCACATCCATCATTAATATTATCCTAGTTCCCGCCATGCGTCATGTCGGCGTACTATTCGGCAAAGGAGAAATGTTACTTCCATTCGTACTGCAATCGGCAGAAGTAATGAAGCGTTCCGTAGCATATCTGGAACCATTCATGGATAAAGCCGACATGGAGCAAGGTTTAAAAATATTACTGGCAACTGTGCAAGGTGATGTACATGATATAGGGAAAAACCTCGTTGACATCATTCTCTCCAATAACGGCTACAAAGTATATAATATCGGAATAAAAGTCCCGGCAGAGACCATCATTGCCAAAGCAAAAGAATATGACGTTGATATAATAGGACTAAGCGGGCTCCTAGTTAAATCAGCCATTGTCATGCAAGAAAGTATGCCGCAATATAAAGAAAATGGACTAAAAGCCCCTATTCTTCTGGGTGGTGCCGCACTTACCAAGAAGTTCGTAGCGGAGTCGTGTGTACCGGGTTACGATAGCCAAGTAGTTTACTGCACCGATGCTTTTGCCGGACTAAAAGCCGTTCGCGATTTTGAAGACGGCAAACTGAAATCCACAACCTACGAAGCAAAACCGGCACGCAAGATTACACAGGCAAACGTTCCGGAAATAGACATCGCACGAAATGTTCCCACCCCCACTCCGCCATTCTTCGGAACCAAACATATAACAGATATTGATGCAGAAAAAATCTTTCCATTCGTAAATCATCAGGCACTCTTCCGTGGACGCTGGGGATATCGTCGCGGTAAAATGACGGCAAATGAATACAAAACATTAATCTCAGAAACAGTAATACCGCAATATGAAGAACTAAAACGACGCTCCATAGAAGAAAACCTTGTTCAACCAAAAATTGCTTACGGCTATTATCACTGCTACAGCGAAGGAAACGACCTCAAAGTTGAACACGAAGGACAAATCTACACCTTCAACTTTCCACGCCGACAAGAGTCGCCAAAACTATGTATTTCCGACTACTACAAAACAAAAGCCGAAGGTGGAGATATAGCCGCATTTTTCGTTGTTACTATTGGCGAAAAAATCGGAGAAATTTCACACAAACTATTTGATAACGACGAATATCACGACTACCTATTACTGCACGGATTCAGCGTAGAAGTAACCGATGCCCTTGCCGAATATTGGCACGAAATCATGCGGCAAGAGCTAGGCATTGCCCAGCAGAAACCAAACGACATAATCGGTTATGCCGTGCAAGAATATCAAGGCTCACGTTTCGGGTTCGGCTACCCAGCCTGCCCTGATCTCGGAGCACACAAAGATATATTTACCATCCTGAAACCAGAAGAAATCGGTGTCTCTCTAACCGAAAACATGGAAATGGTACCGGAACAGACAACCTCAGCAATCATTGCCCACCATCCACAAGCAAAATATTTTGCGGTGTAAATATCTATATTACACTAACATTATGCACATTCTAGGGCAGAACCGTATTTAGATAATCCATTCTAATTATATCTTATCCGAAAAAGTTTTGGCAATTCATAAATCGTTAATCGGTTATTTTCTTGTAACTCAATATTTAAATCCTTTACTTCAAAAGTGAACTTTTATAATCTATACACCATGAAATATATATGTATAAACTGTAGCTATATCTATGACCCTGCTATTGGTGACCCTGCCAACGGAATCGCACCGGGTACACCTTTTGAGGATATTCCTGATGACTGGGTCTGTCCTTTATGTTATGTCTCAAAAGAAGAATTTGATCCAATGGAGTAATTTATGACGAAAAAAAATATAATTACACGTATGCAAGAGACACCCATTGTTTTTGACGGTGCTATGGGAACCACCATATACTCTCGCGGAGTATTTATTAATCGCTGTTTTGATGAACTCTGCCTTACCAATCCTGACCTCATACGTGATATCCACACAGAATATATCAATGCTGGGGCTGATGTTGTCGAAACCAACACTTTTGGTGCCAACCGAATCTGGCTTAAAGGCTACGGCCTAGCAGAAAAAACAGAAGCAATCAACCTTGCCGGTGCGAAACTAGCAAGAGAAGCCGCTGGTGAAGATGCTTATGTTGCCGGCTCCGTCGGCCCCTGCCTGCGCACAGGGCAGATAATGACAAAAGAACACAAAAAAGATATAACAGCAGCATTTTACGAATGCACTCAAGCCTTAGCAAAAGGCGGTGTTGACTTTATTATGCTGGAAACATTCACAAATATTGATGAACTACTACTAGCAGCAGAAGTAGCAGCAGAAACAAAACTACCAGTTATTACATCATTTACGGTTGACGAACATGGAAAAACCGCTAAAGGACGTGATGTGGAAGATATTATCCCTATCCTTGCTGCGTCCAACCATATAGATGCTATTGGACTGAATTGTGGAACTGGGCCATCTCACCTATACAATAGTGCCGAACGTGCAATCCCCCTAACTGACAAACCATTTATCTTGATGCCCAACGCAGGGCAACCACAGGAAGTAGACGGACGTATGCTATACATGACAACACCCGAATATTTCACTGAATACGCAAAAAAATATATTGCACTTGGTGCCAGAGGCATTGGCGGTTGTTGCGGAACAACTCCAGGTCACATAAAAGATACTGCAAGAACCATACATTCAATCAGCGGCATAAAACATAACATCACGATAAAAGCCGTTGTAAAACAAGAGATAGAAGTTGATGTAATACCACAAGCAAGAAAATCCCGTATTGGCGGGAAACTTGCACGAGGCGAAAAAATAACATCTATTGAGATTATGCCGCCAAAATCATGCGACCTAAAACCAATGCTAGATAAAGTAAAACTATGCTATCATGCAGGAATAGATGCTATCAATATACCCGACGGTCCACGAGCAAGTGCACGCATTTCGCCAATGATCACCTCAATAGCTATTCAACAACAAGTCGGCATTGAACCCATCATCCACTACTGTTGCCGTGACCGCAATCTTATCGGTATGCAATCTGATATTCTCGGTGGTTATGCAGCCGGTATATCGAACTTTCTCGTCATTACAGGCGATCCGCCCAAAATAGGCGACTACCCGGACGTAACCGGTGTCTTCGACGTTGACGCCATTGGTCTAACCCAAGTTATAACAAATCTTAATCACGGCATAGATATTGGCGGCAATCCAATCAATCCACCATGCGGCATCCTAATCGGCGTGGGAGTTAACCCCTGTGCAGTCGAAATGAATCTAGAACTATCACGCTATCAACAAAAGATTGCGGCAGGTGCAGAATACGCCATTACGCAACCCATTTTTGATGCTGAAGAATTACTGAGTTTCATAGACTCAACCGCCAAATTTGATGCGACAATTCCTATTATTGCCGGAGTCTGGCCACTAACCAGCTTTAAAAATGCAGAATTTATGAACAACGAAGTTCCCGGTGTCGAAATCCCGGAAGCAATATTAGAACGCATGAACAAATGCAAATCACGTGAAGACGGACTAAAAGTTGGATGTGATATCGCACGAGAAATAAAAGAAGCAATTGCTGATGTAGTATCAGGATTCCAAGTTAGTGCCCCCTTTGGTAAGGTGGAGCTAGCTATTGATGTACTCTCATAACATCCAACAATATCAGGAATAATTACCCATGATAACTAATAATGATATTTTACGACGAATACGATACGCCTTTGATTTTAGAGATAAAGAGATGATCGAAATATTCAAGGCCGCAAATTATGATGCAACACCAGAGCAGGTCAATGGCTGGTTAAAAAAAGAACAAGAACCAACCTTTAAAGAATGCAATGACATTACTCTAGCAACCTTCCTAAATGGGCTGATAAACCATAAACGCGGCAAACAAAACGGACCACAACGCCTGCCCGAAGCAAAACTAACTAACAACATTATTTTCATGAAATTGAGAATTGCACTAAACCTAAAATCCAATGATGTATTAAGAATACTATCACTCGCCGATCAAAAAATAAGCGAACATGAGCTAAGTGCACTATTCAGAAAACCAGGACACAAACATTACAGAGAATGCAAAGACCAGCTTTTACGTAAATTTCTAAACGGTATTCAAATTATGTACCGAGAAAAACCACAAATATCGACCGAAGAGAAACCCAAACAGTACGCCGGACGTAAAAAACAGTAATTTAGAGAGGATCAATTGGAGTAAAATTATGATAAAAGCAAAAATCGTTGGAGCAGGTGGTTTTGGAGGAGTCGGCATCGTCGAGCTACTCACAACACACCCTGAAGTGGAAATTAAAACATTAGTTGCCATTGAAAGTGTCGGCAACCCCATAAGTGACACCTACCCACACCTCAAGGGGTTCTGCGATTTAGTTATTTTACCCCCCAGCGACCCCGCCGCACAAGAACCAGCCGATATAGTTTTTATGGCAACCCCAGACGGAGTAGGCATGAAACTCGCCGCCGAAGAACTTGCAAAAGGTGCAAAAATTATTGATTATAGCGGTGATTTCCGATTTAACGACAAAGAAACCTACGCAAACTACGCCTCAAGAATTGGCAAGCCAACAGAACATGCGGCACCGGAACTTTTACCACTCTCTATTTACGGGCTACCAGAACTTCACCGCAACAACATAAATAAAAAGACAAAAATTATAGGAAATCCGGGATGCTTTGCCGTCAGCTGTATTCTCGGACTCGCTCCGGCAATAAAAGAAAAGCTTATTACCACCAAATCCATAATATGCGACTGCAAAACCGGAATATCCGGTGCTGGCAAAAAACCTGCCGCAACATTTCACTATCCCCTGCGATACGAAAACATGAACGCATATAAACTAGCCGGACATCAACATATATATGAAGTCGAACATGAATTAAGCCTACTCGCCGAAGAGGATATAAAAGTAACTTTCACCTCTCAAGTCGTACCACTATGCCGAGGCATAATGTCAACACTATACGGAACACTCAATAGCAAAACCACCGAAAACGATATAATCAATATTTATAAAAAATTCTATGGCAATAATGGCTTTGTCCGTATCTACCCATCATCATCCGCCATCGGAACTCAACATGTCAGAGGCACCAACTACTGCAATATTGTAATCAGTGTTGATGAACGCACATCACGACTGCGAATAGTCTCATATATTGACAACCTAGTAAAGGGACAAGCAGGCTCTGCAATGCAGAACATGAACATCATTTTAGGACTACCTGAAAAAACAGGCTTTGATCGACCAGGAATGTACCCGTAAAAGCAGTTACCTATCTCCGAGAGGTAACACCGTTATATGATTTTCTAATCAACGGATCACCCCTCGGAGATAGGTTAATACTCTAAATAATAACAAAACATAAACAAGGAGAAACAAAAATGACAGAAACAGGAAGTGCAAAAACTATTATTGCAGAAGATATTGAAATTGAGGGAACCATCACATGCGCCAGCGATATACAGTTTGACGGTAAACTTACCGGAGATCTCGAATGTAGCGGTAATGCCATAATCGGCAACAAGTCTATTATCAAAGGTAATATATCCGTAGAATCAATCACCATTATGGGTAAAATTGACGGCAACATTGATGCCAGTGATAGAATCGAAATGAAATCTACCACCCGCCTGACAGGTGACATCAAAGCCAAACGCCTAACGGTAGAAGATGGTGTAACATTTGTTGGTAAATCAGAAGTAAATCCAACAGGCAGTGCCACTCAAAAACCAGCATCCATTCCAAACACACAAGGAAGTGCTGATGCAGAAAAAACAGCAGAAAACAACAGCGACAAACAGAAAAACATGTTTGGAAAAAAATAATACAGTAGTTACCAGAGGCACTTGCAAAACTAATTGTGCTTGGCAATTTTTTGCATTTTAGGCGAGCAGATTCTGAATTTTGAGCAATTGAGCATACCCGTAGGGTCTGTAAAATTGCGAAAAAGCAGAATATGCCGCATAAAATCAAAAAGTGTCCGCAGATAGTTTTGCAAGTGCCTC
>CAMZLY010000110.1 GCA_947311825.1 uncultured bacterium
AACACTTCAAGTTGTCTCATTTTTGTTGGTAAGCGTTTTCTCGCGACTGGTACTTGTTTGTGAGATTTTTAACTGATTCTCAGGTAGCGGAGAGTAAGAATCTACAACACATAGGGATCATAAAGAAAAAAACACAGTTGACCCCTTGAATATGGCTCAGTGGGTATTTTATGTTTTACCTACGAAAATTTTGGACAAAGAAGTTGGCGGTCAAGTAACAATATCTCTTTCTAGACTAAAGAAACTGAAACCTTCTATAGTCGAATATGGTAAAATTCGGGGTGCTATTGAGCACAGATTAGGAGTTAATCTTTAAGGGGGAATACCGCATTTAATGACAAAACTTTACAGGATGGGGTTGTGTCTTGGGACTACAGAATAGAGTTGATCCATTTGGTGAAATACATGCTGTTGAATCAAGAGGGATGTATCTTGGTAACAGAGGGGTGTTACATAATGAGAATAAAGAAATAGTAACAATTTATAAGTCAAAATCATGGATAACCTGCTTGCTTAGCTTTAAAGGAACAAAACGGGAAATAATGTCAAAGGGTCGGTATACTGAGTTATTTTTTCTAGATGAGGCTACAGCTTTTTCTGCTGGTCATCGGCCATGTGCTAAATGCCGCCGAAAAAGATATAATGAATTTAAGGAAAAGTGGCTAAGAGTTAATGGATACAGACTTAATGGGGCTACAACTAATATTGCACATATTGATAAAATAATTCATCAAGAAAGAATACATGAAAAACAAAAGGTGACCTTTGTTGCAAAGTTAAACTCATTACCTGATGGTAGTATGGTACAAATAAATAATGCGCCGCATATTGTATGGTCTGGGCATCTACACAAGTGGTCATTTGCTGGTTATTCTGCGAGTGACTTCAGGATAACAGGTAAAGATGTAAAAGTTTTAACTCCTAAATCATTTGTGAGCTTGTTTGCTGATAATTTCATCCCAGAAGTTCATAGTAGTATAAAAAGCTAACAAATCAATAGAGTTGACTTGCAGCTTGTATCAGATATATGTGTATATTCAAGTATTTAACTTCTGTCAAGTACGGCGGTGAAGCCATGTCGGGCAACTCATCTCAACCGTTATGCTGCCCCAAATAACAAATAAGTAATTATGGCCAACAAAGTAACACGTAATCCAGATGAATATAGAGATCCCATTTCTGACCGTAAAGGGAAAAAGTGGGAAAAAATCATTTCCTTATTCATGGAAAACAGATTAGATGATTTGGCTATAAATCACAGAACAGGCGCAAGGGGTAGAATTTTTTCGGTTTTATCCTCAGAAATTTTTAACAAACTTCAAATTCATTTTAAACCAGAACCGATATTCTATCATATTAAGCCTAATCAATGGTACATAGAGTTCGCTAAGCAGCATGCCATAAAATTGCGTACTCATGATTTTTATAATCCTGATCTATTTCTTGAGGACGGTACATGGGTTGAAGTTACTTTGTCAGAAAATACTGCATACCAAAAATTATTCCGATATGGGCATCAAGCGGATAAATTATTGATACTTTGGTTGGATAAGGATGGTGGCTATCATAAAGAAACATGTCAAAATGTTCGTTTTCCAAATGCGGAAATTAGTAGTATTGAGTGTTTTAATACTCAACTTGAAAAACTATCGAGTGGTCCAGATATAATTAGTCGGTTAAAAACGCTAAAAAAGCTTAAAGGTATCATTCTTTAACAAGTTGTTTTATATATAAATAAGCATAACGACACAATGCACCGGATGCAAAAAGCCGCGGCTTTATTGATGGGCTGTGGTTTTCCACCTTCAGTGGCTTTTGCATAGTTTTGTGGAAGCCTTTTTGTTTTCGGTGATTGTGGGCGGTATCGCAAAAAAGAAAAACATATTCCCGTTGTGTGATAATGGAGGAGATCGAAAAGAACGATTTCAACCTGAATATCTCAAAGAACTTGGTTTGCCTTCTTTGCCTTAGTTTAAGTACTCTTTGACATCCTCCCTTTCCTTTAGGTGGGGGAGAATGTCAAACGTCTCTGTATTTGTGAGCATACCTTACCCGAACTAATCTGAGAAAATCCTTCTGTAACTCAGATTCATTGGAATATCTCGTATGCATCACCCGGCCCCTGGCTCCAATTCTACCCCAATGTCGAATGAGCTTAAAGCCGAACAAGTCAAGGCAAGCTATCAACCTGTAAAATGCCGCACGGTTTCTCTTCGGGATCCGGCACTCCATGTATTTCGTCTGGATAGGTTTCAAATGGTGAACCTGTTTCTTGTTTTTTTTGTTTCTTTTTTAAGCCGTTTCTTCTTTCTTCTTCTTTGGTTTCTTGAGTTTCTTCACTATGTTTGAAAAAAACTCCTGCTGAGTTGGACTACATGGACCAAAACCCATGAAATATTTGTCGTGACAAACACGGAGTTCATCAAATCTGCCGATGGTGTCACGGTAGTATACTCTGCGGCCCGCTATTGGTATTTCTGCGGCCAACCGAGGAACAACACGAACCGCATCGTTTGTAATTGATTTTCCGTTATCCAAATCCACCAGTAAAACAAATAGATTGTTTTCGTGGATTATCTTGAATTGAGCTGATTCCTGCACAGTCTTTCTAGTTTTTGTAGTTTATTTTTTTACTGTCAAAATAAAACCTTAATACTTCTTCAATGAAAGCAGACTTATTACCTCGACAATTTTCGTCTATAGCCTCAACCATATTCACAGATAAATGGAAGTTGCTTTGTATTTTCTTTGTAGTGCTTTTGGGTCGACCTCTTTTTCTTTTCGGCTTTTCTTCTACTTGAGCTCTTCCGGCATCAATCACAACATCAAGATCGTTTGTTGGTTTTTTTTTAGTTTTCATTGTTTTAAAATATTTTTAAACATTATATAATATTTATTATTTCTTTATAAAGCCCTGCAATTTCAACTGCTGCTTTTCCTTTGGCCTCACTCTCTATTACTCCCTGGCCTTCAGTGATAGAAACCTTGTATGCAACTCTGTTATGCAACCACACGCTGAATAAAGGTAGGTCTTCTTTATATTCTGCCAGTGCTTCTTCTGCCTCTGTTGCTACTTTTGTGTTCGGCCTGACCATGTTAAGCAGCATCCTGCCTTTCATTTGATTGAATGGCTGGATGTCTTTAAACACCTGAATTGCATCCTCTGCAGCCCATACATCAAATTGACTCGGTAGCACTGGTAAAAGAAAAAGATCACAGGCTGCAACGGCTGACCGAAAAATCGCATTATCCCGGCCACCGGCATCTATGATCACACAATCAAACGATTCCGCAAAACTTCCGATATCTTTATGTAACTTATCGCTTACCAGGGCAATAGCTTTAATATCGTCTTTTTCCCGCTCAGCCCGGAAGGCAATTGAAGATCCCTGGGGATCTGTATCAATGAGCAAAACCTTTTTTTTATCCTTAATCGCTGCAACTGCAAGATTGACGGCGATAGTGGTCTTACCCACGCCCCCTTTAGTATTACCAACAGTCAAAATCATACCCTTCCCCTATTATTAAATATAATAAAATATTTTTCACTATTTTATAGTGTTTTATTATATTGTCAACCGATATTCAATGGAAGAGCAGGTAATGGAATACAGAATGTAGTCTAGATTTGACATTCAAACAGTTTAGCTATACATGTATAGCTAAAGGAGGTGCACTATGCTTGCATTGCGTTTGCCAGAAGAAATTGAAAACCGTTTGAACGACTTGGCTAAGAAAACAGGTCGTACAAAATCGTTTTATGCTCGTGAGGCCATTCTAGAGCATTTAGATAATCTCGAGGATCTCTACCTTGCCGAGAAAAGACTCGAAGACCTACAGGCTGGTCGAAGCCGGACATACACCCTTGAAGAAATAATGGAACGTCATGGCGTGGACAGTTGAGTTTGATGCTGCTGTAGATCGTGACCTTAAAAAGATTGATCAGCAACAGAAAAGAAGAATCTTTAAATATCTTAAAAAGAAGGTCGCTACCAAAAAAGATCCACGACGATTTGGGGATCCTTTACGAAAAAACCTGACAGGCTTATGGAAGTACAGGATTGGTGATTACAGAGTGATCTGTGATATCCAGGATGAAAGAGTGGTGGTTTTGGTGCTTCGTGTTGGGCACCGGAGTAAAGTTTACGGCGGACACTAAATTTGAAAAACAAAAAAAAGCCGCCCCCTTTCGGAGACGGCTGTCGTTGGTTGTTTGAGTAGATATTATTTAATGAGAATACTAAGAATAGCCAAACCAAAACCTAGTGATATGGTTATATTCACTCCAACCATCCAGTGAGTAAGTTTGTGGCTGTACTCCAAATTAGTGATTCTTTTACCGAGTTCTCCAAGAACAGCAGCACCTTCCCTTGCATTTTCTTCCGGTGTACCTGCTGATTTCAAGGCTGTGTACATTTTGGTACTCATCATAGTATCCATTGTAATTCTCTTTATCCTCTGATTCATAGAATAAAACAATAACCGTCAAAAAGCAATCAGGCGTCTACCCGTTTACAACCAGGGCGGTATCCTGCTGCTTCAATTCAGCCATTTTTTCAGTCAAGAACCAGAGTGCCTGGT
>CAMZLY010000111.1 GCA_947311825.1 uncultured bacterium
TCAAGTGCCAGTTTTTTAAATAGAATTAAGGCGTCGTTATAATTACCATCTTTCTGTTCTCTTGATGCTAGTTTGCGTAATGCGGCTTCATCTGCCGAAGGAGTTAAAGCTTGTGTTGATGCCATACAGGCAACTGCCGTCAAAATAGAGCCAATACATATTAATTTTTTCCAGTTCATAATATTATTCCTTTTTTAGTAACAACCTATCTCCGAGAGGTTGTTGTATTGATGCCTCTCGGAGATAGGCATATACTTATAATACGTTTCTCAAAACAAGTTTCTTTACTTTTTTATTTTTCAGTAAAGAACATCATATTTATATAGCAATGATTTTGCAAGTATAGACAGATACTGACAGCGATAAAGAATCGCAACAGAATTCAGTAGTCAGAATTCAGAATTCAGAATAAAGCATGATTCACGGACGTTATTTGAATGTTGACTAGTGGAGTCTTACCTATGCTAGGATGTAAATGGCTACGAGAAGGAAACTATAGATTTATGCCACCACTGGGCTTGTTTATCGTGAGCTTGTCGAATCGGTTCCAGTGGAGCATTGATTGAAATTAATATCAGTCTTTTCCGCCCGCCATTCTTGCCACTTTGTGGCAAGAATGGCGGGCGGGGAATGAATTATTATCTGTTTTCTATTAGTAAGCAATCATCATCCCACCGGGACAAGCTCGGTGGTGATGTATATAAATATATTGAGAAGTTACGGCTTAGTAGGTCTATTCTTGTTAAACTCATCTAAACATTAAATATTTGAGAATATTGAAAACAGCCTTGATTTAGGAGGTTACAAGTATTAGATTAATGTTATATGAAAAGAATAATTACAAATACAACGCACGAGAAACAAGCCATTGAAGATCGCATGTTCTGGCAAAACCAGACACCGGAACAACGCTTAGATTGTTTAGAACAGTTGCGTCTTGAATCAGGAAATTTCTTATATGAATATCCAGCAAGATTTCAAAGAGTTATTACAGTTACTCGAAAATAATAATGTAGTCTATATGATTGTTGGTGGATATGCGGTGGCATTTCATGGTTTTCCACGATTTACGAAAGACATCGATATTTTTTTTGAAGCAACTGAGAAGAATATTGATAGAATAATACAAGCTCTAATAGATTTCGGGTTCTCACGCAAAGAGCTTGACAAAGCTCTATTTGCAACTAAGGGAAATATTGTCACTTTTGGTATTGCACCAATTAGAGTTGACTTTATTAATGACATTGACGGGGTAAGTTTTAATAATGCCAAAGCGGATCGGGTGCGAGGTAAATACGGTGATACGGATGTGTTTTTTATTAGCAAAAAACATCTTCTTGAGAATAAAAAAGCAACACCAAGGTCTAAAGACAAGGTCGACGTAGAAGAGTTGTCCTGATTAAGCACCTCTACAGCAACAACCTATCTCCGATAGGTTGTTGTATTGATGCCTCTCGGAGATAGGCATCTACTTGTCACATAGATTTTTCTTCTGCGTTAGCAATGGTTTTTTCTATATTGACATTATTGTGATGTTCTTTATCGCCGGTTGAATCGTTAATTCTTTCGGAAATATTTTTTATCATTTCTTCTTTCCCATAACAAACAAGCTCATCATTAGATTGTATAATTATATCAGCCGTAGGAGCACCAATTAATTCTTCTTTGCCGTTGACTATTCTTTTAATGGTTAGAATAAGTATACCTTCTTGTCTAATATTTAAAGATTTTATAGCTTTTCCAATAAGCCAACTATTTTCGATTACAGTAAACTTAATTATGCCGTAGCCTTTGCCTAAGCCTAAAATCTCGTTATAATCCGTAACTTCCAATGATGTATATTTTTCTAGGATTTTTGTGATTATTTGCTTCATAAATTTAGTAATCAACTCTGACCGTGCAAAAAGGTATACAACAAGAAGGCCAATAAGTAGAACTAATCCGCGATCAATTACCTCGCGTCCGGATTGTCCAACAAAAGCAATTATTAATGTCGCAATTGAAGATGTTAAGCCTGCACTACCAAGCATAATAAGAATTCTAATGATTTTACGCCGTGCAGGATGATTAACAATTGCTTCTGTTTCCGTTGTAGTAAAGCCTGTTCCCGAAAAGGCAGATTGCGCCTGAAATGTTGCTACATCCTTGGGAATACCGGTTAACTCTAGTGCAATAGAGGCAATTCTCGTTATGATAACGGAAATAATTATAATAATGAATAAACTAATAATGGCAATCATAAAAAATATCACCTAATAATGAAGTTAAGTTAATAATCCTAGATTCGGCAGTTGGTGTAGTACAGACGCACAAATATATTGTCAACAGGTGTTTTTACGCAGGGGACTCGACTCCACCCTACGGATGTATCTTTGCCCCAGCGTAAATAGCTGTGAATAAAATCCTTGAACTTATGTATTTATGGCAACTACCAAATATAGGATAATGGTTTCATAACAAAAGAGTTTAGTCAATTTGTAAAATAAATGATTCATGAAAACAGGCTTGATTTAGCAGGTTATACGTACTAGATTGTTGACAAATATGCCAATCACTGGGCTTGCCTGTCGTGAGTTTATCATGGAGTATTGATTGAAAACCAAAATAAGTTTTTACACACACCCGCCATTCGTGTCGTTTTGCGGCACGAATGGCGGGAGGCAATTAATTCGTAGAGTTTTTTAGCAAGTAATCATCGTCCCACCGAGGCAAGCTCGTTGGTGACGTTACACAAATATAATTTTTAAGAAAACATCTAAAAAGTTCGGATACTCATGACAGAATTTATAGAAACACATAAAATGATTATTAGTATTTTGGCAGGTTCATCAATAATAATGTTTGTTGGTACTCTGATACTTATACCGATATTAATTATAAAAATGCCGGTAAATTATTTTACTGATCATGATCACGCCACGTGGCCATGGAAACGATGTCATCCTGTGATTTGTGTGACATTTATGGTGTTAAAAAATCTTTTAGGGGCAATTTTTGTAATTTTTGGCTTAATTATGTTGATTACGCCCGGGCAGGGGCTACTTTCCATTATCATTGGGCTTACTATGATGAATTATCCTGGAAAATATCATTTAGAACGCTGGTTAGTATCACATGATCATGTCCGACGTGCCCTTGACTGGATTAGACATAAAGCACATAAACCGTCGTTGGAGCATATTTAACCTAGATTTAACTGTAACCGATCATTAATTGATTTTATATCAAATAGTTCAGGGTCGCCAATTTCCTCCATGTAATGATCACGTGCTTCTTTATCCATAAAGTCGCTATCTTCCAAAATAGAGTAAAACCCTGGGATTCCGCCACAGTCCTCTGGCGGGCAAGCCCGTTTGCCTTTAATACATACGGGATATGTTATGTTTTTATCCCTATCCACTATTTTCTCCAGAGTTATTGTATGTATCCAGGAGTCTCCAAAATCATATTCGTATTCTATTTTTTGCTTTTCATGTATTAATAAATCGCAGATTTTTATGTTGCTGTAATCTACATCATCGAATTCATTCATGAAAAATGGTACTTCTTCAGGATGCGGTGCTGGCTTAAAAAATGTGTTGCCATCTATAAAATGATGAAGATGGCAATTATACCACCCCATAACGCACTGAATTGCTTCATGTAGATCTTCAAGTTTCATATTTGCAGGAATAAGTATACGTCGCCAGATCGGTGGTTTGGTATATTTTAAAGAAATCTTGAGCTGATAGATTTTATCTTCGCTTTTTTTGGGGAATTGAAGAATGTTAGGGTTGTTGTTAGATAAAAATTCTTCCCGTACCACATTAATCAATTCAGTAACAGCTGTTTCCAGTTTATCAATATGTAACAACTTATCCTCTGGGATAGGGTCTTTTAAATTATTAAACATAGTTATCATCTGAAATACTATTGCACTTGTTTCGTTGAGATGTAAAAATGCTTCATTATGTATTAATTCTTCTGGATCAAGATTATTGGCATCCAGTTCACGCAGACAGGCAATAATAGAATCATTAATTTTTAATATTTTACGTCTATTTCTGATGTGAGGGTCACAAGATGTGTAATATTCACTTTTTACTTCTGTCCACAAGTTTTTGACCAGGCTTAAAAGATGTTTTTTATCTTCAGGATGAACTAAGCGTCCTTTAAATAATATTTCTTCAACTGTTGCCGATGATTCTTCTTGTCTACTTAATGCATCAAACATATATGCTATAATCTCATCTTTAGAGAAAGAGAGGCCTATTTGCTTAAGAATATCATCAATTTCATTACCAGTATCATTATATATATTTCCCGCATCATATATTCCCTGCATCATTATATCTTCTCTAACATCTTGCTCCTTATGCCAGAAAATTGTTGTTCCACAAAACTCTTGGAGCGACAACCAATCTTTCTGTTCAGTATTGAAGAATGCAGAGAACGGCAAGGCGGGGTTCTTCATTAAGTCAAATTCATTGCTATTATCAGAGTGAAAATAAGCTTGTGCCAACTGATTATCTGCATCAATATCAGTTCCACACATATCAAAGACGCTAATTAAAGATGATTTTAATCCGTTTTTCCAACGCTTAATAAATTTTTTTGTTATTTCTTTTGCCGCAACGACAGATTCTATGTTGTATTTTCCTGTTTCCCAATCTTCAATAGTTAACAACAGGCTGTCGCCAACTTTTATTTTGTTTTTATCATAAAGATCTTTCAAATCAAATACAGTAACAAGTGCTTCACTTTGTTTCGGCGCAGAATCATCTAAGATACAGGAAAGTACATCTTTATTCGAGTCGTCATCTATAATAAGATATTCTGTGCCTTTGGCTGCACCGAAAAAAACAAGTGTGGTCATTACTTGCGGTAATGGAAGAGATGTTTTCTTTGTTGATACCGGTGTCTCATTTACAAAAAGAGAAACACTGACGGAACAAATAGACGGATTTAAAACTCCAAAAAAACGATGGCCGGGAACAAGAATCCCCGCATCTATTTCCCATTGAGCTGGAGCAATAAGAAATTGTTTACCCTTAAAAAACTTTTTTCGGTGAATATAATACATATCATATTCTATATCATCTTCCTCATCAAAAAACCAATGTGATGATAATAGAGCTAATTCTAATTGTTCTGAATCAAGATCTGGATCCTTGAGATAATCTGAAATCCAGTCATAAATCTCATCAAATACTACGGTCTTATCATCCATTTGAGCTGCATATTTCTCAATGGCAATATCTATTTGTTCTAATCGCTTGTTCATACTGATTCCTTTATATATTTAATAATAAGAGGCACTTGCACAAAAAAGTGTCCGCATATAGTTTTGCAAGTGTCACTATTGCCATTTTATTTTATCAAGACGGGAATCTTTATATAAATCCTTTAAGACAGCGTTATCATACCATTTATATCGCAATTTTAATCCTAACGATATCACGAACTTTTTAGTTTTAGGTTCAGCTTTCATGCTCTGACTTTTTATGCTCACTTTTTCTTTTTCTAATTTATCAATGATTTCGTTTAATAAATCTACATCACCCGTCCACTCCAAAATTAATGAAATATAACTGTCAGATTTAACCGGAATATAGTGCAATATATAGAGTGCTGTTAGAGCCATTACGGTTAAAAAAACTGCAATTGTATATTCTCCTAGTCCTACCGTTATTCCAATAGCAGAAACTATCCAAATTGATGCGGCAGTGGTTAAGCCACGAACAAAATTTGTGTTTTTAATAATTGTACCGGCACCGAGAAAACCAACACCAGTTATTACTCCGGCAGCTACTCGCGATGGATCCATACGAATAATCGATCCCGAATCAAGATTATAGGTAGCAAATAGCTTATCAAAAGCAACTACCGCCGCCGCCGATCCCAGGCAAACCAGAATATTTGTTCGTAATCCGGCAGAGCGTCCTCTGCTTTGACGCTCAAAGCCGACAAAAGCACCTAATACTACCGCCACAACCAAGCGAATAATATAAATTTTATCTGCCTCAATCATACTTAATATATCATAAAAATAACTCATGTTTATTATCCCTTTTAATTTTTTGACAATGCGACACTAGAAAATATCTGATATTTTGTATTTTCTTTCCATGCGTGTCTATCCATACCAGCTTTTTGGCTTAACGCTTCCAATGTTTCTTCTTTTGTCCAATGTTGTTCAATTGCCACTTCCGGCAGAAAAACCGCACCACAACGCCCTTTTTCAATGATTATACCATGTTCTCTTAGGTTAAAGTCATCAATAGACTTAACTTCACTAATTGGACTTAGAATTGATAGATGTACCTCTATATTTGATACTTCTCTTTCCGTAACCGGCATAAAACGATGATCTTGAAGTGCAGCATTAATTGTATTATTATGGATGGACTTATACAGTTCCTCAACCGGCACAAGGGTTCCAATACAGCCACGAAGTTCATCCCGCATTTTTAATGTTACAAATGTTGCCGTTTTAACCTTTAGTTTGCGGGTTAAATTATATTTAGAGAAGTCGAACGTTTCTTTTCTGTCGGAAACGCACCATTTCAAAGTGTTTTCCGCAATAGCAAAAAGAGTGCTCTGTTCTTGTTTGGTAAGTTCCGGCGACCATTTGCCGCTTTTATGTTCTTTTATCATAATACTTTCCATAGATTAATTATTACACTCATAATCTATCATCTATGAGTTCAATTCAATAAAATTTTCTAATAAAAATTATTATACCTTCGTTTATATATTAACCATTAAACTTATAAGGGGAATGATATGAACAAGAGTATAGTTACCGGTACGTCTATTTTATTTGCAGTTTTCTGTATGTCTCAAGTTGTTACAGCTGAAAAGCTTGTTAATACCAGACAGCCGGCAGGTACAATCTCGGAATCTGTAGAGCAGGAAGTAAATGCGGCAATCAATCGCAGTGTTGACTGGTTTCTTGCCCAGCAAAATGAAAATGGTGCTTGGTCAAATCAGAAATTTCCTGCCCTGACAGCACTTGCAGTACGTGCGCTTGTTGAAAGTCCCAGTGCAAAAGAAAATAAAAAAGCCATAGATAAAGGCCTTTCGTTTATAATGACTTGTGTTCAGCCGGATGGTGGAATCTACTGTAATGTCGCCGGTCGTAAAGGGGGTGGGTTAAGCAATTACAATACATCAATTTGTATGATGGCATTACATGCGGCAGATAAACAGAAGTATTTAAAAACTATTCTGAATGCTAGAAAATTCGTTGCTGCTGGTCAGCATTTCGGGGACGATGTCTATGCTGGAGGTTTTGGGTATGATAAATCAACTAAGCGTGCATATACTGATTTATTAAATACATTTTATACGGTTCGAGCCATGCACGAAACAGAGGATGTGGAAGATAATCGTCCGGCAGGCGAGAAAAAGGTAGATATTGACTGGAAAGCTACAGAAAAATTTGTAACTGAAATGCAAAACAAAGATTCTGCAGGTACAAATGATGTCGGCGGCTTCTTTTATAATCCAACATCACCAAAAGCCGGTATAGGAACAAATAAGGCTGGTGTAGTATATTTCCGCTCTTACGGTAGCATAACTTATGCCGGACTATTGGCATTGATTTATGCCGATGTTGATCAGCGTGACCCGCGCGTTACATCAGCATTCGACTGGGCATTCAAGCATTGGTCGCTAGAAGAAAATCCCGGTGTAGGTCAAGAAGGACTCTTCTTTTTCTATAATGTGCTTACCAAAACACTTGCCGCTTCACGTCATAATCTTATTCCGCAGAAAAACGGGGAATTTATTAATTGGCGTGAAGAAATGGCAAAGAAGATTGTCAGCCTGCAAAAGGTTGACCCCAAAACCGGACAAGGCTATTGGGTTAATGAAAAAGGCCGCTATTGGGAGAGTGATCCTATATTAGTTACGGCTTACAGTCTGTTAGCACTGGAAAATCTTTAGAATAATCTGCATTTAGATTGAATGTGTAGAGTCGGCTCTATGAGCCGAAAGCGACGAGGTTACGAGGAAGCGTGTATGTTATGGCGTGACAAGTAGACGGCCAACGCCACATCTGCATTGAAATGTATGGTTTAAAAGATGTTGTTAGTAAATATTTGTAATTACCTCCAGGGACTAATTAGTATATGAAAATATTATGTTGTGGTTTTTTTCCGGCGTTACAGCGGACGCTGAATTTCGCAAAAGTTGAGATTGGTGCGGTTAATCGTGCTCGATCTGTGTTGCGCACTGTTGGCGGCAAAGCGACTAATTCTGTACGTGTTTTGCGAACATTGGGTGCTGAGCCGTTATTGATGGGGTTTGTAGGCGGATATACTGGTATGGCAATTCGTGATTTACTTGATGAAGAGGGGATAGAGCACCGTTTTACGGATACGGAAATAGAGACTCGTACGTGTCAAACCATATTGACTGATGATGCAGTTGATTTTACGGAATTGATAGAAGATGCACCACCTTATAATTCCCGGAATTGGAAATCCATTTTAAGAACGTTTGTTGAGATAGAGGGCGAGTTTGATCAGATAATATTTTCTGGCACGCTTTTAAGTCATGCATCGGTAGAAATATATGCCGAAATGATTGCGTCGACTGATCCCCAAAAAGTTATTATTGATACTGTAGGTGCTCCATTGTCTGCCGCACTTTCGCAATGTCCGGCACTGGTTAAGATTAATGTTGATGAATTAAGAAGTACAGTGGGTATGGATGGTGAAGTGGAGGATCTAGCACATGAGCTTATTGCAAATGGGGCGGGGGCAGTTGGCATTACAGAGGGGGCTGATAGTGCAATGTTGGTTATGCCGTCTGAAACTATCCGCTTTTCAATACCAAAAGTAAAAGTTGTTAGCACTCTTGGCTGTGGTGATTCGGTTAATGCCGGAATTGCTTTTATGCTAGCAAAAGGAAGTTCGTTGCCGGAGGCTTTTGTTTTCGGGCTTGCCTGCGGCTCTGCTAATGCACAGACGGCTATGCCTGGTATGATTGAGCCATCCTTAGTCGTATCACTTGTTGGCAAGATAAGTATAAGACGTTTGTAGTTTTCTTTTTATGCGATAGAAAAACCATCGGATTGTCTGGATTTTTGACCATATTGCGGTAGCGAGTTTTATGGTGATTTTGTTTTGATTAATATCAATACCATTACGTTCTACTTTGGTTATGATGCCTATAATGTCCTTTGCCGGGACTTTTTCTTTGCCGGCAACATAACCGTCGCCACGAATAAGGAAGATTGTGATACCGTTTTCTTTTATTTTTCCGAGTATGCGATGGGCTGTTGGTGTGCCATCGGCTTTTTGATAGAATGCAATATGGCCGTTTTTTAGTTGTTTCGGTTTTGTGGGGGTAATTGTAAGTATGTCTCCATCTTTAATAAAAGGGAGCATACTTTTGCCATTAGCACGAAAGCGAACCATGTTTCCGTTGTTAAGCAGCTCGTTTGTAAGTTGCATGAAGTCATGTGAAGATAGCTGATGATTTGATAAATGAGTTGAGTCCGTTGAGTCTATGGTTATTGGTGTCGAGATGATACTTGATGTTGTTTGGGCTGGATTATTATTTTTCATAAAAATAATTTGAATTACTGATAAGCATAGTTGTTAAATTTTAGAGGTAGCAGCAGATCATACCGAAAGTTTCGCAATCAGGCAGATAAATGGTTTTGCAATTGCCTCTTTGGCCCGTCTTTGTTCTCCGCTACGCTTTGAACAAAGACTGGCGGAGAGGGCGGGATTCGAACCCGCGGTACCGTTAAGTACACGCGCTTTCCAAGCGCGCTCATTCGGCCACTCTGACACCTCTCCGCATTCTTGTATTAACTAAAGATTTGCTAAGGTACAGTTTGTTGGTGTATATTACCAGTGAATTTTTAAAAATAAAATTAGTTTATAGTAAAGGGCGTTGTAATGAGTTTTGATAAGTTAATAGAATCACGATATAGCTGTCGTTCTTATACGAATGAGGAAGTTTCCGATGCGGATTTGCGGGCGGTTTTGAATGCTGCACGGTTGGCTCCAACGGCGGGGAATCGGCAGGCGTTTAAGTTGGTGGTTATTAAAACTGCCGGTCATGAGGAGAAACTGAGCCGTATTTATGGGCGCGAGTGGTTTGTAAAGGCTCCAATTATTATAGCTGCTTGTGGGATTCCTGCTGATAACTGGACTAGTCAGGAGGGGAAGAATTATGCTGATGTTGATGTTGCCATTGTGTTGGATCATTTGATTCTTGCGGCAGCGGATCGCGGACTGGGAACTTGCTGGATTGCGGCATTTGATCCTGATGCTGTTCGTGAGATTCTTGACTTGCCGGCTGGTGTTGAGCCGATTGTGCTTACTACGCTGGGGCATCCGGCTGATTCTGGTAAATCAAAATTACGCAAGGATATAGATGATATTGTTTGCTATGAGAAGTGGGGATAAGTTATATATTTGAGGTGCTTGCAAAACTATTTATCTGCCTGATTGCGAAGCTTTCGGTATGATCTGCTGGCGTTCATTGCTTTTTTAAATCCTTCGGTCGAATTCAGTATTATTTGTTTATCCATGCAGAAGGTTAATCTGAAGTAACCTGGGTAGCCGAAGCCGCTGCCGGGTACTGCGAGTATATTCTGTTTTTGTAGGGTTGCGACAAATTCTTTATCATCTCCATTACCGGGGGCTTTTGGAAAAAAGTAGAATGCCCCTTTTGGCATGGTGAATTCTATGCTGGCATCTTTGAGTACTTGTGCCATCGCATGTCGGCGTTCGTTATAAATGCTGATATCAACGCCACCTTTGTCTATTAAATGTTCGATTAAGTATTGTCCAATAATCGGAGCATTTACAAAGCCTAGGATGCGGTTGGCTAAGGTTAGGCCGTTTAGTAATTGTTCGGCACTGGGCATATCGGGGTTGACGGCGATATAGCCGATACGTGCACCGGCAAGTGACAGGCTTTTTGAAAAAGATCCGGCAACGAGGCTGTATTTGTATAGGGGTAAGACTGGCGGAACGATTTCATTGTCGTAGGTTAAAAAACGGTATGGTTCATCAGAGATGACAAAAATCGGTTTTCCAAATTTATCGGAGTAATGTTCAAGCAGTTTTGCTAGTTTTTTTAGTTCGGTATGAGAGCATATTTGTCCGCTTGGATTATTTGGCGAGTTGATAATGATAGCTCTGGTTTTTGGCGTAATTGCTTTTTCTATGGCGTCAAGGTCGAGCTTGAAATCCGGCTCTATGGTTTTGACGGGGCGTAGAATGCCGCCATAGTTGCCGACATAGAATCCGTATTCTACAAAGTATGGGGCAGGGCAGATTACTTCGTCACCTTGCTCAAGGATAGCACGGAAGAATATATTTAACGCTCCTGCCGCACCGCATGTGATAACAATATCTTTGGCTGTTAAGGTAGTATTTTGTTCTATGCCGAGCGTTTTTGCTAATTTTGCTCGTACTGACGGTATGCCGGCATTGGGGACATAGCCGAAGGCGAGCGGTTTTTCGGAGATGTTTTTTAGCTGGTCAATTGCTTCTTTGATTTGTGATGGTGGCGGTAGGTCTGGATTGCCAAGGCTGAAATCGTATACATTTTCTGCTCCGTATTGCTTCTTTAGCTCTATGCCGGTCTCGAACATTCTCCTGATCCAAGATGAATTAGTTATATGTTCGCTCATTTGCGTTGTTAAAAGTTGCATGATTTTAAACTCCGTTTTATTTAATTTGCGACTAATAGTAGCTGTATGCAGTTATTAAGGAAAGTGATTTTTAGTTATTATTCTAAAAAATACGATTATGATTATGATTACGATTATGATTAGGGAAAAGTCATGTTAAACTGAGAATTGCTTATGAAACGTAAAAAGAATAGTGACATTTACTGCTAAAAGTGCAACTATTGTCCTCTTTTAGTTTGTGAAGGAGTTATAATGATCAGAAAAATAAATATATTTATAAGTTGTTTGTTTTTGTGTGTTGGTGTTAATGCTGATGAAATTGATGATATGATGTGTCTAGAAAGCTTGTTTAACCTTGATATTGAACCGGCTGAAGTGGCAAGTAATACGGTTGTAGACGTTGTTATTGATGAGAAAGAGGATGTTAAACCGGAAGTGGTTGCGGCAACTGTTGCCAGTACTGCTGAATTGTCTAGAGATGAGCTTGAACTAGAGCTGGCAGTATCTCGGCAGGAGGTGATGCGGCTTAGGGATATTGTTCAGCGTATTTTGGTTGCCAATAGAAGAGAGCGAGCTGAGATGCAGTATAATCTGGGGTGTGTTTTGCGACATGGTGGATATAATATAAAAGCAGAGGAGGCGTTTTTGGCTGCTATTAAAATAAATCCAGATGATCCTGCAATTCATTATAATCTTGGTATATTATATGATGAAGATCTTAATATGCCGAAGAAGGCAATTAAACATTATAAGCGTTTCCTTGAGTTGTCGCCAGATGATAAGGATGCAGGCAAAGTATATGAGTGGATGATGGCTCTTCAGTCAAAGTGAATGGTTATATGGGAGTATAAGCAAGCATCTCAACCAAATAGGGAATAAATATGATTATTAAAACAAAAGCTTTTTCGCGCGGCGGGTTAATAGGAAATCCTTCGGATGGATATTTTGGTAAAACTATTGCTTTTACTTTCAGTAATTTTTGTGCAGAGGTAACGCTTTATGAGTCACCAGAACTTGAGATTATACCTACGCGGCGTGATCATTCGGTGTTTAACGGCATTGATGATCTTGTTAATGATGTAAGCTCATTTGGCTATTATGGTGGAATTCGCTTATTAAAAGCAGCAATAAAAAGGTTTCATGATTATACTCGAAAGAATGGTATTCAATTGCATGATAAGAATTTCACAATAAGATATAAGTCAGATATTCCTCATTTAGTTGGATTAGCAGGTTCAAGTGCAATTATTACAGCGTGTTTTAGGGCATTATCAGCTTTTTATGGGATAACAATACCAAAAGTTGAGTTGCCTAATCTGATTTTATCTGTTGAGAAAAAAGAATTAGGTATATCTGCCGGTTTACAGGATCGTGTTGCACAGGCCTATGAGGGGCTTGTTTATATGGATTTCAATAAAGAGCGGATGGAGAAAAGCGGGCATGGAATTTATCGTAATCTTGATATTGATTCTCTTCCTAATCTTTACGTTGCTTATCGAGCTGATCTTTCTGAAGGCTCGGAAGTTTTTCATAGTGATATGCGTGAGCGTTTTGAACGTAAAGATCCAGAAATATTGGATGCAATAGCTTTCTGGGCTGAATTAACCAATCAGGTTGCCGACTCTCTCCAGAATGGGCAACAGGATAAAATCGGGGCTTTATTAAACGCTAATTTTGATCGTCGTGCAGAGGTTTCTATAATTAGTGATGGCAATATAAAAATGATACAAACAGCAAGATCAGTTGGGGCTAGTGCCAAATTTACCGGCTCTGGTGGTGCAATTGTTGGAACTTATGATGATGATAAAATGTATCAAGCGTTATTAGATAAATTTAGCCAGCTAAATATAAAAATCATCAAACCGAATATAGTTTGTACAACAGGAGAAGATTAAGAATGATACGTAAAGCAGTTATTCCGGCGGCGGGGTTTGGTACAAGATTGTTGCCAGCTTCAAAGTCACAACCTAAAGAAATGTTACCTATTGTCGATACGCCAACTATTCAGTATGTGGTAGAGGAGGCCGTTGCCGCAGGTATTACTGATATTTTAATGATTATTGGTAAGGGTAAGCGTGCTATTGAGGAGCATTTCTATCGGAATTTTGAGCTGGAATTGGAACTGGAAGAAAAGGGTAAAATAAAAGAACTTGAGAAATTAAAACGTATTTCTGATCTGGCAAATATTCATTTTGTATGGCAAAAGGAGCTTAATGGATTAGGTGATGCTATTAGTTATGCACGTGATCATGTTGGAAATGAACCATTTGCTGTACTTTTGGGCGATACACTTGTACGCTCCACGAGTGGTGAATCTGTAACAAAGCAGATGATTGACGTTTATGAACGTTATCATGAGTCTGTTGTTGCTCTTGAGGAAGTTGAGCATGATAAGGTTAGTCGTTATGGCGTAATGGACGGCAAGGTGATTGATAAGAATGTTTATCTGGTTAATAGTTTTGTTGAGAAACCTGATCCTAAAGATGCACCATCAAACTTAGTGATTGCCGGACGTTATGTGTTGTCGCCTGAAATATTTGATTGTATTGATAAAACGGTCCCTGGAAAAAATAATGAGATACAATTGACTGATGCGATGAGGTTATTATTGGAAGAGCGGGCTATGTATGGATTGCATTTTGACGGTCGTCGTTATGATTTGGGCAATCGGTTAGATTTTATAAAGACAAATATTGAGTTTGCTTTGATGCGTGATGACTTGAAGGACGGGTTGTCGGCATTTATAAAAGAGCTGGCTTTAGAAATGGTGTAAATAGACTAAGTGTTAATAGAGTATAATAAGGAGTGTAGGATGAGTATTGAGTTTAGGCAGGATTGTGATTATTCGTTATTGGTGGCAACAAGTATGGGGGTACGTTTAACGCCGGCAAATGGTCAGCCGATGCATAGTGGTGGAAATATGATTATGCAGGCGACAAGTGCAGAAACTAATGTAGCAAGTGTTGTTTCGTATTTGGGTTTACCAACCAAGGTGCTTACTACTTTTGTTAAGGATAGTCCAGTTGCACGTTTTATTAAGGATAATCTGGCAGGACGCCACATGGCTTATGAGGGCAAAGATGTTGAACAGGGCGGACCTTGGGGATATCGCCATCAGTTTAATCTTGCCGATAGCGGCCACGGTTCGCGCGGGCCACGTGTTCAAAATGATCGTGCTGGTGAAGTTGGGCGAACTCTTAATGTTAAAGATTTTGACCTTGAACGTATTTTTGGTACAGAAGGCGTGCAAATTATGCATCTTTCCGGGTTGATTGCCGCATTATCACCGGAAACCGGTGAATTTTGCCTTGAACTTGCCCGTGCAGCCAAGAAGTATGGAACACGTGTTTCGTTTGACTTGAATTACCGTGCTTCATTCTGGATCAATCGTGAAGAGGAACTTGCTGCAATTTTCAAAGAAATTGCAGGTGTGTCTGATATTCTTATTGGTAACGAAGAAGATTTTCAGCTTTGCCTTGGTATTGAAGGACCGGAGGCTGGTGGTGAAGATCTTGCTGGTAAGATTGAAGGATTTAAGGGCATGATCAATCGTGTAAAAGAAGCATATCCAAATGCATCAGTTTTTGCAACAACACTTCGTGAAGTTATCAGTGCAAATGCTCATCGCTGGGGAGCTATTATGGCTGAAGGTGATGACTGGCATATTGTTGAACCACGCGAGATCGGCGTGCTTGATCGTATTGGCGGCGGTGATGGATTTGTTGGTGGTATGCTTTATGCGGTACTTAAAGGCTGGGCACCGGAAAAATGGGTGCAATTTGGCTGGGCGACAGGTGCATTGGCAACCACAATGTTGACTGATTATGGTCAGCCTGCTGATGAAGATCAGGTCTGGAGCATCTGGGAAGGTAATGCCAGGGTTAAAAGATAAAACAGTTATCAGTTAACAGTTATCAGTTAACAGTTATCAGTAAGCAGTTAAAAAATAAAAGAATAAACAATAGAGGTACTTGCAAAACTATCTGCGGGCACTTTTTGATTTTATGCGGTATATTTGGCTTTTTTCTCTCTGGCAAAAGCTACGGAGGACATAGAAGATGGATTGCTGCAGGAATTATGCTGTTTTTTAAAAAATTTACTTGTAGAGTCGGCTCTATGAGCTGAAAGCGACGAGGTTACGAGGATGCGTATTGTACTCTCGCCCGAAGGCGAGCTTCCCTTGCGGGAAGGATTCGCTCTGAGAGCGAACGCTACAAGTTTGTGGGTTGGGTTGAATGTGTAGAGTCGGCTCTATGAGCCGAAAGCGTTAATCCTCTTTCGGGTTTTGCCGCTACGGTGTGAGGAGATTGCCACGTGGCATCTTATTGAGAAGATGCCTTGTGGTGGTCTGTTGTTTTTTGTTCTGCGTGTATTAATGCTTCGAATGCGTGATAACGTTTATCAAATATTTTTACCATGTCAGGATTTGGGTTCCAGGTTTGTTCGTTGCCGGTTGATTGTGATTTTGCGAAGGAGGCTACTGTTTCTGATGAGTTGCCTGCTTGAATTTGTAGCATATAGGCGGCAAGGATGGCGGCACCTTTTGCTGTGCCTTCTTCGTTGCCGTGTCTTGCTGTAACCGGAACACCGAGAATGTCTGCATAAAGTTGTGGGGCGTAACCGTCTTTTGATTTTAGGGCACCACCGGTTAGAATTACTTTGCGTAAGTTGCCGATTTTGGGGCGTAGTTGTTCTATGCCGTATCGCATGGTCATGCATGGTGCTTCTAATAGTAACCGTGCCATTAGTCCGGGGTTAGCGAGTAGCTCTATGCCGGCATTGTGTATTGATGCTTTTGCATTTGGTAGTTCTACGGCAATTTCTCCTTGGAAAAACGGTAGTAGTTCTGTTCCGTAAGCGTCAGGCGGGAGAGCGGCAGCGAGGTCTGTTAGTTTATCGGCAGTTTCCCCAAAGCTGGTGCCGGTTAGTTCTGATAATCCGGTTACGTAGTTTGCAAAACCAACGGTACCGTTTCTTGCACATATCATAAGCATTGTTAGCATGTCGGGGGTATGTAGTACGTTGATGGTTTCGCTTTCTGCTTTAAGATGTTTTGTGCTTGGTAGGTTGCCGGTGAAAGATGTTCCGGCAGAGAGTGCTAGTTCTAGTTCGTCGGCGGCGGCACCAATGAGTACGGATTGTTGATCTCCTTCGGGGGCTGCTATGGGGATGCCGGTTGGCAGTCCGCCTAGTAAGTCTGCACCTTTGGCATTTAGGGTGCCGGCAATTTGTCCGGCTGGAATTACTTTTGGCACGATATTTTTTAGGGGGGTGAAAATATTGCCGGTTGTTTCGTCTATTTTTTGAAGTTTTTCTTGGTCGATTTGACCATCTTGATCTAGGATTCCAAACATGCCGGAGGCATCACCAGGACCGATGACCCATTCGCCTGTTAGATCGTGAACGAGAGAGCCTGATGTTACGTTGACACCGGTTACGGTGGACCACATTTCTGGGGTTGTCCGCATGGCAGAAAGAATATGGGCGGCGGTCCAGCGGGCTGGTATATGTTCGTTCCAAAGTGTGGCAAGCTCTTCGCTTTCTGGAACACCACGGGGGTCGTTCCACATATCGCAACCGTAAGGTTTTTTGTCGTCATCTGTTTTTGTTACCATGCAGTGCATGTGTCCGGTTACGCCGATGGCGGCTACTGTGGATATATCTTTGCCGGTGTTTTTTTCTACATCTATGCGTAGATTTTTCATGGCTGATGCCATTGCATTGGTCCAATAATGTGCATATTGTTCTAGATGCCCGTCCGGCAGGTTGGGGATGTATGCTTGCTCGTAATCTGCATCACCTACACCAAGAGATAGTTTACGTTCTGGACACCAGAGAATGACGGAAATTCCTTGTGTGCCAGCATCAATTGCGAGTATTTCTTTATTTGTTAGTTTTTTGGGCATGATGTTTTCCTCTATTATGCACGACCGAGAAATTTTCCTGTTTCGGTATCTACTTTTATAATTTCTTCGTTGGCGAGATATTCTGGAACTTGTACTACGAGTCCGGTAGATAGTGTTGCAGGTTTTGTGCGTGCTGTTGCGGATGCACCTTTCATGGATGGACCGGTTTCTGTTATTTGCAGAATTGCAACTGGAGGGAGTTCGATGCCTAGTATTTTCTCGTCTGAAACGAGGGCTTTAAGACCTTCCATATCTTCTGTGATATATAGGCGTATATCGCCGAGTTCTTTTTCTGTGAGTTGAATTTCTTCGTATGTTTCATTATCCATAAATACATATTCGCCTTGGTTCTCATAAGAAAACTGAACTTCACGCCTTCCAAAATCTATATCGGGGAAGTTTTGATCACCTTTACAACTTTTATCTACTTTGTTATGTGTTACGAGGTTTCTAAATCTCATGCGGTAGAGGCTGGCACCTCCACGGGCAGTGGGGGTAGAAATGCTTAATGTTTCGAGTACGTGTGGTGTTCCGTCAATATCTATAATGCTACCTTTTTTTAAATCGCAAGCTTTTGCCATGTTTTTTCCTTAATTTGTCGTTTCTAGGGTTATAATACAAAGGGTAACTATAATGGTTAATTGACATAATACAAGGTTAAATGATTGTTATGTGACATAGGGAGGGGCGAGTGCCACCTCGCCCATGCACGGAGGAAATTAACAGACTATTGCGGGAGCTGGTTTGTGTGGTGTCGCAGGTGGCACCGCGAGTTACCGTTGTGAAAAAAGATGATAGTAATAAAAATCAGCTGGCAAAGAATGTATATATTGTTTAGCATGACTTTTTAACTGAATGAGGTAGATTATGCAAAGTAATAAGTATTTAGATATTTTGAAGGAAACTGGGATTTATAAAACTGATCCAAATCATCCAACTAGACTATGTGATCGATTGTTTGGACGATTTGATTTTTGGTTTTATATACGGCTTTATACTCTGCTATATAAGGCAACTTGTGTGGCAAAGAAACCTGGGAGATATACTGATGAGTCTTGGAAGGAAACAACGTCTAATATTATATCTTTAATTGAAGGTTGTGGTGGAAAAGTTGAGATTGAGGGTAATCCTGAGTTTTTGGAGTGTAAAGAGCCTAAAGTTATTGTAGCTAATCATATGAGTTTGATTGATACAATGATTTTGCCACCGATGTCGCTGATTGATCGACATGGGACTATGATTATAAAAAGAAGTTTATGGGATCACCGTTATTTCGGTCGCTTAATGAAGGAGGTTGGTGCCATTCCGGTTGATCGTGTTAATCCGCGTGATGATCTTAAGATTGCTATGGCTGAGGGTCTAAAAACATTGGCGGAAGGTAATAATATGGTTATATATCCGCAATCGACTAGAGCATCGGTATTTGATGAAGAGAAGTTTAATTCGTTAGGGGTTAAGTTGGCTACTAGAGCTGGGGTTAAGATTATCCCAATAGCATTGAAGGCGGACTTTCAGGGAATAGGCAAGAAGATAAAAGATATTGCACCGCTTGATCGTAGTAAAACTATTAAGTTGAAATTTGGTCCATTATTTTCGCCAGATAAAAGCAATGCACGTGAAGTACATGCTGAGTGTGTTAAGTTTATTGGTGATACATTGACGGAGTGGGGGATTGAGGTTAAGAAGAAGGGCTAACGGCTTTTTTTGTTAAACCTTCTGCCGCATCTGGGATATTTACTAGTCTGGGAAATATTGCTCTGCCGAGAAAATTGCTAGCTAATTTTTCTGTATCAGCATATATATCAGTTAGGTTTATTTCGAGGTGATCAATTTGTGTGCGATCAGTAGTAATTTTTTCTTTTTCTATTAGTTTGGAAACGGCATGTGCGGTTGCTGTGGCGGAATCGACTAGTTTTATGTTAGGCGCAATTTTGCTGATTTGTTCGGCAATGAAAGGATAATGCGTACAGCCTAGTACTAATGTATCAATTCCGGCATCAAGTAATGGTGCTAGATATTCCTGTAGTATCAAATGGGTAATACTATGTTCTACCCAGTTTTCTTCTACCAGATGAACCAGTAGCGGTGTAGCTGCTTCTGTAACTTTTATTTCTGGATTAAGTTTTTTTATTGCTTGGGTATATGCCTTGCTACGTATGGTTGTTTTTGTGCCGATTACGCCAATATGGTTAGATTTAGTAGTCGTTACTGCATAGGATGCTCCGCTTTCAACAACGCCAACAACAGGAACCGCTATATGTTTGCGTACATAGTTTAGGGCAACAGCAGATGCTGTATTGCAGGCAATAACAATAATTTTGGCATTTTGCGAGGTTAGGTATGCTGAGTTGTTGAGTGAGAAATGGCGTACTGCACTTTCTGATTTTGAGCCATAAGGTAAATGTTCGGTATCGCCAAGGTAGACAATATTCTCTGCCGGAAGTTTGCTGATTATTTCTTTGACTACAGTGAGTCCGCCTATGCCGGAATCAAAGATGCCTATGGGTGAGTTGTTGTCTGGCATTTATTTATACTTTCGTGGATTTATTCCGAGTTTTTGTATTCGGTAGTTCATTATTCTTTGAGTCGTTTTAAGTTCTCTTGCGGCGGCCGCGGCATTGCCACGATGCCGCTTTATGGCATCAATAATAAGTTCACTTTCGTATGATTCTACCATACGTTTTAGGCTGGCACCTGAGTTTGGTATAATAGCAGTATTGGTTTCTGTGTCTGTTTGCAGTGATGGCGGTAATGAATAGCCGTGGATGACATCATCGGTTGTTGTCAAAACGGAGCGTTCTATACAGTTTTCCAGTTCGCGTACATTGCCGGGCCAATGATATGCCATCATCATATTAATAGCGGCTGTGGAGATTCGTTTGACGCTTTTTCCATATGCTTCGTTGTATTTCTTGATAAAGTGGTCAGCTAGCAGAATAATATCAGACTTGCGATCTCGTAATAATGGCAGGTTAATGGGAAAGACATTTAGTCGATAGAATAAATCTTCACGGAAGTTGCCGGTTTTAATTTCTTCTTCAAGATTTTTACTGGTGGCGGCAATGACACGAACATTTACGCTAATGCTTTTGTCGCTACCAACCGGTTCAAATGTTTTTTCTTGCAGTACTCTTAGAAGTCGGACTTGTACTGCAGGTGATATGTCGCCAATTTCATCAAGAAACAGGGTGCCACCATTCGCTTGCTGGAATCGTCCTTTACGTTGTTGGTGTGCCCCGGTGAAAGCACCTTTTTCGTGACCAAACAGCTCGCTTTCAATCAAATTTTCAGGGAGTGCCGCACAGTTTATCATAATTAACGGGTTGTTTTTGCGCGGGCTACTGTAGTGTATGGCGCCCACAACGAGCTCTTTGCCGGTACCGGATTCTCCACGAATTAAAACCGTTGCCGGGCTATTTGCTACTTGAGCTATTTGTTCGTAAACTGCCCGCATACTGCTACAGTTACCAATAATATTACCGGGATGAAATGAGTTTCCGAGCTGTTGACGTAATCGTTGGTTTTCGTCCATCAAGCTTTGGCGTTCTTCTATTTGTGTTCTGATACGTGCAACGCCTTCTGCCAGCATATTTCCTAGTAGAAGAAGAAATTCTTGATCTCGTTCCAGTTCACTTTTGCTTGCTGGTGGTCGATCTATGCTAAAGGTTCCAATAATTTCGCCTTGATGAATAATAGGTACGCAAAGGAATGCTGTATGCCCTTCTTTTCTGGCATTACTTCGACCAAGGTAGCGTGAGTCTTTAGAAACATCCGGCACCAGCTCGGGTTTTCCTGTTTTGGCAACCCGCCCGATTATACCTTCTCCCAGTTTATATTGACCGCGCTTGATATCTTCTTCTGAACGACCGCGGGATGCTTCGGTTATAAATATATCGGTACCGGGGCGGCGTAATGTTAGGGTTCCGCGAGAAAGTCCCATTTCATTTTCCATGATGTCTAGTACTTCATTCAGGAGTGCGGTTACATCATGTTGCTGTGCCATGGCCTGGGATATCCGGTAAAGGATTTCCAACTCTAACCGTCTGCGTTTATCTGTAGCTGATTCTCTATTCATTTTCACTTTCATTACATTTATGTATCAATTGTTTTTAGTTATACATAAATGAATGTCGTATGGCAAGCAACTCTTTTATGACAAAATGATTGAAAACAAAAATAGTAGTTTTGCAAGCACCTCTATGTTTTATTAATTAAACCATACGCTTGAGAATGCGAAGTAAATTGCCATTAGTCCTGAGAAAATTGAACTGCCGGTGAAGCGCCAACGGAGAGGGATTTTGAGTTTCATGATGTTAATTCAATATGAAGGCATTGTTGCATAGTTTTGATATGTTGTCACGCATACAAATAGTGCTTTTCTTTCGTCTATAGTCTGTGTATTATACTCGTTTATTGGATTTATAGCTTTAAACGTGTGGTTAGTGCTGTTTTATAGCTATATTAAATGCTTTTCAGTTGTTTTTGCTTAATAGCGTATAGTTTATTTTAGTTAATTTGTTTATATAAGGAGAATATTATGTCAACTACGGTTTTGATGGGGGCACAGTGGGGCGATGAGGGTAAGGGTAAGATTATTGATGTTTTGACGGAAAATGTTGATTTTGTTGTTCGTTATCAGGGGGGGAGTAATGCGGGGCATACAGTTGAAGTTGGGGACCAGAAATTTGTACTTCACCTGATTCCTTCAGGTATTCTAAGAGAAAACACAAAAAATATTGTTGCGAATGGAGTGGTAGTAAATCTGATTTCGATAAAAGAGGAAATTGATGGATTGCTTAAAGATGGAGTAGATGTGACGGGGCGTTTGTTTGTAAGTGATCGTGCGCAGATTGTTTTTCCATATCATCAGTTACTGGATGCGGCAAAAGAGGCCGCATGTAGTGCAGAAACAAAGATTGGAACTACTAAACGGGGGATTGGTCCTGCGTATGCCGATAAAGCGTTCCGTACTGGTTTGAGGATGGGGGATTTACTTGATCAGAACTTTCCTAGATTGTTGAAGTCTAGGGCGGAAGCGGCTAATAAGGAGTTAGCATTTATGGGGGCGGAAACTTTCGATGTGGATGCTCTTATTGCACAGTTTGTTGAGCTTGCTGAGTTTATGAAGCCGTTTATTGTTGATACAGTTGTTATGCTTAATGAGGCAGTTGTTGCTAAGAAAAATATTTTGTTTGAAGGTGCACAGGGCACTATGCTTGATATTGAGTTTGGTACTTATCCGTTTGTTACATCATCGAGCACTACTTCTGGTGGAGCGGCTACCGGTAGTGGGGTTGCCCCGCACTGTATCGATAAGGTTGTTGGTGTTATTAAGGCATATACAACAAGAGTGGGAGAGGGACCATTTCCAACAGAATTATTTGATGATGCAGGTAAGCACCTTGCTGAAGTTGGTTCTGAATTTGGAGCAACAACGGGACGTCCACGCCGTTGTGGTTGGTTTGATGCTGTGGTTGGTAAATATGCGTCAATGATTAATGGTGTTGATTATTGGGCAATGACCAAGTTGGATGTACTAGATGAACTTGAGACGTTGAAAATTTGTGTTGCTTATGAGTGTGATGGAGTAACCTATACTAGTGTTCCTTCTAATGTCAGAA
This sequence comes from uncultured bacterium, assembly GCA_947311825.1. Lineage (GTDB taxonomy): Bacteria > Verrucomicrobiota > Kiritimatiellia > UBA8416 > CAMZLY01 > CAMZLY01. Next base: position 23,172 of record CAMZLY010000111.1, read on the forward strand.
TCTTAGAAAAATGTAAACCGGTCTATGAAGAAATGCCCGGATGGTGTTGTTCAACTAAAGATGTTACTGAATATGATCAGTTACCGGACGCAGCAAAGGCTTATGTTGCTCGGCTTTGTGAATTGACAGATGCTAAACTTGGGATTTTATCGGTGGGACCAAAACGTAGCAGTACTTTACGGATTGCATTGTAAGGAGTTTAGTAGGTGCCTATTTCCGAGAGGCATCATTCGTAGACCACCTCTCGGAGATAGGTGGTTACTGTGAGTCAAATATGAGAAGACATTAAATGAAAAAAAATGCGGAAAAATCATCTATACCTGAACATGTTGCCATTATTATGGATGGTAATGGGCGTTGGGCTAAAGAGCGTGGATTATCTCGCATTAAAGGGCATGAAGAGGGGGCAGAGTCCGTTAGGGTAATTGTTGACGCTTGTCGCAAGGTGGGGGTTAAGTATCTTACTCTTTATGCGTTTAGTGTGGAGAATTGGGTGAGACCGAAAGCGGAGATCGCCGGTTTAATGAAGTTGCTTGATAAGTTCCTCACTGAGCGTGAGAAGGATTTGCATGAGAATGATGTTAGGTTGCGGGTTTCCGGGCGGATAGAGGATTTGCCATTATTTGTTAGAAGAAAGCTAAAGAAAGTTATGGCTGCCACCAAAGATAATAGGGCGGGGCAGTTGATTTTGGCATTGAGCTATGGAGGCAGAACGGAAATTGCTAATGCGGCAAAGCAGATCGCGAAACTTGCGGCAACGGGTCAACTTGAGCCGGAAAAGGTGGATGAAGCAACCGTTGCCGAGCATTTGTATTTGCCAGACGTGCCTGACCCTGATTTAATGATACGTACTAGCGGCGAAATGCGGCTTAGTAATTTTCTTTTGTGGCAACTTTCGTATGCAGAGTTTTATATTTCGAAGAAATTGTGGCCTGATTTTAGAGAAGCAGAGTTTCTTGAGGCTATTGAAGAGTATAAAGGGCGGCGACGTCGTTTTGGGGACATTAAGTAGTGAATAGTGAATAGTTGAAGGTTAAAACTCACCTGAAGGTGAGCGTCCCTGCGGGAAGGGTTGGCTCACAGAGCCAACGCTGCAGAAAATAATAAAAATGGCATAGGGATAATTATCTTTTAAGCTAACAGTCTATAGCCTATTGAAAAGGAGAATGATTTGTTAAAGCATAGAATATTTAGTGGGATATTGGCTGTTGTGATTCTTGTATTATCATTATGGCTTTTACCGGTCTATATTGCCATTGTTGGGTTGCTGATTTTGTCATTTGTGGCACAGCGTGAGTTTTATGCGATGATGACTGCTGCTAAGATTCCTGTTTTTCGTGTTATTGGCATTATTGTGGGGTCGTTGATGATCCTTTTTACGTTTTTTTCTATACAGCTTGACTGGTCTAAGGATATTGCTGTTGGTGGCGAGTCTGTATTGTTGTTTTCTTGCTTGCTTGCAATTTTTTTGCGGATGTTATGGCAGAGGAACAATCCTAAACCAATCGAAACAATAGCCTGTACGCTACTTGGTATATTCTGGGTTCCGTTTATGTTGAATTTCTTTGCACGGCTGGCGTTTACGTGGCGTGATGGCTCTATAACTGATCCGCTTGGTGCGACTGCTGTCTCGTTGGTTGCGTATTTGGTTATTGTTGTTAAATCAACGGACACCGGTGCGTTTTTTGTTGGGCGATCATTTGGTAAGCATAAAATGTTTCCACGCATTTCGCCGGCAAAGACTTGGGAGGGACTAGCTGGTGGTGTTGGGACTGCGGTATTATTCAGCCTGGCTTTCTTTTTTATTATGAAGGGCAAGTTCGGTACGATTAGTTTTGATTGGTATGACGCTATTATTTTGGGCGTGGTTTTGTCATTAGCCGGTGTGCTTGGAGATTTGTTTGAGTCGTTGTTAAAACGTTCTGCCGGTGTTAAAGATTCTGGCGATAGAATCCCGGGTATGGGGGGATTGTTGGATATGTTGGATAGCTTGCTTTTCAGTATTGCGTTGCTTTATGGATATGTGTTGTTTTTCTTGGTGTAAAATATATGAAAAAGATTGTAGTATTAGGTAGTACTGGCTCTATTGGTGAGAATGCGTTGAAAGTTGTTGATTCGTTGCCAGATAAATTGCAGGTTGTGGCTCTTGCTGTTAATACTAATTATGAGCGTGTTCTTGAACAGGCGAAACAGTTTGGTGTTAAGATTGTCGCTGTAACTGACCCTGTTAAGGCGGCTGAATGTGCAAAAGTTGCTCCTGCCGGTGTTGAGGTACTTTGCGGCGACGATGGACTTGAAGCTGCGGCGGCATTGGATGATGTTGATATTGTAGTTTGTGCGGTTGTCGGGATGGCGGGGCTGAAACCGACAATGGCAGCGGTATCTCGTGGTACTGATGTTGCTATTGCCACAAAGGAAGCATTGGTCGCCGCCGGAGGTTTGGTAACTGAAGCTTGCAAAAAGACTGGTGCCAGCTTGTTGCCTATTGATAGTGAACATAGTGCTTTGTTTCAATGTTTAACTACTGCCGGACGTGCTACTAACGGGGTTAGTAATGTTAAACGCTTGATATTAACGGCATCGGGCGGACCTTTTGCATTTAAACCTGATGTTGATTTGGAGCGGGTAAGTGTTAAGGAGGCGTTGAATCATCCACGTTGGAGTATGGGGCCGAAAGTTACGATTGATTCTGCTACGATGATGAATAAGGGACTTGAAATTATTGAAGCTCGGTGGCTATTTGATTTGTCACTTGATAAGATTGATGTGATTTTACATCCGGAAAGTATTGTGCATTCGTTGGTGGAATTTGTTGACGGTTCTATGTTGGCACAGATGAGTTTGCCGGATATGCGATTGGCAATACAGTATGCGTTAACATATCCAGAACGCTATGCCGGTGATTTGCCGGCATTGAATTTGGCAGAGATGGGTAATTTACATTTTTCTGAGCCTGATATGGATCGATTCCCATGTTTACGTATTGCCCGTGAGGCTTCTTTGCGGGGTGGCACAATGCCTACGGTTATGAATGCGGCAAACGAAGTGGCAGTAGCGGCTTTTCTTGCTGAAAAGATTTCCCTTGCCGGTATTTGGCGTATGGTGGAAAATATTATGGAAAGGCATAACGTTATCGATAACCCTGACCTTGCGGAAGTGTTTGCTGCCGATAAATGGGCGAGAAACATTATGATAAAAAGATAATGGAGGCATTATGATTGATTTTATTGATCTTCCTGAATTTGATATACCAGGGTATAGGCACGATCGTCCGCCAAACAGTGTTGTATATGAATGGATTGCTAATAATATACGTATAGCTAAAGAGTCAGGTCAGATGGAACGCATCAGGAAACAGGAGTCTAGGCAACCCGTTGATGTTCCTTTTGTATTGTATTAAAAATAAGGAAAAACGTAATTTCTCAAAAGTTATAGATTTGGAGTTATGCCACCACTGGGCTTGTTCCAGTGGTGACGTTACATAAATGGTGCTTTTGAGTAACTTCTCAAAAAATATTTTATGGTCGGGAAGATTTCCCAACCTACGTATGAAATGAACAAAAGTAGGGCGGGAAATCTTCCCGCCCAAGTGAGTTTTTGAGAAGTTACGAAAAAACTGTATTCTGGCTACTTATTTTTATTCTTTTATCATTGCAGATAATGGCGTGTCGGAGTATGCTTTCCACCTTTTCTGAATATAAACCATAAAATTTACGATAGGATATAAAATGTTAAGTACTATTATTAGTAGCGGTGCCGATATTATTGCGTTGGTATTATTGTTTGGGTTCACGATTTTTGTGCATGAATTGGGGCATTTCTTGGTGGCATTGTGGTGCGGATTGCAGATTGATACTTTTTCTATTGGTTTTGGACCTGCCATTGTGAAAAAGACCGTGCGTGGTGTTACCTATAAAATAGGCTGGTTTCCGTTAGGCGGATATGTTGCATTACCGCAACTTGATCCTGCAGGCATGGAAACGGTACAGGGAAAAGGTGCGGATAAAGATGGTGAAGAAACGAAAGAGAAAGTTAGGGTATTGCCTCCAATTGCTGCTTGGAAGAAGATTCTAGTTGCCGTAGCAGGTGCCGGTGGCAATATTATTTTTGCATTTGTTCTCGCTATGATTATTTATATGTCACCATGGAAGCCTGGTGATAACGAAGAGGGGGCTACGATTGGTTATGTTGAAACCAATAGTGCTGCTTATCATAGTGGAGTACGGGTTGGTGATGAGATTGTTGCTGTAAATAGTAATCCGATATCATCTTGGAATGATTATTCAGTTGAATGTCTTCTTGGGGCAAATGCAGATAAGGATATTACTTTAACGTTGGAAAATAATGGTGTATCACGTGATGTGGGCGTTCCTTCTGTAGCAGTTGATATGGGTATACGTATAATTGAAGGCATTGGTAGTTCAATGTTGTGTATAGTTGGTGATGTTATACCTGGTAGTGCAGCGGAAAAGGCAGGTGTTCAAGCGGACGATTTGGTGGAGTCATTTGGCGGGGTAAATGTTGCCAGCGTAGAACATTTTATGTTTCTTGTTGATAAAAATGGAGCAAAACCGAGCAAGATGGTTGTCAATCATAATGGTGAAGATGTCGAGCTAACTGTTATACCGGCTTTTAATGAAAGTTTGGGGCGTTCGGTGATAGGTGTAAGTATTCATTCGGCACAAGTCAGCAGAAGTACGCAATGGATGCAGTATAAGAATCCTGTTGAACAAGTAAAAGGTGATGCCTCGGGTATTCTGAGAATATTGAGAGCATTGGTAACACCTAAAGAATCAAAAAATGCGGCACAGGGACTGGGGGGACCAATAATGATTATGATGGCTTTATGGATGTCAATTAAAGTTAGTTTCCTTAATGCAATCGGCTTTTTGCGTTTCTTAAATATTAATCTGGCAATATTGAATTTATTACCAATACCAGTTCTTGATGGCGGACATATTGTGTTTGCTCTTTGGGAAGGCATTACTCGCCGTAAGGTAAGTGCTAAAGTTGTAAATATATTGACCAATATTTTCATGATTCTCTTACTAACTGCATTTGTGTTGCTTTCATTTAGAGACGTAAAACGTGCTCCTAAAATGTGGAAAATGATACGTAATATGCCGGAAAAAGTTCAGGAGAATATAACTAATGAAGTCAAAAATAGCGAAGCACCGGAGATGCCAAACAAATAAAATAACGGTGGGCGGTACTGATGTAGGCGGTGATGCTCCGATCACTGTTCAGACCATGACGAAAACTGACGGGCATGATATTGATGCCACTGTCGCACAAATTCATGAAGTTGCAACTGTTGGTTGTGATTTTGTTCGTTTGGCGATAATTGACGAGGCTGCGGCAAAGGCTTTAGTTGAGATTCGTCATCAGGTGTCCACTCCGCTTATTGCAGATATTCATTTCGATTACAAACTTGCATTACTTTCGATAGAGTCTGGTGTTGATGGGTTACGTATAAATCCCGGTAATATTGGCGATAGAAAGAATGTTGAGATGGTGGTTAAAGCTGCCGCTGAACGTAATATTCCTATCCGAATTGGTGTTAATGGAGGTTCGTTAGAAAAAGATATTGAGAAAAAGTACGGCCTAGGCAGTGCGGAGGCATTGGTAGAAAGTGCTTTAAGGCATGTTCGTATTTTAGAAGATCTTGATTATTACCAGATAAAAATTTCCGTTAAAGCTACAGATGTGCATCGTACTCTTGATGCATATCGACTGTTGTCTAAGAAAACAGATTATCCGCTTCATTTAGGTCTAACTGAAGCAGGAACCTTAATGCCCGGCATGATTCGTTCTTCTGTTGCTATGGGGATTCTGCTCAATGAAGGAATCGGGGATACTATACGTGTTTCTCTTACAGATACACCGGTTAATGAAGTTAAGGTTGGACTTGAATTATTGCGTTGTCTTGGTTTGCGTGAGGCGGGGGCAAGTGTTATATCGTGCCCTACCTGCGGGCGTGTTCAAGTTAATGTAATGAAGATTGCTACAGAGGTGGAGAATCGCTTGGAGGAATATTATCAAAAATATCCGGCATCGGCTAAACCTGTGGTTGCGGTGATGGGCTGTATGGTTAATGGCCCCGGAGAGGCTAAAGAGGCCGATATTGCGATTGCTGGTGGTGATGGAAAGTTTGCACTCTATGTCCGTGGTGAATTTAAAGAAACTGTATTACAAGAATATGCCGTTGATGCACTGTTGAAGCGTGTTGCAGAATGGGAAAAGTAGATACCTATCTCCGAGAGGTATCATCACGATGGCTACAACCTCTCGGAGGTAGATTGTTACTTAGAGCATAAAAAGATGATAAATAAAAGATTTACTCAAGTTGTTTTGGTTACATTATGTGCAATTGTACTTTTTTCGCTTCTGTTTGCCGGTATTACTTTTGGGTTCTGGGTGCAGTTTTCATTATCAATCAGTTGTTTGTGCATGGCTGCATATTTATCTGATAGAGCAGGGATGAAGGCTCTTGTAAAACCTAGTCGGATGACAATACTACCGGCAGTCTTTTTCGGACTATTATCAGCGGCCGTTTTGTATGGGGGGTTCTTTTGTTTTCGCCTATTGGCGGAGTATATGTTTTCGTTTGCACATAATGAAATTGCGAGCGTGTATACGCTGAAAGATAATATTCATGTAGGTTTTGTTGCATTATTGTTGATTTTTATTATTGGCCCGGGTGAAGAAATATTCTGGCGTGGATATGTTCAGCGTAATGTAGAAAGACGGTTTGGCTTTTTGGGGATTGTTCTGAGTGTTGTTGCATATACTGCAGCACACCTTGCATCCGGTAATCTTATGTTAATTGCGGCAGCGGCGGTATGTGGTCTGTTTTGGTCGCTTATGTTCTGGCGTTTTAAGTCTATTTGGTTAAATATTATTAGTCATGTCGTTTGGGATGTTGCGGTTTTTGTTATTTGGCCATTGATATAAAAGAGTTGTTACATTGATAAAAGAGATAAACAGGGTAAAAGATATAGAGCGGTTCTATGAACCGGAAAGGTAGGTAAATATGGAAACACAAAATAGAGATAAACAACCGGCAACGGTAAAGAAATGGCTAACGGCAGTGCGGCCGTTTGCATACACAGCATCAGTTTTACCTGTATTGCTAGGGCTTGCTTTGGCTTTTTATGAAGGGCATACGATTAATTGGGTGAATTTTATTCTTACCATTTTTGGTGTGGTCTGCTTTCAGTCGGCAACTAACCTTATTAATGATTGTTATGACTATAAGCGTGGTTTAGATAAAGTGGTTACGCCGGTAAGTGGTGCCGTTGTGAGAGGGTGGATAACTGTACGGCAGGCGATTACTGCGGCGGTGATATTTATGGCTGTAGGTTGTTTTTGTGGTATCTATTTGGTGATGGTAGCCGGTTGGCCGGTCTTGCTGCTTGGAATAGTCGGTGTTGTGATTGCTTTGGGTTATACTCGCAATGGGGTTTGTCTTAAATATGCCGGACTTGGTGATTTATCAGTTTTTATGGCATTGGGTATCCTACCGGTACTCGGTTCTTACTGGGTGCAAGTACAGCAGTTTAGCTGGACACCGGTTTTATGGTCGCCGGTTATTTCTTTATTTACCGTAGCTATTCTCCATGCAAATAATTGGCGTGATATTGATAGTGATAAAAATAATGCTTGCCGAACCGTTGCCGGAATATTGGGTGACGGTAGATCGTCAATCTATTACAAGATTTTAGTGTTAAGCCCTTTTGCTATTATAGCAATTCTTATGGGGTTAAGTTATTTGCCGTGTGTTTCTTTTGATGTTCCGACAACCACACTAGTTGTATTTTTGTCATTGCCACTTATTATCAAGCTTACCAAGATTAATTCCAAGAGTGATATGAATTCTTTCGTTATGCTAGACGGTAAGACTGCTCAAGCACAGTTAGTTTTCGGGTTACTCTTGGTTGCCGGCTTTTTTGGTGCAACTTTTGTAACTTCTTAAGAAAATATAGATTTAAAAAAGTTCACTAGCATCTTTTTTGTTGTCGTTTTACCGCATGTTGTGATTATCCATACGGATGACAGAAAAATGTAGCGTTGGCCGTCCCTGGTCAACCGTCAGACTACGCCATAACCTACAACTACGACAACCTAGGACGCTTCCACTCAGTATCCTCTTCCGTGTTTTCCGTGTCTTCCGTGGTTAATTATTCATATTTGCAAGATTCATCCTTGATCTCCGGCTACAGCAATGACACAATACGAACCATGAAAACGTATGAAGACAACCGCAACCTAATAACCGGCATAGAAAACTCCGTAGTGTCAGATAATTCCGTGGTTAGTTCATTCAATTACCTCAACGACGCAATAGGCCGCCGCACCCGCCGCATAGATAATAGTCCTGCCCTTAATGGTTCTGCCACAAATCTCTTCACCTACAACACCCGTAGTGAACTCATCGGCACACTCATGTCCA
>CAMZLY010000112.1 GCA_947311825.1 uncultured bacterium
CAATTGTTTATGATTTGACCTTAATATTTGCCACTTATTGTTATTGTAACGGAATCAGATTGTCCGGCAGCATTAACACAGACGATTTCATGCTTGCCTATCTGCAATTGCCAACTAACGACATCGGATGATTTGGCTATAAAAACACCATCAACAAACCAGGACAACTCACCTTTAGCAATAGCCTGTAATTCTATTCTTTGTATTTCAGGTGATAAATCATCTGAAATAATAAACGTCTCACCATCTTGTGGCTTAATTATTCGTACCTGCTGACTATTTTTTTGTTGGACAGCATTATGCACAGTGCATTGTGCCGGTGACGAAGCTCCGGGCATATAATAATCCTCTGCCGATTCTTTGCAATGGCGACCTACTGGACAGCCGCTATATCTCGCCAAATGTCAATTATTAATGGATGCCCCTGCTTACCCCTCGATACTAACCATTGTAATTTTTGTCGATATTTACTATTTCGTTTCTAATATCAAATTTTCCTCTTTCAGTTTATCCAGCACTTTCACCGAAGAGATATCCATTTTAGAAACGGCAAACCATTTTTTACCTAAATCTTTTAGGCTTGCACCAAAGTGATAGACTTCTTTTTCGTCAATAATCAAAAAACGGTCATGGGCATCAGTGAATTTAATGGCTTTTACAGTTGGGTATTGCTCATTGTGCTTTTTTATATCCAACTTCAACTGCTTGGAAATATTTTTGGTATAAATTGTAAAAGTTACCTTTTTCTTGCGTTTGGTAAAATGGGTAAGAAGTGTATCGTCAATATAGTTATCAATAAGGAGGCACTTGCAAAACTATCTGCGGGCACTTTTTGATTTTATGCGGCATATTCCGCTTTTTCGCAATTTTACAGACCCTACGGGTATGCTCCAATTGTTCAAAAGGCAGAATTTGCTCGCCTAAAATACGAAAAATTGCCTCGCACAGTAGTTTTGCAAGCACCTCACAAGATATTTTTTGTTTAATCTTTGTGCCGCCCTTTCAGGGCTTATGTTTTTTGTTGCGTTGATTTACAGGGCTAAGGCCATGTGCTATATTGCATAGGACTTTCAGCCCTGTAACGGATAGAAATTGCTACATAATGTTTCATATTCGTCAAGTTGTACATCTATTCGATCCTGCATCCAGCACACTAACCAGACCTGACCAAACACCATTTACAAAATCATCGCTGTTGGTTGGAGATAAGTATGGTTGTCTCTGAACCGCTTAAATAGCGTAAATCAACAATATACCTAGTCGAACTGGTGGAAGATGGAAATTGATCTCCCGAGGTTGTGCAACCACCATTAATCATTCCGTCTGGGAATGAGATTGGCGTTCCGCTGGATTTCCCGTAATAAGTAGCATACTCGGAGAGAAAAGCTCCAACTCGATAAGTATTGCCTGCCATAAGATGCAACGGACTGTCAAGAGGCTCTTCTATCCAGATGCCGGAACTGCCACTGACATTCTTACTAGCCAAGATTGTATCATCATCCGCCCAGGTAGTTACTTTATCACCAAAGAATTGCCGAACATGTGTCACAGTGATATCATTAGTAGGAGTAAAGCGAAGTTCTCGTGTAACGGTGCTTTGCCCCGTGATATCGGTCCAGAGGACCTATTTACATTCCGTACAACGGTGCTCTGTGCCGTTTAATTTGGGTGTTAGCGAATGTTAATTGTTGTAGCCTACTACCTCTGATTTGCTTAAAGATGCATTTAGATATTCCGGAGCTTCAACTGGATCATTTAGTGCTTCAGAAATCATATACCATTGCATCAGCAATTTGTTTTGCTTTTGCTTCGCCGTCTATTTGTTGTATAAGTGTTAATGCAAAGGGTATTGCTGTACCGGGACCTTGACTGGTTATTAAGTTGCCATCAATAACCACATTGGATGCGGACGCTTTGGTTATAGTGATGTCGTCAGTAACAGAAGGGTGACAGGTTATGGAGCGACCTGTTAGGACTCCGGCTGCCTGTAATGCTAAAGGTGCGGCACATATAGCTGCGACTGTACGATCTGTTGTCAAAAATATGCGGATGGTTTCTGCCAGCCCGGCATGAGCCGTTAATGTTTCTGTACCTTGTAATCCTCCTGGAAGAACAATTAAATCGAAATCTGCAGGATCAATCTGCTCCCATAATTGGTCGGCAACGAGTACAACACCACGTGAGCATTTTATTGTTGTATTGCCTTCAACGGCTACCGATATTACATCCCAGCCGGCACGACGTAATGTGTCAATTATAATGACAGCTTCCATTTCTTCGACTCCATTTGCTAACGGTACTAGTGTGTTCATAATATTGCTCCTAAAAATATAGATGCAATATATCCTGATGGAATTTGCATGATCCAGGCAGTAGATGTCACAGACAATATACCGTAGGCAAAAAACATGAGAATGCTTGCAATGGTGAATGGTTTATATTGTTGTAAATAGTTTATTTTTTGCAAGTTGTTCACTACCATTAACCCTTCCTATCGGTATATTTTAATTAGTAACAGGATGAATATTATTTGCTTACTTTGCGTTAGAGATGTATATATGTCAAGTGTTGTCTATTAAAAGTGTTTTTTCGTCTTGACCATAATTGAATAATTAGTAGAGTGGTGTGCATGAAATATATTAGTACTAGAGGTGATATAGAGCCTGTCGGTTTTCGGCAGGCGGTTATGATGGGATTGGCTAGAGATGGTGGCTTGTTGTTGCCGGAATTGATCCCCGATGTATCAGATAAGTTAGCGGCATGGGCTGATTTATCTTATGTTGACTTGGCTTTTGAAGTTATGAGTCCTTTTGTTGACTTGCCGGCAGAGGATTTGCGGCAATTGATTAAGAAAAGTTATTCAACTTTTAGAGATTCCGATATTACTCCCGTTGTTGAAGTTGGTGGGATTCATGTTTTAGAGTTGTTTCATGGACCAACGCTTGCTTTTAAGGATTTGGCATTGCAGTTTCTCGGCAATCTTTTCGAGTATATCCTTGAAAAACAAGACCAATATATGAATATTATCGGTGCAACAAGCGGTGATACCGGTAGTGCTGCAATTTATGGTGTTCGTGGCATGGAGCGTATAAAAATATTTGTGATGCATCCTGACGGCAAGGTTAGCCCTGTTCAAAAAGCACAAATGACTTCTGTATTGGATGATAATGTTTTTAACCTTGCTGTTGATGGTACTTTTGATGATTGTCAGGCGATTCTGAAGGCATTATTTAATGATCTTGAATTTAAGGATAAATATTCGCTTGGTTCTATAAACTCGATTAACTGGGCAAGGATTCTGGCACAGATAGTATATTATTTTTATGCCGGTTTAAAGGTTATGAAGAAGAGTGGTGCTGATACGGTACGTTTTAGTGTTCCCACAGGTAACTTTGGTGATATCTTTGCCGGTTATATTGCTTCTAAGATGGGATTACCAATTTCTAAATTAATTCTTGCAACTAACGAAAACGATATACTTTCACGTTTCTTTAATAGTGGTAGGTACTATATGGATTCTGTTAATGCTACTATTAGTCCCTCTATGGATATTCAGATTGCTAGTAATTTTGAGCGCTATCTTTATTATTGGCTAGGTGGGAATTCTATAAAACTAAAAGCTATAATGGATGAATTTGCTGAAAAAGGTGAAGTTTCTATTGAATTGGGCAGTGATGGGGCTGTTGATCCGCTGTTTGTTGCTGGTAGAGGTAATACGGAATCTACATTGGCAACCATAAAACAGTTTTATGGTGAATATTCATATTTGCTTGATCCACATACGGCAGTGGGGGTTCATGTGGGGTTATTGCATCAAGGTGATGATCCGTTGGTTTGTCTTTCTACTGCACATCCTGCAAAGTTTGGGGGTACAATTAAAGATGCATTGGGGGAAGATAAAGCGTACCATCCTCTACTTGCTGCATTGGCTGGGTTACCAATGCGTTGCGAGTCTATACCTAATTCTGTTAAGGCCGTACGTGAGTATGTTGAACAACGGGTTCATTGATGTCGCTTGAAAACTTTATAGGCTGTAAACGATGTGGTGCTTGCTGTAGAGCACATGGTTATGTGAAATTGCGTCCTGGAGAAGTTGAAGCTATTGCAGATTATCTAGACATTCCTTTGTATGATTTTACCAGTGAGTATACACGTCTTACTTATGACCGATCAAGGCTAAGTCTAATAGAGGCTGAAGATGGATCATGCATTTTTCTGGATGGAAATGATTGTATGATTGATGAAGTTAAGCCAAGTCAGTGCCGGACATTTCCTTTGAAGTGGCGTTTCCCTGGCTGGGAAAAGATTTGTAAGGGGGGGTGAAAAAAGGCTAAAGGCTAAAGGCTAAAAGCTAAAAGCGAAAGGCTAAAGGCTAAAAGCTAAAGGCTAAAGGCTAAAGGCTAAAAGCGAAAGGCTAAAGGCTAAAGGCTAAAGGCGAAAGGCGAAAGGCTAAAGGCTAGAAGCAAAAAAGGTGAAGACAGAATAATTTGCGACAGAATGATCAGAGAAAACTAAAAGAAATTTTACAAC
>CAMZLY010000113.1 GCA_947311825.1 uncultured bacterium
TAGGCGAGCAGATTCTGCCTTTTGAGCAATTGGAGCATACCCGTAGGGTCTGTAAAATTGCGAAAAAGCAGAATATGCCGCATAAAACCAAAAAGTGCCAGCAGATAGTTTTGCAAGTACCTCACCAGTTAGAAAATTATCTGTTAAAGGTTATTAGTTACAAGTAGTTTCCGACAAAAAGTGGGAACCAACAACTGATAGCTGATAAATGGTAACTAGTAACTAATAACTGACAACCAACAACCGGTAACTGATAAAATGACACGTGCAAAAAGCCCAACTGTAATTGGCGGACTTGCTTCTGTAAGAGCAGTCCGCCGTGCAGACAGTTCTGGTCATGCACAAAAATTTAAAACGCGTCCATCGCAAACAACACTACCAAAAGAAGATAAAGCCGCAATAGAGCAAAAAAAACGAAACAGTATTGCTGCACGCGCCAGAAAAACAGCCATGCCCGCAAAGCATGAAATGCTCTGCTACGAATGTGCCTACCCCTTTGTTATTCACGGCGTAATCAGAAATGTGATCTGCCCAAAATGCCATTTAACGCTCTGTGCTGATGATATAATCATCAATGCGGAATGGGAAAACGACATAAAAACAGTTAGTAACGTCACAATAAAAAAAGACGGAATACTTAAACCTTGCGATATTGTAGCACGTGATATTACTATCGCCGGAAACGCAAAACTAGCATCTATGCAAATTGGCAGATTACTAACAATAGAAAAAAATGGCCAATTAGATTTCAAAAAAATATCCTTTAAAGACTTATCAATAAAATCTAACGCAAAGATTTCAGTAAAAAACAAATTAACCTGTAACAATATAGAAATTGAAGGAACCATAAAAAGCGACATTACTGCAAAAGGAATTGTCATCATAAAACCAGGCGGCTTATTACAAGGGAATTTAAAGACATCACATTTAATTGTGGAAGATGGTGGTGGACTAAAAGCCAACCTTAAAATTGGATATTAATAGATTATCACATTTAGTCTCACACTCTTAGTCCAATACCAACAATTATAATTTTCAACGCCGATCTCACAGCAACTTCTCAATAACTATATTTATATACATCACCACTGGGCTTGTCCCCAGTGGGACGATGAGGCATTGCAATACTCACTTGTCCGGAATGTGGGTTCCAGAAAGAAGAAAACATCCAACTGATGCTTGTCAGTGATCCTATGAATGCACAAGTTGCCAGCCATGCTAAATGATTGCTGTGTGTTTTATTCCTATGGAAGCGTCCCTTGTCCACCGAGCCAGGAGGGTGGTAAATGTCGTGAAGATAAATGAGATGCTCCACCATAAAAAATGCACGTTACAAAATGCTGGTGCATATTTGAACGTGATTCCAATATTCGATTTGTAAGATAATTATAATTTCTTTTTGCATTACAGTTATCAAGGTAGTATCTTAAACACTAATGAAAGAACAAAAACGTCTCCTTGAGCGAATTAACATAACCAAAAGCAAAAAAGAGATATAACATACACTAAATATAACTTAACTTAATACTGCGAACGAAAGGCATTATGTAATGGCTGTAAAAAGAGGACTTGGCAGAGGACTAAATGGTTTAATAAATGATGGAACTAAAAACAGTAAGAAAAAAGCACCTGCAAAAAAGAAGGATGCAAAACAGACTGAAGAAAAGCAGGATGCCGGCATTCTGAAAATTAAGATTAACAATATAGTTAAAAACAGCTTTCAACCTAGACATGTATTTGATCAAGATGCCATTGATGACTTAACAGCATCAATCAAAGAGCGAGGAGTCCTTCAACCTTTACTGGTTCGTGAAACTGCCAAAAAAAGTAAATACGAACTGATTGCCGGCGAACGGCGACTACGTGCATCTACACAAGCAGGACTTAAGGAAGTCCCGGTTATTATTATAGAGGCACAAGATCAAGATTCTTTAGAGCTGGCTCTAGTAGAAAATCTGCAACGTGAAGATCTTAATATCATTGAAGAAGCTGCTGGGTATCAGCTCCTTGCTGATAGTTACAGCCTTACACAGGATCAAATAGCCGCACGAGTAGGAAAATCAAGAGCAACCATTGCCAATGCAGTTCGCTTATTGAAACTTCCGGAAGAAGTGCAGGCACTTGTTTCAAATGGAAGACTATCGGCAGGCCATGCCAAGTTGTTAAGCGGACTAGACTCTATCCCTGAACAGATATTTCTAGCCACCCGCACCGTACAAGAAGGAATCTCTGTAAGAGGTCTAGAAAAGATTATCAGCCAAGCAAAAAAAGTACCACGCAAGCCACGTGCCGTAACAAATGATATTCCATCCAGTCATATATCATACCTATCAGACCAGCTACATTCCCATTTCGGCACTAGCGTAAAACTACAACCATGTTGCACCTATGCTAACGGGAAAAAAGGCAAAGGCTCCATAGAAATTGACTTCTATTCAACAGAAGACTTATCACGCATACTGGAAATATTGGGAATTGAAGCAGAATAAACAGGGAACAGTTAGCAGTAATAACAGTTAATAATAAATATGAAATCATATAAAACACTAATGCCAATCCTAGCAATTATTCTTTTTTGCTCATGTAGTAAAAAAGAGAATACAAAAAAGAACAACAACCCGAATACCAATAACACAACGTTGCAAATAGATGGTAACAAAGCATTCGCTGAAGTAAAAAGCTTTGTTTCGTTAGGAGCTCGAGACTCTGGTACTGAAGGTGCAAAACAGGCGGCAACCTATATTGCATCAAGTCTTAAAGAACTAGGCATTGATCCACTAATTGATGAGTTTAGTGACGATATAGGCTCCGACAAGATAACATTCAGAAATATCACCGGCATAATTCATGGCACTAAGCGAAAAACCGTTATTATTGCATCCCATTATGATACAAAATCCGGCATCAGCGATGATTTTATCGGAGCAAATGATTCCGGCTCTAGTACGGGCTTACTGCTTGCTCTTGCGGCAAAACTGAAAACACAACCGCCAATGCCTTATGATATTATTCTAGCCTTTCTTGATGGAGAGGAGTGTATAAAACTCTACAACTCTACCGATGGTTTACATGGCAGTAGACATCTTGCCGCCACCTTGGCGAGCAATAAGATTGCAGATCGTGTCTTAGCGGTTATTATTCTTGATATGATCGGAGACAAAAATTTAAATATTTCGATTCCGCGCAACTCGACCCCAAAACTAATTTCACTGGTTTTTGATGCAGCACATGCCGTTGGGTCCCGCCAACACTTCTCACTCTCTGACAGCATGATTCTTGATGACCATGTACCGTTCTTAAGGGCAGGAATGCCGGCAATTGACTTAATTGACTTTAAATTCGGTTCAACACCCGAAAAAAATGACTATTGGCATACTACTAACGATACTATGGACAAACTAAGTGCCGAAAGCTTGAAAATCACTGGTAACGTCGTTTTAGAAATGCTCAGTCAAATGGCAAAGTAATTACATTTTAAAGAGATCTAACTGATCAATATTCACTTTTGGTTTTCTACGATGCTTGGCTATTTTCGGCTGCCCTGAATCGGCAAACTCGCCCTCTTCAAGATTTGCAAGAATCTCCTTGGATCGCTCCACCACCGCTTGCGGCATTCCAGCCAAACGTGCCACTTGAATACCATAACTCTTATCAGCACCACCTTCAACTATCCGGCGGAGAAATACAATATCATCATTCTTTTCACGAACAAGAATACTGTAGTTCTTAACTCCCTGCATAGTTTTAGCCAAATCTGTCAATTCATGATAATGTGTTGCAAAAAGAGTTTTGGCCTTAACCTCGGGAACATTATGTAAGTATTCGGCAACGGCCCAAGCTATACTAATGCCGTCAAAAGTACTCGTTCCCCGCCCTATCTCATCAAGAACAATTAAACTTCGACTTGTCGCATTATTTAAAATATTTGCCGTTTCCTGCATCTCCACCATAAAAGTACTACGTCCTCGAACCAAGTCATCACTTGCTCCAACACGAGTGAACACGCGATCAACAACACCTATCCGTGCAGAGGCTGCCGGCACAAATGAACCTGCTTGTGCCATAACAACTAACAATGCTACCTGCCGGATATATGTTGATTTCCCGGCCATGTTAGGCCCAGTAATAATAAGCAATTGATTAGATTTGCAGTCAAGCAGGGTGTCATTGGGAACAAAACGTTCGGCATCGGGCATCTGTTCAATTACCGGATGCCGCCCATCTTTGATTATTAGCTTATCACTATTATCCATATCGGGACGCACATACCGCATCGTAACAGCTCTATCAGCCAAAGTGCTAAGACAGTCCAAGCAGCCAAGAGCATAAGCTGTTTTCTGGATTGATTCTGTATTCTTAACAACTAACTCCACAACTTCTGCAAAAAGAGCCTGTTCAAGAGATAGAGAACGTTCATGTGAGCCAAGAATTTTATTCTCGTATTCCTTAAGCTCTGGCGTAATAAATCGTTCTGCATTAACCAGCGTCTGTTTTCTGATATATTCCGGTGGAACATTCTGTAACTGACCTTTTGATATCTCAATATAGTATCCAAACACTTTATTATGACGAACTTTTATGGTCTTTATGCCGGTACGCTCCTGCTCAGTAACCTGATATTCGGCAAGCCATTGCCGCCCATTTTTGGCAATTACCCGCAACTCGTCAAGCTCTGTATTACATCCGTCCCTGATGATTCCACCATCTTTTATCTTCACTGGCGGCTCATCAACAATAGTCCTGCTTATAATATCAATTAGATCTGGTAAATCATGTAAATCATTTGCCAATGATTTTATTAATTCAGCACTGCAACTCTCGGCAATGGCTCTAACTGACGGAACCTCCAATAGCGACTGCATAATAGAAATCAAATCACGCGGATTACAAGCACCGGAACCGGCACGGGCAACCAACCTCTCCAAATCTCTAACTCTTCCACACATATCACGAAACTCTCTTAATAACGTGCGTGATGTGGTCAGATTCTCAACTGCGTCATGCCTGCTCTTTATTACCGCCAAATCAGCAAGCGGACGCAACACCCAATCGCGCAATGACCTTGCTCCCATAGCAGTCTTTGTAGCATCAAGAACCCCCAATAAGGCATGAGTAGCCTCAGCACCACTCTTTGGCACTAAATCAAGATTATTAATTGATGCATCATCAAGCAAAAGATAATCACCCGAACTACGCAAGCTAAAGGAACTAACATGCGATATCTGTCGTCGGAGATTTTCTCGTACATAATACAATACCGCACCGGCTGCACCAATTACCGCAGGCTCATTCTCACATCCAAATCCGGCAAGAGAATGTACATTAAAATGACGCAACAATTGATCCTTTGCCGCATCAACGTCAAAGGTCCAATCATCACATTTAGTCAAGGTAAATTGTAGGCCGGGCGGGATATCCAGAAACTCACTACTATCTATCTGATTTTCCGGCGCAATACACTCATTAGGAGCTAAACGCCTCAACATATCCCAGAGCTGATCTATAGTATCAAATCGTTCCCCATAAAAAAGCCCGGTAGAGAGATCAAGAGTTGCCAGTCCATAACATTTTCCTGCAAAAGTAATACCGGCAAGAAAATTATTTCTTTTCGAATCAAGAATATTATCTTCCGTCACGGTACCGGGAGTAACAACTCTCGTAATTTCCCGCTGAACAATTCCCTTAGATGCACCGGAATCTTCAACCTGCTCACAGATGGCAACTTTCATTCCCGCACGAATTAATTTTGCAAGATATCCTTCTGAAGCATGATAAGGAATCCCGCACATCGGGTATTTATTACGTTTAGTAAGTGCAATATCAAGAACAGGTGCAGCCTTAATTGCATCGTCATAGAACATTTCATAGAAATCACCAAGACGAAAAAACAAGATAGTATCATCAGGCAATTCCGCCCTGATTCTGCGATACTGCATCATCATAGGCGTTTGCTTCTCTGACATAACTACACCCCTTCACTAATAGCTGCAAACTGACAACTGCTAACTGTTAACTGATAACTGATAACTGTTAACTGTTAACTGATAACTGCTACTTATACCCGTTTTCAACAAGAAACTTATAACTTATTTCTAATGATTCAAACGGATCACGGCCATAGCAATTATCCTGCTCTACCATAAAATGCTCAACTCCGCCATCCTCAGCTTCAGAGAAAATAGAATCCCAGTTAAGGTTGCCCTGTCCTATCTCAGCAAAATGTTGTTCACGTTCCGGTACTATACACATATCTTTAAGATGGAGAATCGGCTCACGACCAGCACAACGCCAAATCCATTCAGACGGGTCTGCACCTCCTGCCTGAACCCAATAAGTATCCAATTCAGCCTTAAGCATGTCTGCTGGAGCTTCCGAATATAAAGTATCGAGCCAGGCTCTGCCATTATAATGAATAAACTCATGGTTGTGGTTGTGGTATGAAAAATCCATACCCTCTGCCGCTAATTTCTCTGAGATTGGAGCCAACTCTTCCAGAAATATTTTCACCCCGTCTTCACAAAAATACTGCTCAGATAACCCGCCAATAGCAGCATGTTTACAATTCCACGTCTTATGTTCTTCAATTACCGCATCCAGATCATTCTGAAAACGTTCCCATGCCATGTGGGTGGCGGCTACCGACAAGCCGGTATCCTTCAAAATATTACCAAGTGTTATTGGCTCAATCGGGCCTAATCCAGACACTTGAACTTCAGTATAACCGATATCTTTAACCTTCTGCAAAGAGACTTTAATATCTTCTTCTGTTTGTAAAAAATCATGCAATGTATATAACTGTGCACCTATAACTGGTTTTGACATAATACTTCCCTATTAATTGTTAGTAAAGAAATGAAATTTACCCACTTCCTCAATTTAAGTCAACATATTAGCCAACAAAACCCATTTTTCAACACTAACATCACCAGGTCTGGCTTGAGGACTTATACCTACTTTCACAAGAAGTTCTTCTGAAGACTGTTGTGTAAGCCCCATATCCGGCAACTGTTTTGCTAATATCCCTTGCATCTGCTTACGTCTATGTGCAAAAGAAACCTTTAATAGCCTTCTGAACAACTTAGTTTTCTCCGTATAAAGCCCATAGCTTTTACAGCGCGTCATTTCTATAATTGATGATTCAACCTTTGGAGCCGGCCAAAAACAGCTGTTGCTAACTTTTTTAACTATATTTACATCATAGCTAATTTGCACCCTAACACTTAACAGTCCATAGTTTTTAGTTCCCGGCACTGCGGCAAGTCGTTGAGCAACCTCATCCTGTAGGGTTACCACAATCTTATCCGGCATAATATCGGCAGAGGCTATATCAATAAGCAGCCGACTACCTGCCGAATATGGCAAGTTAGACACAACCTTGTTAACCCCCCCCGCCAATATCTCTTCAATATTACAATCCAGTGCATCAGCATGAAGAAGCTCAAAGTTATCAATATTATTCCAGCGTTCATGTAAGAGTTTAGCCAGTCGAGAGTCTTTTTCGATAGCAACCACTTGCTTTACACTTCTTAACAACTTCTCCGTTACAACACCAAGTCCCGGTCCAATTTCCAACACCTTATCATCCGACTGTAGCTCGGCACAATTCAACAAAATATCTAATATATTACCATCTACAAGAAAATTCTGCCCCAAAACCTTGCTAGGATGAAACTCCATCTGTTTAAGCATATCTCTTACTACCGCCGGACTGGTAAGCACTGCCGTCTCTTCTAATTCTTCAATTTTCATTTGCTATTCACTGACTATATTGTTTCTGACACATACGAGGTGCTTGCAAAACTACTGTGCGAGGCAATTTTTTGTATTCTAGGCGAGCAGATTCTGCCTTTTGAGCAATTGGAGCATACCCGTAGGGTCTGTAAAATTGCGAAAAAGCGGAATATGCCGCATAA
>CAMZLY010000114.1 GCA_947311825.1 uncultured bacterium
CCGCAAGATTAGTGTTCATTCGTGCATTCGTGGCAAAAAAGAGCAACAGAACAACAAGATTAGCCACGAATGCACGAATAAAAAAAGGAAAAAGGAATTATTTCATGAAAAAAGAAGCTATATACGCAGGAACATTTGATCCACTAACATTCGGGCACATGGATTTGATTGAACGTTCGGCAGAGATTTTTTCTAAACTTGTACTTGCCGTTGCTATTGGCACACCAAAAAACACACTTTTCAGTGCTGAAGAGCGAACTACTATGGCAATACAATCGACAACGCATATAAAAAATATTGAAATTGTTACTTTTGATGGGTTATTAATAGATTTTTCGAGACAACGGAAAATTGCAGTACTAATTCGTGGACTTCGTGCTTATTCTGATTTTGAATATGAATTCCAGATGGCTCTTACCAACCGAAAACTAGCACCGGAAATAGAAACTCTTTTTATGATGCCAAAAGAAAACCATAGTTATGTAAGTTCCAGCACAGTAAAAGAAATAGCGTTACTTGGTGGTGATCCATCATCGTTTGTTCCCGCTCCGGTTGAAATTGCTCTAAAAAGAAAACATGAAGAAAGAGTGAATAACAAATAAAATAAGAAGCGTACGCCTCCTCTAAGCTTGCCAAGGCCAAGAAGGAATGAGAGGAAACAGCGTTTAGGCTTGATGCCACCACTGGGCTTGCCAAGGCCGAGAAGGAATGAGGGACAACAGCCTGGATTAGGGTTTATGCCACCACTGGGCTTGCCCCAGTGGAGCATTGATTGAAAACTAACAGAAGCGTCTCAATGTTACCTGCCGCCATTTGTGCCGCTTCGCGGCACAAATGGCGGCGGGTAACATTGAGAAGCTTCCGTTGATTTTCAATCAATGCTCCACTGGGACAAGCCCAGTGGTGGCATAATTCTAAATCTATAACTTTATTGAGAAATCACATTCCGAATTCAAAACAAAGCATGATTTACGGATATTATTTGAATATTAGCGAGTTAGGTCGCTATTCGTGTTGCCAGAAAATATTATACCTTGTCTATAATTATCTTTTTTGGCAATATATACCATTACCTTAAGAAAACGAGTTTATAAATATATTTGGAGAGATTATTATGGCAAATTTAAAAACTACTTATATGGGATTATCATTAAAGAACCCTTTAATTGTCGGTAGCTCAACATTAACAGCAACAGCTGATAAATGTAAGGAGTTTGAAGATAACGGTGCAGGAGCAGTAGTACTGAAATCAATATTTGAAGAACAAATTAGAGCAGAAGTATCAAGCACCTACGATACTCTAGATGGAAATATGCACCCAGAAGCATACGAATACTTACAGGCCGACATGCCAATGCGTATTGGTCCAGCAAGCTATCTCGAAAAAGTCTCAGAAACTGCAGAAGCTCTTTCTATTCCTGTTATTGCCAGCATTAACTGCACAACCCCAGACAAATGGGTTAATTTTGCAGACAAGATCGCTGCTGCAGGTGCAGATGCAATTGAACTTAATGTTTATGATATACCATCTTCGTCAAATATATCTGGTGCAGACATTGAACAAAGACATTTGGAACTAGTACGAGCTGTATCCGCAACTGTAACAATTCCTATTTCTGTTAAACTTGGTTCATTCTACTCTTCAATACCAGCTTTTACAAAGGCATTAGACCAAGAAGATATCCAAGCAATAGTAATGTTTAACCGCTTTTTTCAGCCCGATATCGATATTGAAGACCTCGCAATTAAGCCGTCAACAAATCTATCGCGACCAGAAGACCTAAGAACGCCCTTACGCTGGATTGCAATTACAAGTGATGAAGTAAACTGCGATATATGTCTCACTGGTGGAGTTCATAACGCCGAAGGTGCGATCAAATCTATTCTTGCCGGTGCAAATGCATTCCAAATCTGCTCAGTCCTATACTCGCAAGAACGCAACCCCATCAGCAAAATACTTTCCGGTATGAATGAATGGATGGATAATCATCACTACGAAACAATTGAAGATTTTCACTCTCTTTTAAGCAATAAACACCTCAACACAAAAGATGGGTTCGAACGTGCGCAATATATGAAAGCACTAATATAACCGAGAACATACCAATGACTAAAATAAGAACTGAAGTATGGCCATTTATAGGTTTTGCCATATTAACATGTATTATCATATTATTATTACTAAAGCTGATTGGCATAAAGATGTCGATAGCCTTACCAATACCAATTATCATCACTTTTATATTATCGCTCTACTTCCTCTATTTCTTTAGAGATCCAGAACGCATAATTTCTGCAGAACCAAATATAATTGTCTCCGGTGCAGATGGAACAGTATCAAGTATAATAACAATGACGCATAAAGATTTTACTGATATTGCAACCAAAACGGGATTAGATCCAACCAAACTAGGAAAACTTTCTAATGGCGAAGTAACAAGAATAAGCATCTACCTAAGCCTATTCTCCGTCCACGTAAACCGTGCCCCCATCAGCGGCAAATCATCATTTCTAGGATATTTTCCTGGAAAACATTTTCTAACTTTACTAGAAAAGTCCTCTGAGCATAATCAACACAACTCCATATTAATAGAAAATGATAAAACGTGTTGCTTAGTAAACCAAATTGTTGGACCTATATGCCGCCGTGTAGTTTACTGGCCGGACCATAACAAACAAGTAAAATTAAAACGTGGAGAAAGATTTGGCATGATGAAGTTTGGATCGCGCCTAGATATCTATTTCCCGAAAAATGATATCAACGTCACCGCACAAGCAGAACAAGAAGTCACTGCCGGAGAAACGATAATTGCCAAACTACAGCCAAAGGATCCATCCTCATGAACCAAACAGATAATGATAGTAAAGAAAGTTTCACAATATTCAATTGGCGACAAGCCATACCATCATTCATAACATTACTTGCGATGCTAGCCGGTTTTCTAAGCATACTGGTAACAATTGAAGGAATGACTAGCCACGAACCACACCTGTTCCGGCTTGCGTCGCAACTAATAATGCTATCCATGATTCTTGATGGCATAGATGGAAATGTTGCCCGCAGACTACACGGCGAAAGTGAGTTTGGTGCTGAACTAGATACTTATGTCGATATGACAGCCTTCGGAATTGCCCCCGCTATTCTGATATTCGCAGTAAGCATGCAGACACAAGTGCCGTTATTACGAATATTACTACCATCTGTAGTTGCATTATCAGGAGTTGTTAGACTAGCCAGATTCAAAGCAAAAGATCCTCTCAGAGGACAAGGCGGCTATGGCGGACTACCAATTACAGCCAATGCCGGCTGGGTTGCATTATTTGTATTTATAACCCAAACCCCACCATTAGATAATTTTTCACTTAATACCGGCTACGTATCTACATTATTCCTGATAGGCATACTAACTTTTGTAGTATTACAAGTAAGCAATCTGCGCTACCCAAAACCCACAAAGAAAATGATACTATTTATCCCATGTGTAATTGTAGTATTGCTATTTGTTTTCCTTGGAAAAAACATGGAGAAGCCAGCTATGTATATAGCTATCCTCATGCTAATTATGGGAGTAGGATATGTTCTATTCGGTCCATTATTTGTAAAAACTATGGATTACAAGAAAAACAAAGCGAAAGATGCTCTTGATGACAAATAAAGACATTATAATTAATGATATTGCCCAATATATAAAATATCAGATAGAAGAAGGCAATACAGATACGGAAATAAGCCAGAAAACAATGAATAAGCTCTCAAACCAAGATACTCCAAAAATGACAGAAAAAGAATCACACCCGCAACCGCCTATAACACCAGCCGCAACCAAACCGATAGAAAAATCTACACCAACATCAGTGCCAGTAACACCAGCACCCGTTACACCGGTACCGACTACTACGACACCAAAGGCACCAGAAAAAGATACTACCACAACCCCATTTGCAACTGCATCAAGCTGTTCTAATATGGACGAAATGGCAGCATTAATAAGCGTTTGTACAAGTTGTTCCTTATGTAAAATACGCACTAACACAGTGCCTGGGCAAGGCAACACTAAACCAGAAATAATGTTTATCGGCGAGGCACCAGGTGCAAAAGAAGATGAACAAGGACTTCCTTTTGTTGGAAGGTCAGGAAATTTTCTAGAAAAAATGATTGTCGCAATGGGATACAGCAGGGAAGAAGTTTTTATTGGAAACATATTAAAATGCCGCCCACCGGAAAACCGTAAACCAACAGCAGAAGAAATAGAAACCTGTATACCATACCTAAAACAGCAAATTGCCATCCTAAAGCCAAAAGTAATAATAGCCCTTGGCTCAACCTCAGTAAAAGGCTTACTCGGCAAAACCCCAGCCATCACAAAACTAAGAGGAGAATGGCAAACATTTGAAGGACTTCCGCTTATGCCGACATTTCATCCCGCATATATATTGCGAAATCAGTCAAAAAAAGGCGAACTCTGGGCTGACTTAAAAAAAGTTCTTGCATTCCTAGGGAAAACACCGCCTCCCATAAAAAAATCATAATCAGCATAAGCCCCCTTGACACAATGGCGTATTTGCAATAGATTGTAGCTTGTTTTG
Source organism: uncultured bacterium (assembly GCA_947311825.1). Taxonomy (GTDB): domain Bacteria; phylum Verrucomicrobiota; class Kiritimatiellia; order UBA8416; family CAMZLY01; genus CAMZLY01. Next base: position 4,588 of record CAMZLY010000114.1, read on the forward strand.
AAAGAACTTACTACTATAGGGAAGATTATTGTGCAACAACATATCTATACATTCTTATTATTGATATCAATGGCTGTCGCTACAAACAACACAATGGCAGAGTCTATGCCAAATGATTTCACAAAATTAAATACCATTTACCGTAATCAAGTCACAAAACTAAAAAATATAAGAGATGATGACTTAGACAATATTGCACCAAACTACCTTGCAAACCTTAAAAATCTCGAAAAGCACTATCAGACATTAGGCAATCTATCCCCCTTGATTATAGTCAGAAAAGAATATACTAGATTCTCAGGAAACCCTAAAATATCTGAGATTGTTATAGCCAATTCTCCAACAGCCCTCAGAAAACTGCAAAATGATATACTTAAATCCGGCAAAGATATTAAAATAAAATGCGCCGAAAGCATTATTGATTTAGGCGAACGATATAAAAAACGTTTAATATCATTGCAAAAAACTTTAACCCAAAACGGTAATATTGAAGATGCCATAAAGATAATGCATGAAATTGAAAATATAAATTCCTATCCAGCAATCATGGCTGCGTATGCCCAAATTGATGCTGGTGGTACTCTGGATACAGAAAGAAGAAAAACTAAAGACACATATTCAACATACACTGACAATACAACAGAAACAAACCCTGCCCCTAAACCAACAACAAGAAAACTCAATAAAAAATCATTAGAGGACTACTTCCACACAAGAATAACCCGCTGGAACTCTGCAACTCATGAAATAACCTGCCACTACAGTTTTGCAACTGAAAAACAGATAGATGCCTGGAGTAATGCATCATTCGACCAACTGCGCAACCGACTTTTATGCGACAATACAGTATCTTGGTTTAAACCCCTGTTTTCATCCATAAAGAAAATTGAATGTGATGGATATTACTTTGAAGGATCCGGCCCGATTCGTATAATGCTTGGCAAAAGCCTATATGCTGATCTTCTGCCAACCGCCGACGATAAAGCAGTCCTTCACCAAGGAAATGCATCATACCCACTAGAAAAATCTCACGGTAGAGCAGAACAATACGTATGCTACCACAATAAACTTAACATTGACGGCGGGAATGTACAATGGAGCATTACCACCGATCTACAAACTCGTCCAGAGACCTTTATGAAAACAAAACTCCTTAAACCAATATCCACTCCCATCAGAATCGGATTAGGCAATGAAAATGCAAAAACCATGTTTAGCGATATTCGCATTACTGGAATATTAAGCCCCATCACCATAAAAAAGATAGTTAATAACGAATAGTGAAAAGTGAATAATTCGAGATTAAGTCTTTCCCCATAGTCGGTAGTTAAACTCTTCTCTGCCAATTAAACAGCTACCAACATTAATAAAACCCCAATCCCCGAAAAAGAAACCGGCTTTTAAGCCGGTTCCATAATTATATATTATTCTCTATTAATTATTTCCCATATCCATAATTTTCAATCACAAAATCCAGATCTTTATCACCACGACCACTAAGATTAACCAAGATAGTACCTTTGTCCATCTTCTTAGCTAACTCAAGTGCATAATAAACAGCATGCGAACTTTCAATCGCAGGAATAAGGCCTTCCAAACGACAAAGTTTAAAGAATGCAACCATACAGTCATCATCAGTACAACCACCATAAGTAACACGCTTAGTATCTTTCAGCATACAATGCTCCGGCCCAACTCCGGGATAATCAAGACCACTGGCAATAGAATGTACCGGTGCCGGCTCTCCCTTGTCATCTTGAAGAAGATAACACCGGAATCCATGAATAATTCCAGGCATACCATAAGTCATAGTTGCCGCATGTTCACCTATATTTGTGCCTTTACCAAGCGGCTCAACACCATGTAACTCAACGGGGTCATCAAGAAATGCCGAGAAAATCCCCATGGCATTACTTCCTCCACCAACACAAGCACAAACAGCATCTGGCAACGAACCCGTCATTTCCTGAATCTGCTCACGTGCTTCAATTCCTACCACACGCTGGAAATCACGTACCAACATCGGGAACGGATGAGGGCCAACAACCGAGCCAATGCAATAAATCGAATTATCAAAATCACCCATATAAGCTTCAAATGCAGAATCAACCGCCTCCTTAAGAGTTTTTAATCCATGCGTAACCGGCACAACTGTTGCACCCAACAGCTTCATACGAGAAACATTTGGTGCCTCTTTCGCAATATCAACTTCCCCCATGTGAATCTCACATTCCAGTCCAAAATATGCCGCCGCAGTTGCCAGGGCAACACCATGCTGTCCCGCACCAGTCTCCGCAATCAGCTTCTTCTTTCCCATATACTTGGCTAGCAAACCTTCACCCATACAATGGTTCAACTTATGTGCACCAGTATGATTAAGATCCTCACGTTTCAGATATATCTGAGCGCCACCATTTTCATCAGAAAGGCGCTTTGCATGATAAACAGGCGTAGGTCGCCCTTGATAATGTTTACGAATAGAACGAAGCTCCTCAATAAACTTTGCATCATTAGAAATCTTATTATATGCGTCAATAATCTCAGCAAAAATCGGTTCCAATGGCGGAGGTAAATACGCACCACCATAACCGGAAAACTCGCCATTACTATCAGGAAAATGCTTAAAATAATTTGTACAATCCATCTTACTCCACCTTTCGTTGTTTTATTATATCTCTAGAAGTCGACTTCTTCTGTCTAAGAATTTTTACACCTCTAGTAATCTTACAAAGACTAACACCCAGCTCTGCTGCAATAGCACGCTGCGTCTTGCCTTCCATTAATTCTTCCATCAACTGCCAACGCTTAACCAAATCGTTCATCTCCGATTTAGACATAAGCTCATTTAGAAACCGGCACATATCATCCACACCGGTAACAGATAAAAATACTTCTGCCAATTTCCTGTCCGAATTATTACAAATGACCGTCATAATTGCCATAAACTATAATAAATCCTTGTTTCTGTCAACAGAAACAAAAAACATAGGTTAATGAAATTTGTTTTTCCATTAAAAAAAGGAAAGAAACCAAGCTACATCATTGACTCCAATAAATCAGAAAAAGTACTACTTAAAAATAAAAATTATATTCTAATTCGTCGATTCAGTTCAAAAGACGATAAACGACGGCTTATCTGTGCCCCATACTTTGCAGCCCGCACTGATTTTAATAGAATTGGCATAGAAAATCATATTAATTATATTTATCGCCCTAATGGAGAACTAACAAACGATGAGATATGGGGCATCTCTGCATTATTCAACAGTAGCCTATTTGATACTTATTTCCGAACCTTTAACGGCAACACACAAGTTGGTGCCTCTGAATTAAAACATATTAAAATGCCACCAATGGAAAAAATACTTCTGATTGGACAAAAAATCAGTAAATTAACATCACTTCAACAGAATGAAATAGACAATATCACAAATAATATATTACTTGGAGACCTTTATGCAGAAAATAGAAGAAGCACAAATAATACTTCAAAAACTCGGGTTGCCTAAAGCCCAACATAACGAAATCTCTGGTTACACCCTACTTGCCTTATGTAATATTAAAGAAAATACTAAATGGACAAAAACAACAAAACATGATCTAGGTATTTCCAAAGGCATAATGATTTTTATTTCAGAAAATTACCATAAACGATATGCTCCAAATACAAGAGAAACCTTTAGAAGAGAAGTTCTTCATCAATTGATACAAGCAGGTATTGTTGATTATAACCCCAGCATCCCCGATTTACCTGTAAATAGTCCGCGTGCACATTATGCCCTATCGGAAATTGCACTAAAAACAATAAAAACTTACAAAACAAAAAAATGGCCTACTGCACTTAAATACTTTCAATCCCATGCCGGAGAATTAAAAAAGAAATATAGCAAAGAAAGAGAAATGGCTCGCATACCAATAACACTTGCTAATGGCAAAACTTATAAATTATCACCCGGAAAACATAATACAGTACAAGTAGCAATTATTAAAGAATTTGCCGCAAGATTTGCAAAAGGTTCAACACTCTTATATTTTGGTGATACAGAGAACAAAAACCTCCACCTAGAAAAAGAAAAACTATCAGATATAGGAATATCCATCACTGAACATGACAAATTACCGGATATAGTAATTTATGATAGCTCAAAGAATTGGTTATATCATCAAAATAACCGACAACTAATAACTGATTCAAACTTTTCCCGGTAAAAATGGCGGCACAGGACAATCAAGCGAATCAGCAATAGCACGGAGTAGATCTGCCTCTTCAACCGTAACACGACCATCAGCAGAAACACAACTTACGCAAGCATCAAGAACTTTGCGTTTTAATGTTGGCACGGCAAGCTCAAGCTGGCTCAGCGTGTTATCAAGTACAGTTAATCCACATTTATCAACAGATGAAATCTCAATTTCTCTACCACCAAGCCGATCCACTGCCGCTCTGAATGCACTCTTTGCACTTTCAATATCATCAGCCCCCCAATATGCCAAGCAAGACAACAGCTGACCACATATCGGCATAATAGATTGTAGAGTTTTAAATCTAATCTGTTTCTTCGGGAGATCAACAAATGCAGGCTCCAAATGTCTGAGAATCATTCTTTGCAAGGTAAACTCAAATAAATCAACCTGATGATCCGCCGCAACTAAAGCGGCAACAACATCTCTAAACACCAAAAACTCCGATGCCTGCATCTCTTTCAGTGTTGAAATAGCAAGATCAACTAATGGCAATCTTAACTCATGTGTCAATTCTGTCGCTGCCGTTTTAAGTTGCAAAACCAATTCATATTCATCTTTATCAGCACTAGCCTCAACCAAACCAAGCTGTTTCTTGTTGACGACAGCATCATTATCGAGCAACAGCAAATAGACCACAGCTCTAGCACCAACAGTATTACGCACTGCCTGCGTAAAATCAGCAGGAATATTCGACAACAATAAAGTCGCATAATGTAAATGATCCATACTCGGCGCCCCTACACTAGCAACAACCTGATCCGGATTAGCTGCAAAACCGGAAACAGTATCCGGCAACGGCGGGGGTGCAAATGAGGATACCCCTGTATGCGGCTCGCTCGAGGAGTTAGCACTACCAGACACCACGCCCTTTTTATGATCTTGCAAGAATGAGGCGTCTATTCTGCTGATACGCTCTTTTAGCGGCGGATGCGTAGATAACATATTCATAAAAGATGAATGCATACCATTTGAGAAAAACATGTGACTTGCTTCTTCAGCATGGGCAGACTGTATACGCGAACCGGCAGTATAACCGCCAATTTTACCAAGTGCCCCAGCAAGACCGGAAGGATTACGTGTAAATTGTACAGCAGAAGCATCGGCAAGAAACTCACGTTGACGAGATACTGCACTTTTAATCAGCTTACCAAAGAAAACTCCTACATAGCCAATAATAACCAGTGCGATCCCTAAAATAATAATAGCTCCAGCACCATTATCTTTAGAAGAACGCCTGCCGACACTTGCGTACATCGTTCCACGCATAATGCCATAACCAATCAATGCGATCACAAGAATCCCGTTCAAAACACCAAGCAGATGAATATTCAAACGCATATCACCATTAAAGATATGGCTAAACTCATGAGCAATTACCCCCTGTAGCTCATCACGGCTTAACTGCTGAATACATCCTTTAGTTACACCGATAACTGCATTGCCAGGCGTAAGTCCGGCAGCAAAAGCATTAATAGCCTGCTCATTATCCATTATATAAACAGGCGGCACCGGCATACCAGAAGCAATCGCCATTTCCTCAACAACATTAAGAACCTTCCGTTCTTCTATTTCCATAGAGTTACGGTTTATTAATCGACCACCAAGCATCTTGGCGACTGCCGCTCCACCCCCGCCCAGTTGAGCAACCTTGTACATTGTGCCTAGCCCAACAACTAATAACGTCCCCAAAGCAACCCCGACAAACAGTTCCGGATTCAATAAAATAGTAGATACAGGCACCGGTTCATCTTCAGAACCACTCATAACAAACAGAAATGCTATCACCGTATAAATGGATAAAATAATTAACCCAACAGCAATAATATAATAAAATATAAGTAACCCTGTTTTTTTGCGAGCCTGTTCCTGATAATCAAAAAAGTCCATAGATATTCTCAGTATTTATCCTGCTGCCTAAAACGCAACCTTAACAGCCTCACGTTCAACAGCCTCAGTAATCTCAAACAGAGTAGCCGCCATAAATCCCATAGCACCCGCAAACATAACATTTGGGAAAGTCTCGCGAGTAGTATTATACATCATAACAGAATCATTATATGCCTGACGTGCAAATGAAATTTTATTTTCAGTAGAAGTCAATTCCTCCATCAACTGCGACATAGTCTGATTAGCCTTCAAATCAGGATACCGTTCAACCGTCAGCATCATCTTCCCCATTGCACCAGTCAATGCAGATTCAGCACCAAGCAACCCCTGCATAGCCGTGGCATTACCAGGATCAGCGGCAACAGTTGAACTCGCTGCCGAAGCCTGATTACGAGCCGCAATAACAGCCTCCAATGTTTCACTTTCGTGCTTCATATAACCTTTGGCTGTTTCAACCAAATTAGGAATCAGATCATAACGGCGCTTAAGCTGAACATCAATCTGTGCAAATGCATTCTTAAACCTATTACGCAATGCAACAAGCTTATTATAAATACCTATAATAACCGCTACGATAACAACAACAATCACTAACAAAACAATCATACCAATACCCATAACAACATCTCCTTTTTATATTTCTGTTATCTTACGCACGTTTTTTCACAGAAAACAACCCGTAAACAATTTTTTTTTTTACTTTTATCTATTAACTACCAGCTGTTTTATGCAACTATTCACTACATGAAGAATATTATAGCCATAGAACTTAAAACTACCGGAGCCGATCCTTACTCAGATACTATTATTGCTGTTGGTGCAGCAATACAACAACCGAACGGTATCCCCACCTTTTTTGGCGAATTAATCCGACCTACCCCGCTTTTTGATAGCGGTGCACCATCTATAAAAATATCCGATACAATTTCCAACAGCACAGGCATTACCAACGAAATGCTCTCAAAAGCACGAGGTATCGACGAGGTATTAACCGAACTACTTGACTTTATCCCCGAAAATGCCACTTGTATATCGCAAAATGCCGATCTAGTTAAACTTTTTCTACAAACAGCAACTCATGACAAATTTCTATTACCCATTATTGACTCTTTTCAGCTAGCCGGTATTTGCTTCTCATACCTACCAAGTCATACAGCGGACATAATTCTAAACTCATTTAATATTGCACGCTCACCACAACAATGGTCAAAAGGCGATTGTGAAGATACGCTGAATGTGTGGAACTGCATTATAAATGAAGTTAAAACATGGCCGGAAATACTATTAATAGAAATAAATCACCTACTCGCTATTCAGCGGGCACTACCTTTAGCTAAATTCTTTAGAGAAATAAACTCACCAAATTGGCGGCAACAATATGCAATAACATCCGAAAAAGATCCAAAAGAACTAATGGATCTATTTCCCGCAGTATGCAGAAACTCCATGCCATTCCGTGAACTTCCTGAAGAAGAAACCTGGCAACCCATTGATACCGAAAACATCAAAGATATTCTAGGACAAAACGGCTCTTTTGCTCAGAAACTACCGAGCTATGAGTACAGAGAACAACAAGTTAGAATGTCGGAATCCATTGCCAATGCATTCAATAACTCCACACATTTAATGGCAGAAGCCGGCACCGGTATAGGTAAAAGCCTAGCCTACCTAATCCCCGCCGTCATCTGGGCAACTACCAATAAAACACCGGTAATAGTTAGTACAAACACTAAAAATCTACAATCTCAACTCTTTAAAAAAGATCTGCCACTAATAAAAGCAACCATAAATAGAGAATTCAAGGCAGCCATTATTAAAGGCAGGCGCAACTATTTATGCCATAGAAAACTATTCTATCTACTAAATAACAGTGACACCGAACTCAGTGCCGCCGAACAGGAAGCCATGGTCCGCGTACTAGTCTGGTCAACGCGCACCAAAGATGGCGACATGTCAGACAGCTCCATTATGGAAGATCCAAGCTCCAGATCTCTTGCCGCCCAATTATCATCCACTTCCGACGAATGCCCGGGCGGCAACTGTCCACATCGCAGCCGCTGCTTTCTATATTTTGCCCGCGAGAAATCTCTTGCCGCCGATGTTATTGTAGCCAATCACTCAATCGTTTTCTCCGAAATGGACTCAAACGACAAAGGTGTTATCTTACCACGCCATGCACACATAATTTTTGATGAAGCACACAACATAGAAGATGCGGCAACCAGTTGGCTTTCCGTCGAAACTTCACAAACAAGAATACGCTTTATTCTTCGCCGTCTAATACGCCGAGGACATCGCAATACCTGGCGTGGATTATTAACTAACTTACAAAAAGCTATTGCAGAACATGATACCAAACTTGACCAAAAATTATGTGCAGAAGTTGACCACCTGGCAATGCAAGCCATTAAAAACACTAAAAGCACAAAAACAGATATCGATTTATTCTTTCAAACACTAAGCTCATCATTTCTTCCAAATGATAGCAGCTACTCTTTTCGCCTACGACAAGAAGCAAAGGCATTGCCAGCATGGAAAAAAGTTACAGAAGCACAAAAAGCACTATCAACCAAACTAGCTGAAATCACACACACCCTAAAAGCAATCATAGAACTAATAGATACTGATGATCTTATTCTATCCCATAAAGCAGATTTCATTCAGGATATAAATGCTTCAATAAACGCATTGATAGAATTCAGCAACGACACCGCCTTCATCATGGATGCCTCTGCCGAAGGTTTTGTCTTTTGGATAGAAAAAACATCACCACAACAAGGTGGTGCCCGTGCTATGGCTGCACCAGTAAGTATCGGCGACCGACTAGCACAAGAGCTTTACAACAAACGACAATCAATAATCTTCACATCTGCAACTATGACCGTACGTGGCTCCTGTAATTTCCTCAAAAAACGACTTGGTCTTGATTTACTACCCCCAGAACAACTTACCGAACTCAATGTCGGTACCGTATTTGACTATAATAATCAATGCATTATACTGGTTCCATCATTCCTACCGGAACCAGATGCAAGAGATAAAGACTATGTCACAGAGTTTGCCGAACTATTATCCGATGTATTCCGGCATACAGATGGACGAGCATTAACACTTTTTACCAGTTATGCAATGCTTCGTAAAGCCAATCGAATCATAAGTGAATCACTTACCGGCACCGGAGTACAAGTACTCGCACAAGGCGAATCCGGCTCACGCGAAAACATCACCGAACTATTTAAACATGATGTCGCATCTGTATTAATGGGAACTCACTCATTCTGGGAAGGCGTTGACTTGGTAGGCGAAACTCTATCTTGCCTAGTTATGGCAAGATTACCATTTGCAGTATTTACCGACCCCATTATAGAAGCCCGCTGTGAACAGATAGAAGCAGAAGGCGGCAATGCCTTTATGCACTACTCCGTACCTAATGCCGTAATAAAATTCAGACAAGGATTTGGCAGACTCATAAGACACAGAACCGACCGCGGAGTTGTAATCATTACTGATCGCCGAATAATCTCCAAGCGTTACGGCGACTGGTTCCGCCGCAGCTTACCGGTACGCACCACCGCAATCCCTGATAAAGACCAATTTCTAGATATAATTTCATCATTCCTAAATGTAACTCAATAACCAATACCACAGAACTTGTAGCATTCGCTCTCAGAGCGAAAATGTTTAATCTACCGCACGACCAAGAACGAAATATTTTTTTATTGTATCATTTCAACGATATAGATATATTTCAACACATGAATAAACAAAACAAATATTTAATAGCTATTATTATTTTCGGTCTACTGCTATGTCGTGATCTACTTGCTATTATGGTTACAACTACTAATTTTGCCCTTGTTCAGGGAATAAGAGAAAACAATGCCGAACAAGTTTCGCAGGCAATATTAAATAATGGAAAAGAAATTATTAACACACGCATTGGTGCCGGGATCAGCCCCTTACATATTGCCGCAGCACTAAACGAACCTGAAATCACTTTAATACTATTAAATAACGGTGCAACCATAGACGCCAGAACCGATGGAGGTTTCACCGCACTACACTGGGCCGCTGGGAAAAATGCAATAAAAACAACCGCATTACTGCTAAAACATGGTGCTGATATAGAAGCAAAAACAGCTACCGGCATAACCCCGTTACATTGGGCGGCAAACAACAACTCCACCAATGTCATCAACCTCCTGTTGATCTCAGGAGCAAAACCTTTACCAAAAACTATCCATGGCAAAACACCGCTATATTTAGCAGTTGCTAAGCACTCGAATGAAGCTGCTGTTTCAATTGCATACCAAGTGGTAACAACTCAGATGGAAAAAGAACCTGAGATTCTAAAATCCATAACTAACGTAGCTCGGGAAACCTTCCCGAGAGTAACAGAAAAACTACCAGGAATTATAGAATCCCCTGTAACTAATACCCCTAACGATCGCTATGATTATACAACAGGACGTTCATTACTAGTTTCTCTTGGTTTAGGTGAATCACTAAAATTCATTTGGATAAATGACCTGAAATTATGGGTGGGAACTTGCGAAATAAGTAATGCACAATACAAAAAATATGATCCTGAACACAACAGCATGTTTTATGAAGATTTCACCTTAGATAACCCCAAGCAACCAGTAGTATATGTCAGCTGGTATGATGCCAAGGACTATTGTGATTGGTTAAATAAAAACTACAAAGACAATATTCCGCTAAATTCCAAATTCCGCCTCCCAACAAGTAAAGAATGGCAAACTATCGCTAAATGCGGCGATAAAAGAATATACCCTTGGGGAAATGCTTGGCCACCAACATGCGGCAACCTACCAGACCTAACTGCAAGAAAATCTTTCACAAATTGGGAGGGTATAAGATTATATGATGACAGCTATGCAGTAACTTGTCCCGTAACCAAGAGTGTCGCCAACAAATGGGGAATATGCGGCTTAGCTGGCAATGTCCGAGAGTGGTGTCAAGATTGGTACGATAAAGACCATACCCTTAAAATCCGACATGGCGGATGCTGGGATTTCGACAATACAACGAGCCTAAAAATAAATACCCAAGGCTTTGACCGCCCAGAAGCCAAATATGATACTATCGGATTCAGGGTTGTAATTGCAGAAAAATAAGTTACTTATCAAAATAACCTTCATCTAACGTCACCACCGGGCTTGCCCCAGTGGGACGATGATTGACTACTAAAATAGATATCAACATTCCCCCCCCGCCCGCCATTTGTGCCGGCGGCACACATGGCGGGCGGGAACATTGTAGAAGATTAATGTTGGTTTTCAAACAATGCTCCACCGAAATCAGTTATGCAAGCCCAGTGGTGGCATAACCCCAAATCTATATTTTTTTGAGAAGTCACAAACCCACCACCTATTTTGCCAACAAATCACCATCAATAGTAAAATTACCCGGCAACTTTCTCTTCATATCGTTAACATCAAGAGCAAAATCAGGAGCAATCTCCAGTTTGAAGATAAGTTCTCCATCTCCCCCATACCTAGGTATGCCACAACCACATGCCTTCATCCAACGTGCAAATTTTTCCATCATATCACGTTTTGCCGTTGCCGGAGAATCCTCACCCTCAGCATTCTTAACCGGCGAAAATTCATCTTCACGTGCAAAGACAACATTTATTGACTTTTTCGCATGCGGTATTGCATCAAAAATAAATTTTTCAAATTTATATGCATTGGGTTCATTTGGAGATACGCTCTCGCCAGCATCATTACAATACGGAACTTTCTTGTGTGCCACATGCAACGGAAGACTTGCAACTGATTCCTGTTCAAGAAAATCAACAGAGAACACATGAATAGCAACACTACCATACTTATATTTAAGTTCACCATCAGGCAAACGTTCATTCTTCTGTTCATCGGTCAATTCAGTATATTCTATAACCGCATTGCGTCCATTCATATTAACAACCACACCAAGACCTTCACTGGGATCACGTTTTGCACAAACCTTAACCGACACTTCCGAATTTTCCTTATGATGAACCCCTATAAATGCCGGATCAGCTATATCCACTAACGCATTATCTACTTGGAAAAAGAAAATCGTATTAAGACCACGTATCTTCATATCTTTGATAACCCCACGGGCATCCAATGCAGATAACAATCCTCCATGTCCATCCGGACTCATAAAAACATGATCCTTACGATCTAAAATAATTTTTCCATCAGGTGTCAATGCCGGCCACATCCCCTGAACAAAAAACGTTACACGCTCTTTGGAAAGACCAAAATAATCGTTTTCTTCAAAAAACGAACGGGTCGCCGCATCATTCACCTGGCTAGTCATAATATAATATGGAATTTCTGTATTATATTTTTTCTCTAATGCCACGATTTTATGTGCATGAATAGCAAAAAGAGAATCATTGGATATTGGCCCCAACAAAAAAGCCCCTTTCGGACCATCAAAGCCAAGTCTGGTTCCTTGCCCACCCGCAACCAATAAAACCCCAACTTTCCCTGAACGCAATAAATCCTCACCAACCTCAACAGACGCTTTACGCTCATCTTCAGTAAAGTCAATTACCGCAGCCGGCTCAAACTCAGAATCAGCCCCCGCCTCATCTTTGCTTATCAACAAATCCTTCATCACGTTAATAGATGCAAAATTAATAGTCTCAATTTGAGCCAGTAATTTTTCTTGTGAATCGACATCAAGTTGATCCCAAAACTGCAAAATCTGCTCTTGTCCATTATCACTTAGTAATATTTTTGCTTCATTATATGTTATCATTTTAAGTTACTCTTCATCTTTTTTAGTTTTTCACGCTGACTATCAGAAAGATATTCCGACAGCTTCTCAAGTTTTGTAATATTTTGTGCCATTTTTTTCTTATCACCAGTTTCTTCATGTAATTCAGCCAAGTGAAATAGAGGATCAGGATGCCCCCCCATCATTGCTAACGCTTTAACCAAATATTCCTCAGCCTCCGGAAATTTTTTAAGCTTTGTCAAAATCACACCTAATGTATCATAAGCACCGGCAAAATCGGTATTTTGCTCCACAGCCTCACGCACAAGTTTTTCTGCCTCATTATATTTACCTAACAGCTGTTTAACCCAAGCCAAGTCATTAAGTATTGCCGGACTACGCATGTTCACTAATGCTTTACCCATTGAATCTTCTGCTAATAATATTTCACCCTTCTGTAGCTGTATACCACCAGTAATATAATTAGCCATAGAACTATCAGCATCAAGCAACAACAAGCTACGTGCATGTTTTTCAGCCTTATCCATCCTACCCTGCACAACATCAAGTTTAAGTAAAATGTTCAATACTAACTGATTCTTTGGCGTCATCATCAATACAGTTTCAAAATTTCCTCGTGCTACTTCCAATTCATTTTGCATTAACGCCAAATCACCTTCAGCCATAACAGTAACCACATTATGCTCCGGCAGCTCAATACGCATCTTCTCAATAGATCTTCTTAATTCATCCTGATCTTTATCCTGAACTAAAATCGCAACCAAAAGTTGCCAAGCTTTTATCGGCGGGTTATCCTTTTCTAACAGCTCATTAAGCACAACACGAGCCTTTGCGGTATCACCATGAACAGAAAGAATAGATGCCCACTCTAAGGCAACAGCTTCGCTATCAATGCCCTGATCACGAGCTTTTTTAAGGTACACCAACGCCTCTTTTGCATTACTACGAGAAAGCTCAATCCTCAACATTCCAAGTAATGCCTTTTTGTCCTTAGGATTATCTTTTAGTATTTCCTTATAAATAGCTTCACTGGCAACACGATCATTATCAGATAAATATATACCTGCCAAAACCTGTTTCATCGCCGTACGATTTTCTTCCGGTGCCAGCTCCATAGCTTTTTTAATTCCAGCAACTGCCAAACCTGGCTTACCCGAAATAGCCCAATTTACCCCCATCTGAGCAAAAGCTTGCGGCATTCTTACATATCCATAATATCGAGCCAATGACCATACGTGAAGTTTCTGATCCATGTTTTTTATTGTATCTTCAACATCCTTCCTGATCCGCTCAGCCTGATCACTCACAAAACCTCGATCAATCATAGCAAATTGATTCAATAAAGCGCTAATATTCTCAGGGTCAATCTCACGAGCCTTAACATAAGCATCAAAAGCCTGTTGATTTTTTTCATTATCCTCAAGCAATACACCAAGATTATTCGCCATCATTCCCAAATGCCGAAGCAAATAAGCACGTAATCCTTCTAATCCATCAATATGAATATTAGCATCTTTTAATACAGGCACAACTTTGGACCAAAATGCTTCATGGTCCTTAACTATTTTGTCAAAATCTAAAGCTGTATCAGGCTCAACTCCAACAAAATAGGTTCGATCCGGCACCGGAACAAAATCTTCACCAACCCAAAGATCCGGCATCGACTGTACTGCAAGATCACCCAAAATATTAGGATCAGTAGATATCCACTCATGCAACATAGGCATAAGCCCCAGACGAGCAAGATTTTTAATACGAATACTATCAAATTGATCGGCAACATATCGCATATATAGTTCAGACCGCGAGGCAGGCATGCTGATCACTTTTACAGGATTCCCGCTATCATGAGCCGCAATCAGTATCTGATTATCAACACTGCCATCCGTTAATATCCATTTCTGCCCCGACAACTGATCCACAACTGCCTTTGCATAGGTAGTAAGAAATCCTGCCTGCTTACTATTGGCTGTTGAATAATTGACAAATGGCATAACCAAAACCATAACTAGAATTAAACTAGCCAAAACTGGCCCCAATACCTTTCGCAATATAATAACACCATTCTGTTCTGCATGTTTTTCCCATAAATTATGAGGAAGTAGAAACCAATAGGCAGACAAATACCCTAATAATGTTGCAGATAGCAAATATGGCGTAACCAGAATTTTACCGCGAACGAACACTGCTCCTTCGCCGAGCATAGTCCATGGTGAAATCTTAGAATTAAATAGTGTTAACAACGTTAATGCTGTCATAATTATGTGAAGAATATAAAACGAAATATCCTTCTCATCGTTCAAACCACGACGCCCAATAACTAATGCGGTCAGCCACGGAACAACCGTGAGAAACAGAATAATCAGCCACCCTTCTTTCGGCAAACTATGAGCCAGCAACATATATTGATATTTAAGAACCAATTTCAACACATGAAAATAGCCGGTATACTCACGCAATAAATAGCCCTGCGAACCATAAAACGAACCAACGGAAATAAAATATATGCTTAATCCGGCAATGCCAGCAACAGCAAGCCAAACATAAGTCGCCACATTCAGATTACCAACTTTCCATAAGTGTAATAAAACAACAACGCCAATAATAGGAACCAATAATAATGCAGTAGCAAATTCCGCACTTATCAATACAAACAAAAACAATATTACAGCCGCCATGCCACGCTTACCCTCATCCAGCCAGCCCATAAACAACTTCAAACAAAGCAACATAAGTAACAAATCAAAAGATGCGGTATGTGCACGTGTTGCCAGCATCCAAAATGGAATACAAAAAGCCATAAACAGTGCCGAAACCAATCCTGACAACCTGGAAGCAAGAATGTTTCTTTTAATATTATTAACATCCAATGTAATCAAATTACTAACCACTGACTGCATCAACTCATACACCAGCCACACAACGCCGGCACCGCATATTGCACTCAAAACGTTTAACCTAGTGGCAATTCCACCAATTGGCACATAAGAAACCATCCATACCAATCCCGCCCACAACGGGTGCGTTGGAAGAAATTTCGGGAATATACCCGTATATTCCATAATCAAACTGGATGATTCACCAGGATATGCTCCAGCACTAAGAGTGAATAGATAAACAACCAGCGACAGCAACCCTAACCCGGCACCAATCACAAGGTCAACAATCCTCGACGACTTAACTTCATCATTTGTAATATTCATAATGTTAATATATACCTAAACGCCTTATTTTAACAACTTAATTTTATAAATCTTACTGAAATTATTCCTAAACCAGTAATTTCCAAAAAACTGCTCTGTGCCATCTCGTAAAACGGTGCTCTGCACCTTACCCAAAACCTACAATCAATTCACAACTCAACCTCTCTCCACTGCCCAGCCTTCAAGCCATCAAGTTTTACCCCTGCAAACTCAGTTCTAACCAAACGATGAATTTTCAGCCCCACCTGATCGCACATTCGCCGAATCTGCCTATTTCTCCCCTCTTTCAGCTCAAATTGCAATAAGTATCGGTTACCCTTATATTTATATGGCAATATAGTAACTTTTACCGGACGTATTTTATAGTCATCAATAATCATTCTCGATTGCAATTTCTGAAGCGTCGATTCATCAAAATTACCCGACACCGTCACTTTATATATTTTAGTATGGTCAAAACGTGGATGCGTCAGCCTATTTACGAGATCACCGTCATTAGACAAAAGCAATAAACCTTCACTATTTTTATCCAACCGCCCCACCGTCACCAAAGCCCGATCAGCTTTTTCCAATAAATCATATACTGTTTCGCCCTGTTCCGTAGAACGGCTACAAATATAATCTCGCGGCTTATAAATCATTATAGTTCTAGTTGCCGGCAACTGCTCATCAATCACCTTACCATCAATAGCCACTTTCACATCATTACCGGCAACCCGAGTTCCAGGCACAGTAACCAGGTCACCATTAACAGTAACCCGCCCATCAATAATAAGCTCAGCCGCCTTACGCCGTGATACAATTCCACGTTCCGATATATATTTCTGCAATCTTATTTCATTCTCATCCATGCACATAATATAACTATTATATTCTATTATGAAAACCTATTTTTTAAGAGCCTCTTGCAAAACCATTTATCTGCTTGCTTGCGAAGCTTGCAGCATGATTCGTTCCGAGAACGAACACTACAAGTTTTATGCTCATTTAATACGTTTTAGATAATAAAACGGTTGTAACGTTCTGGCTCTACCTGTCTCGGCGTAACCCTTTGGCGAAGACGGATGAACCAAAAATTTTAGTTTTGCAAAAAGCTCAGAAGTAAAATAATAACCCCACACCGCTACCGAAAAACATATCACGCAAAGAAAAATATATAAATATTGAAGTAAATCAAAATCCCCCCTCCAGTCCACCATGTCCCAGCGAGCCGGAGCGAAGTCGCACCCGTAGGGTGCGTCGAGTGCCCTGCCTAAGTGCCTGTGGGCAAAATGTTTGTGCGTCTGTGCAATGCTCAACTGCTGAATCTAGGATTATGGTAATTTTGCTCGTACTCGATAAAAACGGGCACACCACAAACTGTAAATTATCGAAAAAAATCTACTCGTAGTTCACCCGTTAAGGCTATTGCAAAATGATAATTACTGATTATTGATGCCACCTATTTCTTTTGTTATAAAGATAAACAATAACCAATACTACTGCATACCATAAAAAAACAGTCCACAGGGGCACATTTTCTATTTCAAAGAATGCTCCTGGGATTTTGGCAAGAAGTTGCATTATATTTACCAAGATATATATAATTAATAAATTGGCATGATTAAATATATCAGACATTATATTAAGACAAGAACCAAAGATTAATGATAATGCACCTGTAACAACTACTAGAAAAGCAAGCGGGATAACAATAATATTAGCGACAAGTGCTATCGGAGAAATTCGTCCAAAGAAATATGCTGTTATAGGAACTGACGCCAACCAAGCTGAACATGATAGTGCCAATAAGGAAACTATATAATGTGCAAATTTTCTAATTTTAATGATCAACTGTGTTTCATCTTGTATTTGGAATTCATCTTTCTTCCAGAACAACGGTGCAACAGTCTGCTCCCCCACTCTCTTGAATATATGCAAACGGCACATAATAATATTAAGACCATGATATATTATTGGAAATAGAATTATAAGACCAATAACTACAATAAAGGAATAGATGAACCCAATTTGAAATAGTTGCTGCGGGGATATTGCTAAAATAATAATAGCCGCCAATGATACAGTGGAAATTGAATCTGCTTTTCGCCATACTAATGGTGCACCAAAATATAAGATAGCCATAATACAGGCACGAATGGCACTAGGACGTGCTCCCGTAGCAAAGGTGTATGCGATTAGTAATGGTGCAAGAAGTAACACCCAATGTGTTCTAGGAATTGTCAATATAGATAAAACAAAAACAATCAGCGAACAGACAATACCAACATGAAGCCCGGAAATTGCAAAAATATGAAGCGTCCCAACTGACGCAAATAAATCCCGCATTTCACCTTTTAAATCATTTCGATAACCTAGTAAAATTGCCCTTAATAACGCAACAGATTCAGGAAAATCGTCAATACCAACAGCCAGTTTACTTGCCGCAAATCTCCTTGCGGACAAACATTGACGTGCAATACCGGATGTGACATTTGCCGACATTTTTATAGAAGAGCGTCTACCGGTTATTAAAATATAATTATCTTTCCTCTTTGAATATTTTGATAACCGTATCTTCCCTGTCATCTTCCATTGCTCGCCATATTCAGGAGCAGTACCATTGCTATTTCCATAGATTCGCTCATCGCCCGTTGTTGCTCCATACCATTTTACGGTAATTACCCCGGAAGATGCAGTTCTTTCATCTGGAACATTATTAATTTGGAGATTTTCAAGGCGAAGAGGAAAATTCCATATCCAACCATACCCATGCTTATTCTTATATATAAAAGGGTCACCGGCAACCGTACCGATTATATCAACTTTAACATTCTCAACATCAGCTACTTCTTGTAGAAATGATAAATCATTTTTCTGTATATGCCAAAATGCAGAAAGCCAGAATCCAAGTAAAACTAAAACCATAATACTGGTACCGAACAATAACTGGATAGACTTTCTCGTTGGCTCTTTTTTGCGTATCAGCCAGAAAACAGCGGCTAAAAATAAAAACAAAGAACAACTGGCTAATAGCCATAGTGATGATACATCCAGAGAAAGGCCAAGCCATGTTCCTGCAACAACAGAAATAGCAAGCCAAGCAAGCGGACGTTTAATAATCATCACATCATTGCTTCCGGTTTAATAAAAGCAACCCAGATAATTAATCCGGCTACTATAACGCCAAGAACTCCGATAATGCGAAGTGCAACCGAACCACGATTAAGAACAATTTTGTTTACTTTTTTTTCTATTCTTTCAATATCAAACAGCAATGATCCGGCATATATCGCACCGGCACCAAGTGCAACTAGTAACCAGTTAACTAACGGTTGATCAAGCAAAACTAAAACAAGTAATGCTATTCCAATCAATATATACGCATAACCGGTAAGTGTATTTACATGCTTAAGTTTTTTTAATATCCAAGCCGTAGCCTTTTTGAAGGAATCAGGTGAAATAACAGCCCATAAAGTTTTTGCTAACATTAAAAGACCTATAACTAACAGTACTATATTATTACGTAGCATAATTGTCTCCTTTATTTTTACACTGCTTGAATCAACTCCTCAAGTGTGGCAACTCCATCGTACAAAGCCTTACCGACAATTGCACCTTGCAAATTGTCAAGGCCAAGAGACGATAATGCACTTACATCTTTCACTGAACTAACTCCTCCGGAAGCAACCACATCACAACTAACATGTTGACACATTTCCTTGGTTGCCGCAACATTATGACCTTTCAACATACCATCGGTTGCGGTGTCGGTATATATGATTGTGGAAACGCCGGCATTGGCAACAATAGTTGCAAGATCAAGAGCTTTTACGGCAGATGTTTCTACCCAACCGTTAACCTGCACAAAACCGTCTCTAGCATCAATCCCAACAACAATCTTATCACCAAACTCACTTACCAACTTACCTAATGCATCAATATCGTTGATAGCCCTAGTGCCAATAATGACCCTTCGGACACCACAATCTAATGTAGCACGTATATCATCATCAGTACGTATGCCGCCACCAAGCTCAACCGGCATGTTAACGGCCTCCACTATTGAGCGAACAACATCTGTATGATGCCTTTTTCCGGTAAAAGCACCATCAAGGTCCACCACATGCAAATACTCGCCGCCAGCATCTTCCCACCTTTTTGCCATATCAGCAGGGTTTTCTGAATATACTGTAGATTCATCTGCAAGTCCTTGTTTAAGTCTCACACATTTTCCGTCTTTTAAATCAATTGCTGGTATAATTATCATAATATTTCTAATTAAAGAACACAGGGGCTTTATTTTTTTGTAACTTCTCAAAAAATATATTTTTTTTGGGTTATGCCACCACTGGGCTTGTGCCAGTGGAGCATTGTTTAAAAACCAACATCAATCCTAGACAATGTCCCCGTTCGCCATTTGTGCCACTTTGCGGCACAAATGGCGAGCGGGGGGGAAGCAGTGATATCTGTTTTAGTAGTCAATCATCGCCCCACTGGGCAAGCCCAGTGGTGGCGTTATATAAATATTATTTTTGAGAAGTTAC
>CAMZLY010000115.1 GCA_947311825.1 uncultured bacterium
AAAAGGATTAGCCACGAATGCACGAATAAAGTTTTTAAATGCAATCATGTTGCCGCACTTGGTTGTTGAGGCACGAAACAAGCGAGTGCGGCAATATTACCGTCGCAAGATTCGTATTCATTAGTGCATTAGTGGCAAAAAAAGAGCAACAAAGCAACAGAGTAACAGAGTAAACAGAGCAACATTAGCATTAATTAGTGCAGTAAGAAAGGATAGTAAAACATGCAACCAAAACTAATAGTAAACCACACATCAAAAACCGCCGAATGCCCTTTGTGGCATCCTGACGAAAAGGTCCTCTACTGGGTAGACATCCCAAACGCAAAGCTTTTTCGCTATAACCCCGCCACAAAAAATGTTGACACTTTTGATACAGGTAGTACAACCGGTGGAATAACATTACAAGCCGACGGATCACTACTACTATTTATGGCAAAGGGTGCAGTCAAAATATGGCGAAATGGCGAAACAGAAACAATTATTAATTCGATCCCACAAGAACTAGAAAGCCGCTTTAACGACGTTATTGCCGATCCGCTAGGCAGAGTCTTCTGTGGTACAATGTCATCACCCAACAAAGCAGGCACACTCTATCGCTTGGATCCCGATCTTGCACTAATACCCGTTGCCGACAATATAGGAACCTCTAACGGCATGGGATTCAGCCCGGACAAGAAATTCTTCTACCATACCGACACCAGAAAACATACAATCTACCGATACAATTACGACGAAGTCACTGGTGAAATAACCAATAAAGCAGACTTTATTTTCGTAGATGATGGACTGAGCCGCCCCGACGGGCTAACCATAGATAGCGAAGGCAACCTTTGGTCCGCACGCTGGGAAGGATATGGCATTGTGAAATATTCACCGGACGGGACAGAACTAGCTCGTATTGCCCTACCAGCCCGCAATGTCTCCAGCCTAACTTTCGGCGGCGAAACATACACAGATTTATACATAACAACAGCTGGTGGTGACAACCGCACTGAAAGCGGATCAACTGCAGGCTCCCTTTTCCATCTAAAAACAGATAATACAGGACTACCAGAATACAAATCACAAATCAGTTTATAATAAATTATCACAAAATATACCATTGCCTTACAAAACATATCGAGGTACGATGTTTTGTAATACCTTAAAAGAGGATCTATGAGTACAGTAAAAATAGCTATAACAATTGAAGAAAGTCTATTAAACAAACTAGACCGTTTAGTTAGAACTAATATATTTCCTAACCGCAGTCGTGCAATTCAAGAAGCAATATCAGACAAACTAGCAAAAATCAGCCAAATAAGAACCTTATCTGTTAAAAGGCTAACTAAAAAAATAGAAAAAGTTTCTCACGAAGAACTCGATCTAATTATAGAAGGTCTTGGCGAACTAATTGGATAACTTATAACTATACACTGCTAACTGAATTATGAACTTACTACTAATATCAATTCATATTGAAAAATCAGCCCGTGCCGTGCCGCTAGGCACTGCAATGCTTGCCGCTAATTTAGAAAAAGAAATTCCCGGCAAGCTACAAACAAATATTCTAAATCTATACCTACAACAATCAGCCGCAGAATGTGCAGAAATAATTATGGAATACAACTCAGACTGCATTGGATTTTCTATGTATATATGGAATAGAATTCTAGCTTTAGAAGTCATCAATATTATAAAAGAAAAAAATCCAAAAATCATTATCTTTGCAGGTGGTTCAGAAGTGTCAGCCACCCCAAAAAACATACTAGATAGCACACCAATAGACTTCGTACTGCCTGGTGAAGGGGAAGAAATTACTGTCCAGGCAATAACTCAACTCCTAAACGGCTCTGCACCGAAAAAAATATCTCAGATTATAACACCGTCGCCAATTAAAAACTTATCTCTTCTTCCTTCACCATATCTAAACAATATACTGAAGCTTGAGAATTATAGAGGAATTTTATGGGAACTATCACGAGGTTGCCCATTTAAATGCGATTTCTGTTACGAGTCCCGTGGAACAGCCGGCATACGCCGTTTCCCTATGGAAAGAGTAAAAGCAGAATTAACATTATTCCAGAAAGCAAAAGTAAAAGAAGTTTTTGTTCTAGACCCAACCTTCAACTACAACAAAAAAACGGCCAAAGAAATCCTATTACTCATCCGTAATATTGCACCGAACATATACTTTTTCTTTGAAGTCAGAGCAGAATTTATAGACGAAGAAATGGCAAAACTATTTGCCTCAATAAATGCAACATTGCAAATAGGAATCCAAAGTGCATCAAATGAAGTATTAAAAAATATTAACCGTACAATCAACAAAGACAGTTTTTCCTACAGAATACTCTCTCTCCATAATGCTGGTGCAGTATATGGGTTTGATCTTATATACGGATTACCTGGCGACACATTAGAAGGATTCTGCAAAAGTATAGATTTCGCCATGGGGCTAATCCCCAATCATATTGACATCTTCCCACTAACAGTATTACCTGGCACTAAACTGCACGATACCGCACTGTCACTAGGCCTGCAACACGAACCAAACAACCCCTATCGAGCAATATGCACCCCAGAATTCAGTCAAGAAGACATGACACGTGCAGAAGAAATAGCAGAAGCATGTGACCTCTTCTACAATCAAGGAAAAGCAGTACCATGGTTCGACATAATACTAACTGCAATAAAACTAAAACCATCAAAATTCTTCGAACAATTCGCCGACTGGTTAACAGACAATCCCCATAAATCTATTATCTCACATCAAATAGAATTCACCGCTAAGCAATTACGGGAAAGTGGCAAAAAGAAACTCATTCCTATAGCGTCAGATATTATCGCATATTTCGGCTACACAGAATCAATTGACGGCAGCGACACTCCATACAACTTTAATCACCACCCAGACGACATCTTAGATCAATTAGAAGCAGGCATCACCAATTTAAAAGAACTTGCAGATTCGCTGTAAACATCCCCCCGTAAAACGGTGCTCTGTGCCGGTCCCGCACTCATATCGGCCCGGAGGACCGATTTACTTTCCCTTATTATTTCAACTCAACATCTATTCTGAAGAATTTTCCATCAGCGACATTATTTGTATAGCTCTTTGCGGTGCCGTCACCCTCTACAATAAAGCCGGTATTAGACCAAGACGACATTAGTCCCACTGTTGAATAGACAGAATAAAATCTTCCGCTTACAGAATTCCATTGAAATGTAAATGGTAATAACGCATCGGACTCTAATCCGGTTACCGCCAACAAACTTTGCTGGTTTGTCGGGCAAGTTCCGGCAATCCTCTCATCACCGTCTAATAACCCGTCATTATCATAATCACCCATTTCACTTAAAATGGTCAAATTGGTAAACCATTGTAATTCCCATTGATCCGGTATGCTATCGCTATCTGTATCAGCTAAAACTGTAACATCCCACTCTGCAAAAATATTATTTGTCCAAACATCATCAGCCACACAACAAACAAGTTGGCGTGTGCCAACAGAACCCGTATTTGTTATAGTACACAATTCTTGATTCCCGGGAACTTCAATATCATTCCAAACCCAACGATAAGTAAGGTTACTACCTTCAGGATCGTGTGCTATAACACGAAACTCTGCACTTGAATTTTCCGGTACACTAAAGCCACTTTCTGCCGGTACAGTATAATCAATAATAGGCTTATCATTCTGATTGGGACCAATTACAATTGTTAAACTTTTTGAGGCTCGTGCACCATTTGTATCTGTAGCCATAACCCTTACCAAATTTGTGCCTACCTCCATAGGTGTACCAAAAATCAGTCCACTACCGGATAATTCTAACCCTGCAGGAAAAACAGCTCCATACTGAATTATAATATCCCCTGCATTATCCATACTCCCAGATGCACTATATCTACTAATAAAATACTTCTCACCATCACCAGAAGAAACACCTATTATGCCACCTGCAATATTACCTGAGCCATAGGACAAGCGAACAGCACCACTCTTATATAAAGTTGCTGCTATATTGACTGGTGCACCCTCATTAAAATAACGAGCGTGCCAGCGAACAGTTATTTTATCAGAACCGCTATCCACATAAATATCATATCCGTTATCTGTACGCAGATCATCCCACAACACTGCAATCATCGCAGAACTAATTAATCCAGCTTCCGTAGCGACATAATTACTGTTTGTTGAATCAAAATTTATCTTTCCATTACTGTCAACCCAACAGTTACTATATTGCTGACCAAAAAACGGAAATGAGAATGGTAAATCAAGCTGCCATATTCCATCATCTTCACTCCACCCCTGAGCAGAACCTACAACGCTAAAAGAGTTACTTTCATCTTGCTCATAATATTTATCAGGCACACTCCAAGTATAAGGAGGAACCCCGTTTGTAGCTTCAAGTTGCTTACTATATGGCTCCAGCACCACACCATCAGGCATAGTCTCTGTTGTAATTTTGAAATCTGGTTGAATGCCAAATACAGCTTCTTGATAATTATTAAAGCCATTGAGATTATCCATATTATACCATGCATTATCAACCCCACCCCAGCCAAAGTTGATATGAATCTCATCACCATTTTTCGCCCCATCACATACAACCGCATGACCTCCATTAGCATCATTAACAAATCCGTAATATAGTGGTCGCCCTTCCGCAATATCAGCGGCAATCTTTGAATACCACTGGCTATCTGAAAAATTGCTTCTATACTCAACATCACCACAATTATAATTGTAATATGTTCTAAAAGCAACTGGAACAGACTCACTGTAAGCACCAGAGCCAGTAGCCTCATAATCCATTCTCACAGTAACACCACAATGATACATAAGTTTTGCTACAGCTTGTTGCTGAACAAGAAGACTACCTGCATAAACCGAGTTCGGCATGTTACCCCAATCATAATCACTCAATCCAACATCGCTGGCGGAATGTGACCCTTGGCATACACCCGTCGAATCAATGTATGTAAAATCACTTGCAATAGCTACTGGCATTTCGTGAAAACGTAAAATCTGCGACATCGCAGTTGCCACACATCCAGCATACGCACGACCACCCGGCCCACCGCTAGCCGAGGGTGCATAATAATTGTAAGGACTATCCTGATTCCAGGTTGTTGTAAGTAGCGGTCCAGGCAATGCTAAGGTGGTATTGTCACCAAACGCCATAGCTGTTAATGGACTCGGAGAAATTAAATTGTTCCACTCGGATTTAAATTTATTTACCTGAACCGTACTAATGCTCTGTTGTTGACTTAACAGTTTCAATTCTCCGCCAAGCTCCATCGCCATAACGTCGAGAAAAACAGGCGGAAGATTAGTAAAGAATCCTTTGTCCGAATATAGTTTAATAGGTGAAACATTATCGTCTAACCGCATAAGAATATAGCCGGAAGGCTGTAAATCAACTACATACCCAATTGTAGTACCTTTATCTCCTGCAGTCCACGGCCTAACCTCAGCAACCGACATGTAGGATGAACCAACAGCAGAACTTGTATGTATTGATACTGAACCTATTGCTGGATACTGCTTAGTAATAAATGTCTCGGCAGCTTTACGCACCTGAACCTCTGACACTGTTTCTGCACTGACATTTATAGACAACGATCCGCAGAAAACAAGTAGTACTACCATCATTCTAAAATATTGGTTATATCTCATATAATCACCCCTTATTATTTCAATTCAACGCCCAACCTAAAAAATCTTGAGCCCGTAGTATAAATATTATTTGTATAGCTTTTTGGCAAGCCGTCACCTTCAACTTGATAAACAGCCGTTGCCGGCCATTTTGAATAAAGATTTGTATGCGAATAAACACTATATATCCGCCCTATTTGCGTATCCCAGGTCATAATCCAACCGTTACCGGCATCAGCATCCTGTACTTCTTTGATTGCAAATACCGATGTACTGTCATGCGGATTACTACCGGCAATAAACTCGGCATAATTAGAAATACCATCACCATCATCATCACCGTTCGCCGACATACTAGTAAAACTCCCAGTATACTGTAATTCCATCCAGTCAGGAATTCCATCACCATCTGTATCTGTTGCCCAAGATGTATCAACCACAAAAATATTACCTTCACCATAATCAAATACTGTAAAATCAAAAACATGTGGATCAGTACCGGCATTATACTCTTCCACATTTGTAAATGCGTCGCCATCAGGATTCTCGACTGAATCATCAATAGTCGGATCCAAAGAGTTCTTAACCTCCCACCAATCCGGCATACCGTCACCATCAAAATCAGCGGCAAAGCCCATAGGATACGCACCGGTATCAGTTACAAAATACAGAGATGCCCATTCACTTGACCCACGCCAATCATCAACATGCGGGTCTGTGCCGGCATTATATTCTTCAATATTTGTTCTACTGTCACCATCAGGATTAAGTGCAGAATCATCAACCTCGGGATCAAGGCCATTTGCTATTTCCCACAAGTCCGGCATTCCATCGCCATCTGTATCAAGCAAAACAGTAAGAGTATTTGCAACAAACTCAACCGATATCCCCCAGCCTATGCCGGATACATCATCCACATTAGGCAACATGCCAAATTGATATTCTTGAAGATTAGTAAAACCATCACCATCCAAATCACCACCGCTATCATCTACAAGTAAGTCCAGTCCATACTTATCCTCCCACCAATCCGGCATACCGTCACCATCAAAATCAGCGGCAAAGCCAGAATGATACGCCCCCGTATCGACAGTAAGAAGAGGAGACTCTGAAACATCACTAGCAAACAAGTAGCCACAACTTGCTATCACAACAAGCCACAAATTTATACTCATATGCCAATTCAATTTCACATCTTTCATCCTCTTTTTCTCTCTTTTTGTAGATGACCGCTTCCTCGTCACGCCGTAGAGGCGAAGGCGGATGACCCAACAACTCCCGCAGAGAAGCATCTTTTGTATCGTTGGCTCTATGAGCAAACCTTCCCGCAGGGAAGCTCACCTCTAGGTGAGTTTTCACTTAACGCACAAACTTACTACCTTACAGCTTAAACCCTAAAACCGACAGCCCAAACACCCCATCAGCCTACCTCGGCACACTAAATACGCTAACATCATCAACATAAATCCCGTATGTGCCAGAAAGCCGAACCTGTTCTACGCTATTTGTATATTCAGCAGCAACATCAAAATGCACTTTTGTGTATTCATCATAAGCAACGGTTTCATTACCTGAATCATACCAAGCGACACCATTCCACACTTGCATTTTAAGCGTACCATCGTTATCTGAGCTCATGCGCCGTGCCCATACCTCGATACTAGTTGTTAAGTTAGTCGTGGATGGAAATTCAAGATATCCGGCAACGGCATAAGACGGCTGACTTAACTGAATATACCCTGGCAAGGAACGTGAATTTGTAGCATCACGATAGATATATGTATAATCAGAATTACCCTGCCAAACATTAGTAGTTGCTCCTGCAACAATCGCTACCGTCCAATTACCATCAGTATCTTCTACCCATTCTGTACCGTCAAAGTTTTCTCCAATCTCGGCATTCGGGTCAACACCTCCGCCAGGATCAGTAGGATCATCATTCTTTATACTACGCCTAGCAACACGAAATCCCGTAGAGCCCATAATTTCACTGCCACCACCAGCACGCATATAACATGCCAAATCCTCCGGAGCACTCGCATACGACCCACCGCGGTAAACGCGATTCGCTGTAACAGAAATATCATTGTCATCACTATCTAAAGACTCTTCCTGCTGATAAGTCTCAACTGTACTTATAAACTTTGTTCGACACCATTCAGCAACATTACCCGCTATATCATATAACCCATAATCACTAATCATATCCGGTCCTGATGGAGTTTGATTGCCGTCATAGAAACCTACCGGTGTAGTCCCACCAAAAGGATCATCACTATCGGCAAAATTAGCATTTCCTTTTAAAATAGTATTTCCCCATGGATATAACCGATGCTGATCTTCATCATCATAAAGAAGACCACGAGCAGCCTTTTCCCATTCAGCTTCTGTAGGCAAATCGTAACCATAATATCTTGCAAATGCCATAGCGCCATACCAGCTTACCTCAACCGGAAAGTTAGACATATTAACATAACCTAATGACAAATTTGTATAACTCGAAAGTTCAAAATTATTCACATTCCATCTGATGGGATGCATATCACCTATCTCAATTAAAGTAGCATCCTCTGGTACTCCGCTAAATTTGCTTCTGCGTGCCTTAACAAGCTCAACTCCCTCTCTATAAACATATCCGGCAACCAATGCTGAATTAATAAAATCTAGATATTGTTTATTACTCACCTCATATTTCGAAAGCCAATATGACCACGGAATATTAACATGACGAGATGCGCCACTTTCTTCTGCACCACCATCTTGCCCCATAAGCAAACCACTTGCAGGAATCTCAACACCCCATTTCATCTCGGGAAATCCCTTAGCATCTACCGCAAATACTTTTACTCGCATTTTATCAGAATACTCACCATCCCAATCAACACCTGCATCCCATACAACATGCTTCTGTAGACCAGTCACAATATTATCACCTATATCACCGGTAAAAGAAAAGGCCGGTACCGAATATAGCGTCCCTCCGTTATCAGATATTTCAATACGAACCTTTAGCAAATCACCATCATCGTCAAACAAGTCATAATGTATATCTACCAATTTATTAGTAACAACGACCTCATTTGTTGTTCCAATATTATTTGTAACAACTTGCTGTACAGCCACAACATTAGTAACAACCGGTGCGGCAGCTTTGACCATGCCACCAACCACCATCAAACAAACTATAATAACCCACAATAATTTCCGATTCATAAGGAATCTCCTTATTTTAGTTAAAGTATCTACCTATCTCCGAGAGGTAGAACCATATTGCTATAAAACTAAACAAACTGTTACCTCTCGGAGATAGGTAACTACTCAATCAACATACCTTTTCAACAATCGTTTCGCTCGCTTTTTTAAGAATTCTGTTGCCCACTTATTATTTACAAGTGCGCCACTCATATCATCTGGCAAAGCTCCATTTTTCACCATTTTTTCAGCCTCAACAAGCAACTTTGTCTGCCGCCGGTAATCACCTAGCTGAACCGTTATCCAATCTGAAGTCCCTCTTGCCATTGACAAACTTCTTCGCCCTCCATCATTACAAACAAGTGCTGCAATATTAGTCCGACTATCAGCTAAAGCAATAAGCTCGATCCCTATATCCGGCACCTCAAGACTATCACTAATTGTAACTTTACCGGTATAAATACAATCACTATATATATCAGGCGTAAGCCAAAGATAATTTTCTTTTGCAACTTTCGGTATTATATCTTCTATTATCGTAACAGAAATAACATTAGTGCTTTTTATAACAAAACGGACTAAAGGGCTACTATTTGCCGCCTGAAACTGCTGATATCTAACCGTTTTATTGGTGGCAAGTAAAGTGATAGATAATGATTCTGTTGCATCCATAAGCGATGCGTCCATAATTGCATAAAACTTACTATCCTCGGCAACGACAATCGCATATCCCGACGTATTATCAGCATTCACCCTGACAACAAAGCGTGGTTCTTGCAACTTCTCCGCCGCATGTTTTAGCTCAACAGCCTCAAGAATCCCCGATGCCGGACATCCGCATTGCGGACACATTATAGCCCGCTCAGAAACCGGACTTCCACAATCAGGGCAATCAATCAGATCGCCAGCATAAGAACGCAAAATAAAACAAACAAAAATAATAAATTGTATTATAAACCTTTTCATAAATTCCAAACAAAAATACCTCAACTAAATCTTAAAAATGATAATCAAATATGCGAAAAAATACCATAAAAAAAGAAAAAAGCATTTGAGGTGCTTGCAAAACTACTGTGCGAGGCAATTTTTAGCATTTTAGGCGAGCAGATTCTGTCTTTTGAGCAATTGAGCATACCCGTAGGGTCTGTAAAATTGCGAAAAAGCAGAATATGCCGCATAAAATCAAAAAGTGTCCGCAGATAGTTTTGCAAGTGCCTCATTTAATTTCCCTTTATAACCAATGCAGAAGAAAAAGCAATATCCACGCCATTCGTAGATATTGCTCCTTTTTATCACCCTGTAGAGTTGGCCAACGCTAAATCTTTACTCAGAAGTTAAAGAACAGCTTTAAAAAACCACATGACAATCAGGTAACAACTCCTTGATAGCAACACGCCTTTCATCGGAAATAGTATTGCCATCTAGGCGCAACCATTTCAAATGTTTCAAGTTTTTAATTTCATCAGGAACATCAGTCAGCTTATTCCGCTTTAAATCAAGAAGTTCAAGACTCTTCATTTTGAAGATTACCGCAGGTACCTCAGTCAAACTATTACCACTAAGCTCTAGCCCAGTAAGATTATCAAGCTTTTCCATTGATTCCGGTAATCCTGTAAGTTTATTATCAGCTAGATAAATTCTTTTTAAGTTCTTTAACTCACCGATAGTTGCTGGCAATGACGTTAATTGATTTTTATTTAAACGTAGCCATTTAAGATTAACGGACTGCCCTAGGCTATCCGGCAAGGTAGAAATTTTATTTCTATCCAAATTTAAATAAGTTAAAACTGGAAGACTACACAACACATCCGGCAAGCCAACAAACTGATTGTCACTTAAATAAAGAGTAGTCAAGCCAGTTAATCCACCGAAAGAAGCATCAATATTCGCAATATTATTCTCACCAAAATCGAGCCAAACAAGAGTTTTTAACGATCCAATAGCTGCAGAAACAGCTTTTATTTTATTTTTTCGCAAACTTAACTTCTCTAAATTAGTGAATTTAACCACCTCTTGCGGTACATTTGTTAGCCCTTTATTGATCAAATCGAGCCTTTTAACCGTATCAGAAACAAGGACTGCCTCTTCAATATTTGTATATATTGTTACTCTTTTCGGTGCTTTTTGCGGTAAACACCCCGATATAACAGCACAAACAAATAATAAAACCATAACCTTAACAACATAATTTGCTTCATTTTTCATAAATATTCCTTTTTTAATTTTTTTTGCATTTCTTTAAATATATACTTGCATAAAAGTAATATCAACCTTTAGTATTACAAGCATGAAAAAAATATTTATAAATACAATGGTTGTCGTTACTCTTATTTCTGTATTAAACACTAAAACCATGGCTTCGCCAATAGGCAATAGCAACATGGGCAAAGAATATCTGGTTAGCTCTGATCCACTTGATCAATGGAGCATCGGAATCTTTGGTGGTGCCACCAAGCGCGGCATAAAACTTGATGCTGGTGGTGATGCCACTCTTGATATAAATAGAGGCATGATATATGTCGGTTTTGATGCCCTTTCTTGGCTGACACCTTTTGTCTCCCTAGGGGTAGCTGACTCAAGCATTAGTTCGCTATCAAGTTCTGACCGTAGCAATAAATTTGCTTATGGTCTAGGAGTCAACGTAAAACTCCTTAACCAAGAAATCATGGATCCTAACCTTATGATAGATGTTTTACGCATTAATGCTGATTTCTATTATAACGGTAGCGAAACAGAATCTTTCGGACAAACAATCAAATGGTCTGAATTCAGCACCAGCCTAACAGTTGGACTTGTAAATGATACCACAGCAAATAAAAGCATGTTCCCTGAAAGCATTGGACTTTACGCTGGACCAATTTACTCGTACTATATTAGTAGCGACTTTGATGCACAAGAAACTGTAGGGCTTCTTGCCGGAATAGATGTCTTCATCACTCAACGCACTTCATTTGATATATCAATACAATTATTTGATGAAACATCCGTTAACGGCTCGCTAAATATTCGCTTCTAAAAATCATAAGAATCTGTAAAGACTTCTACCAAACCGATAATATCGTCGTGATAGAAGTCTTTTTTTATCCATTCATATATATATCAAGCCTTACATCACCTCAAGTTTATGGAATAATAATGCCATTCACATATATCAAAAAAGAAAACCAGGGATTATGGAATGCAGACTTATTAGTTTTCCACACTTTACCATCCACAAACGCTTGGGCGTTAACAAATATCAACGAACTTAAACATGGTGATGTGATTCGTGCTGCTAACCAAACCGCCGGGCGCGGACGGTTCAACCGAATCTGGTCTGCCCCAGACAACTCCAACCTCAACCTGTCAGTCATTATAAACCATACAACTAGCCAAATCTCTCTCGCAATGCTCCTTCCAACCACAGCTATTGCCATAAGGGATACACTCAAGGCATTTAAAATAGAAGCTGCTCTCAAATGGCCCAATGATGTAATGGTGTCAGGAAAAAAAATTGCAGGAATATTGGCAGAAATGGAACCAACCACCAATCAACTTATTTTAGGAATAGGAATTAATGTTAATATCAATTCCCAAGCTCTTGCAAACATGGACTTCCCGCAACCACCAACATCCATGATGGCAGAGAACTCACACACTTTTGATATAAACAATGTATGCATCCATGTCTTATCTACCCTAGAAAAAACAATTGAAAATCTATATAAAAATGGCATTCCATACATTTCACAGCGCTGGCAAGAAAATGACTACTTAAAAGAAAAGACAATATCCATCAAAAGTGAAAAAGCAGTTATAACCGGCAAATATATGGGAATGAAAGACAATGGACAATTAGAAATTATTGATCAAACCGGCAAACAACACCTATTCTGGAGCGGTGACATAACGTTACTAAAATAACAATAAGACTGAGGCACTTGCAAAACTATCTGCGGGCACTTTTTGATTTTATGCGGCATATTCCGCTTTTTCGCAATTTTACAGACCCTACGGGTATGCTCCAATTGCTCAAAAGGCAGAATCTGCTCGCCTAGAATA
>CAMZLY010000116.1 GCA_947311825.1 uncultured bacterium
AGATATTGTGCGTAGGAGTAATGGTATCGAGAGAATAATCATCAGCTTTTTCAGTTTTCGTCAATCTACCGTCGGAGTCATATTGAAATGTCACGGTCGTGGCTGCCATAGATAGACTTGAAAGTCCTAACAGCAACATACAGCAACTACTTATAAAAAATATTGCCCTTAATTTTAACGCCTCTTTTATTGTTACATCCTTCATTATTTTACTCTCCCCTACTTATATTTTACTCTCCCCAAAAAAGGGAGTAACCATCCATAATGCACATTTCCTGCTCAAAACCCGACCAGGGGCAACGACAAGGATTGGCACATTGAGATGGCACTCCCATAGGAGTGCCTCCTCTACACGTGCACCGTCGTTTTTCCAAAGAAGCTACTTTGGCTGGTCGTTTTGAGCGGTGCTTCGCACAAACGAAGCTTTTTTATTCAATTATCTTTCTACAATATTCTCATAAACTGATTTCGTCAATAAATTATTATCTTGCCTAAGAATTAACATTTTAGCCTTTTATAACTACCGGAATACCGCTAACAACAAGAATTACAGTGTCTGCTATTTCTGCGACTAATTGATTGGTTTTTCCTGCCATATCACGAAAGGCGCGTGCCATTGCATTCTCCGGAACAACACCAGAACCAATTTCATTTGTTACAAGAATAATATTTGTAGGTGGGGCTCGTAACACATCAAGTAGTTCGGATATCTCCCGAAAGTCACAAAACTCATCATTATATTTATACAGCAAATTTCCCTGCCATACGGTTAAACAGTCTAAAAGCACTACATCTGTATTTGCTGGTAGATTGCCTAGAGCTTTTGCTAAGTCAATTGGTTCTTCGATAGTAGTAAAACTATTACCACGCTCCGCTTGATGTGCGTCAACACGTTTCTTCATTTCCTTGTCGCAAACAGAAGCAGTAGCAAGAAATACTCTATTCTCATATTTTAATGCTTCATTTAACGCACATCGACTCTTACCACTTCTGGTACCGCCGGTTACTAATGTAATTTTACTCATTAACAATCTCCGAAATAGTTTTTATTGAATCTACTAATTTATCATGACCAAACAGTTCTAAAGTAACTACCAACGGTTGTGCAGTTAAGTCAGAAAAAGATGATACTAAACTAGAAAGAACAGCATTATCAATATTTGATATAGAACAATGATCTTTTCCGTCTTTTATTCCATGAAGATGAACAACTCTGATCCGCTCCTTATATTTCTGCATAACTAAATCAACATCATGACCATACAGCCATAGATGCCCTACATCTAGGCATACAGAAAAATCAAATTTATCGAAGAGCCTAGATAGCCACTCAAACGGATAATCTAGAGTCTCTATGGATATTTTCTTGGGGTCAACATCAGTTACTAGTAATTCGTTTGCCGAACAATAGAGTGTCTGCAACCAACGTTCCATATTATCCTGTTGCAACACATCCGTCGCAGGTTTCGGAATATGCAATATGTAAGAAAATGGTGATAGTGATGAAAAACATTCTACTGTACGTAAAATCTTATGAACCGAAGATTTTCTCTCATTTTCATCAACTGCACCAATATCAGTATCAACAGGGAGGTGAATAGTATAAGTAACATTACATCTATCAGCGATTTCATTTAACTCTGCTATCACTGAAGAAGATGGCATAGGTGATATTTCATCAGACTCAAATCGCAATATTTCAATATCATCAACATGTTCAGACAGAACCTTAACATTTGGCAGAACATCAGCAGGAAACACAAAAGAAGTACAACCTAACCGAAAAGGTAATCTTCCTTTAATGTCCCCTGCTCTATTGATCGTAAGAGTGTAGTTGTTATCAACCATTATGATATCCAGATGTCAGTATATACATTATTGATTCAGCACAGTTTATTTTGTAACTATAGATAATTTACTCTTCCTCGCCTGCTACAGCTGCGGAGCTAAAGGTAGCCATCTCGTTATAGATTTTAATAGATGCATCAATAATAGTCATCGCAAGTGCTGCACCAGTGCCTTCACCGAGACGTAAGCCTAAATCTAGAATTGATTTAATTTGTAGTTTATCAAGTATTTTCTTATGCCCTTGTTCGTTGGATGTGTGGCTAAAGAAAAGATAATCACGGACATTGGAATTTATTGCACAAGCGGCTGTTGCCGCCGCAGTTGAAATAAACCCATCGACTACAACAGGGATCCCATACAATGCACCACCAAGAATCAACCCGCATATACCAGCAATTTCAAAACCACCTACAGCGGCAAGAGTGGATAAAGGATCATCAAGCTTGTCTTTATTAACTGCTAAGGATTTCTTAATAACTTCAATTTTATGTTGCAGTCTAGTATCATCAATTCCAGTGCCTCTACCGGTAATATCCTCCACTGGACAGTTAAGGTATGCAGAATATAAGGCAGTAGCTGGTGTCGTATTAGCAATTCCCATTTCCCCTGTACCAAGCAAAGTAACGCCATCTTCAGCTGCTGTAGCGGCCAATTCAACACCACTCATAATTGCCTGTTTAACTTCATCCATACTCATGGCTGGACCGACAGCAATATTATCGGTACCACTTCTAACCTTCATACGCACTAAGCCTTCGGCTGCTTCTAATGGATCGTTTACACCCATATCTACTATAACAAGCTCTGCATCTGCATGTTTTGTTAAGACATTGATAGCTGCACCCCCAGCAAGCATATTCATTACCATTTGCGGAGTAACCTCAGCAGGAAATGCCGACACTCCTTCAGCTGCCACACCATGATCACCGGCAAAGCAGTAGATACGCTTTTTCCCCATTATTGGCTTTGCCGTTCCGGTAACAAGACAATAGCGCATGGCAATATCTTCTAATTGACCAAGACTACCTTGAGGCTTCGTTAGATCGTCAAGATGCGCCTGTATATCAGTAGCAATACTATTATCTACTGATTGAATTTCATTAAATTTTGATATATCTGTGATTTGTATAGTTTTCATATTTTAACTCTTTCCGACGAATATAAACATCTGATGTTAAAACGTCAATACTCCTTTGTTCACATGCCAATTTGGCAATTCATACTATTAGTAACTATCATAATATACAAAAACGGATTCCAAGCAGGGGTTCACACCTACCTGAAATCCGTTTCCATAAGACTCATGAGGTACTTGCAAAACTACTTGCACGTACCTCTTATATAATCATATATCAGATACGTCTTCCGACTTCTGGATCAATTTACTCATTGCACCTTCCCGCCAAAGCAGTGGTAACGCAACTTTCATCCTCAGTTACGGTGATGGGATCGTTACGGATTTTAACCGTATTCCGTTTACCTGAAATGTAATGCTCCGAAAGATATGTATTTTTCATTTAGAAGTCAAGCATCTAAGCAAGATTTTAGTTCGCAAGTGGGTTAACCCGTGTGCTATAATAAAACTTATTGCATACATCCAGCTCATAAGTTACAGTTCTCTTTACGTAATAATTAAATAAGGAAGTATATTATGAAAGCTATGTCGGGTGTTATAATTTTTATTGTTGTTTTGGCTATAATTTCGGTTGCATTCCCTATTAAGGTTAAAAACGGCTTAATTGACAAAGATGAAACGGTAAAAGAATCATGGAAACAGATTGAGACTCAGTTACAGCGACGAGCCGACCTTGTTCCAAACCTTGTTTCCACTGTTAAGGGCTATGCCACCCATGAAAGCGAAATTTTTACCGCTGTTGCCGAGGCCAGATCAAAACTGCTTGCCGCAAAAGGTCCGCAGGAAACTGGTATTGCTAGCGGACTGTTAAATGGAGCAATGGGAAAACTACTTGCTATTTCAGAGAATTATCCTAACTTGAAGGCCGACACGAGCTTTATTCGTCTTCAAGATGAACTTGCCGGCACCGAGAATCGTATTGCCGTAGTACGAACTAGATATAATAAAAATGTTAAAATCTACAACGCATCTATCCGTAAATTCCCAGGCAGTTTATTTGCCGGGAAAATGGGACTTAAAAAAGCTGAATATTATGAGCCGCCAAATGTACAATCATTACAAACCCCACCAGAGGTAAAGTTTTAATGAGCAAACAATTCCTAACAAAAGAACAACAAGATAAAATTGTTGATGCCATTAAAACAGCAGAAAAAGAGACATCCGGTGAAATACGTGTTCATTTTCAAGCTCGTTGTGGCGATAACCCCTCAGCAAACGCAGAAAAGGTATTCAAAAAGCTTAAAATGTACGAAACTAAAGAACAAAATGGAGTTCTGTTTTTTGTTGTCTACAAAAGTAAGAAATTCACAATATTGGGAGATAAAGGTATCGACGCAGTTGTTCCAGATGATTTCTGGCAACAAACGGTTGCTACAATGGAGCCTCTATTTAAAGAAGGTAAGTTTACAGAAGCAGTGGTTGCCGGAATATTACGTGCTGGCGAAGCACTTAAAAAATTCTTTCCTTATCAACAAGATGATGTAAATGAACTTGATAATGAGGTGAGTTATGCGTAAACGAATCTTTACTATTGTTCTATTTATTATTACCGCCATCAGCTTAAATGCCGCAGAACTAAAAGTTCCTAAAAATACCGGACGCATAGTTGATCTTGCCGGAACACTTTCTTCATCGGACAAATCGAAAATAGAAATGTCTATACAGCAATTTGAACAAGCAACGGCAGGTCAGATGGAGATTCTAATTATTCCATCGCTTAAAGGCGATTCTCTAGAGATGTTTAGTATGCGAGTTGCCGAGAACTGGAAGCTC
The DNA here is from genome assembly GCA_947311825.1 of uncultured bacterium. Taxonomy (GTDB): domain Bacteria; phylum Verrucomicrobiota; class Kiritimatiellia; order UBA8416; family CAMZLY01; genus CAMZLY01. Next base: position 4,757 of record CAMZLY010000116.1, read on the forward strand.
GGCTATAAAGGCAAAGATAATGGACTGTTACTTTTGGTGAGTATAAAAGAGCATAAAATACGAATGGAAGTTGGTTACGGATTTGAAGGCACGCTTAACGATGCCCGTGCAGGTGACATCATAAGAGGGATGCAATCATTTTTTCGGGCAAACCGATATGGTGATGGTATCGTATATGCAGTTATGCGTTCACAAGAGTTTATAACAGGAAAAGAAGCCTCCACACCTATACCGCACGTACGAAACAGAACAAGTTCTGGTTCTTCATCAGCTATAGTCAAAATAATTATCTTTTTTATTATTTATTTCGTAATATTTTTCGGCAATAGACGCAGACGTGGTTTTACTCTTTTGTCTGGTGGTTATTACGGTGGGTACAGCGGTAGATCTGGCGGTGGTTTTGGTGGCGGCGGCTTTGGTGGTGGTTTCTCCGGTGGCGGTGGTGGCAGTTTCGGTGGTGGCGGTGCCTCCGGCGGCTGGTAGTACATGCCTATCTCTGAGAGGCATGTTTACAACATCGGGCTAACTAAACGTGCTACATTCTGAAATAGTTTTACGTATTTTTTTCTGTTACTCCACTCTTTAGCAGTTAATTCTATTGCTTCAGATAAATATCGTTCTTGCAGAGCAACTAAGTCAATATTTGTTTTTTTATCATAAATAATCATATTTACTTCGAAATTAATTGCAAATGATCGAATATCAAAATTACTTGAGCCAAACAGTCCATATTCTCCATCAATGGTCATAGTTTTTGCATGTAGTAATCCGTCTGTATGCAAGTGAATTTTTGCACCATAACTAAGTAATGCTTCATAATAACTGCGAGCAGCTAGTGTTGGTAACATTTGATCGGTTTTTTTAGGACAAACAATTATCACTTCAACTCCACGTGTACAGGCAGATTGTACGGCCTGCATAAAGACTTCATCCGGCACAAGATATGGCGTTGTTATTATTATACGTTTTGTAGCATAATAGAACATACTTACCACTAAACTCTGATAATTTTCCTGTTCATAAATGGGACCACTTGGTAGTATCTGTAGGTCAGATGAACCACATTGCTCGGTTTCAGGGAATAATTTTGGTTCAATCAATTGCTTGTCGGTCTCCATATACCAGTCACTAACAAATAAAAACTGTAGTTCAAGAAGAATATTACCTGTCAGTCGCATCATAACATCATGCCAAACCAAGTCCACATGCCCATAGCTTGGATCAGTTATATTCTGTGAACCGGTATATCCCACGATACCATCTATAACAATAACTTTTCGATGATTACGTATATCAACACGACCTACAAAACGACTTTTAGATTTAACAGGAAGTGCATCATGAACATCGATACCATTTTTTCTCATTTTAAGAGCAAGTCTTTTGAGCATCTCTTTGGATCCCATGCTATCAACAAGAACACGGCAAACGACACCACGCTTAGCGGCATTAGCAAGTGCTTCGGCTATACGTCGCCCGACAATATCATCGTTATAAATATAAAAGAGCATGTGGATAGTTTCTTTGGCATTATTGATATCCTCCACCAATAGGTCATAAAATTCTTCTGCATCAGGTAGTAATCTTGTGGTATTCCCACTGAGCGATGGCATTGAACCCAGAGTCTGAACAAATTCAGCTATTTCATGCCCTTTCTCGCTAAGATCAGGTGCAACTGTATCTTCTCTTGCCTTCAGCTTCTGCTCGCCTGCACCCAGCAACTTATGTAGCTCTTCAAATTTAACCGCACGGGTTTTATTCACGTGTTGTGCACCAAACAATAAGTAAACAATAAGCCCACCCAATGGAAATATAAAAATAACCATTAGCCAAGCTAGAGCAGATGTGGGACGTCTATTTTGAGGAACAACTAAAAGCATTACCAATCTAATTCCCCATTCTAAAATAATGTATGCAATAAAAGCAACTACACTCCAATCAATAGATGTTAATAATTCACTTTCCATAAAAACAACCCTTTTGCCTTAGCTGTTGGAACTTGCGATGTTCGCTTACATGATGCGAGAACTTCTATTGTTTTTTCAGGTTCAGCCGAGCCGTCCCCTACCTCAATTAACCATCCTACAATACTTCTAACCATCTTATATAAAAATCCACTTCCTTTAACTCGAATATCAATTTCATTACCATGAGTTTTTATATCTATCGAAAAGATAGTTCTAACAGTACTTTTTATAGTTGTTTTTGAGCTGGCGGTAAATGCCGCAAAATCATGTTCGCCTTCCAAAAACTTGGTAGCAGAACGCATTCGTTCTACATCAAGTTTACGTTTTATATGGGTTTTATATAAACGATCAAATGGAGAAATGTTTTCACCATTCCAGATATAATATCTATACTCTTTGGACTTTGCTGAGCGTCTAGCATGAAAATCAGGCGCAACGAGTTGCACTTTACGAACACGTATATATTCCGGCAACAAAGCGTTAAGAGCCCCATACAATCGACGTGGTTGCCATTCTTTTTTTAAGTCAAAATGTGCAACCTGACATTTTGCATGAACCCCTTGATCCGTTCTGCCACTACCATGAATTTTTACGATTTCTCCAGATAATTGTAATAAAACTTTTTCGATAACCTCTTGAACCGCTAACTCATTAGGTTGTACTTGCCAACCGGAATAATCAGTACCATCATAAGCTATATCAATGCGATATCGTTTCATTGCTGACTGTCCATGTACGATTGCAAAATTACCTGGGCGGCTAACTTATCAATAACCTTCTTTCGTTTATCACGCCTCATATCAGCTTCAATTAGTACCTTCTCGACAAGCATGGAACTAAGGCGTTCGTCAACTGTTTTAATTGGAACATTAGTCTTTTCCTTTAAAACAGCGATAAACTCATCGACTTTTTCTGCCATTTCACCTTTGGTACCATTCATATTAAATGGCATTCCAACAACTATAAGCCCAGCATCCACTTCATTAATTGCATCAATAAGCTCATTACAAGAATTTCGCAATGCCACAACCTTTACTGTCCGTAACGGTGTAGCAAACATACCTAAAGGATCGCTAACAGCCAACCCCATACGACGTTCGCCGTAATCTACTCCAATTATTCTTTGCATATTTTCCATTACTACAACAAATTCTCATAAATACCACGGGCATGCAATTGCTGAACCATGGCTTTGATATCCTGTGCCTTATCCTTAGGACAGATTAATGTTGCATGTTCGGACTGAACTACAACGAGATTATTTACTCCAATCAAAGCTGTCAGACGATCCTTTGAAACAACAATGTTATCTGTAGACTCCAAATGCTCTCCAGATCCCACAACAACATTACCATTTGCATCAGCTTCATAATGTTCTGCTAATGATGGCCAGGTTCCAATATCACTCCAGCTAAACCCTCCTTCGGCTACAACTATGTTATCGGCTTTTTCCATCACCGCATAATCAATTGAAATCTTGCCGAGTTTACTATATTCTTCTCGTAATACCGAAGAAAACTCCTTAGTCCACGCAACAGCCTCAATCTGTTTCGCCATGTCGGCAATTTCCGGCTGAAAAGACTCAAAAGCTTTTTGTAACGCTTGCACTGACCACATAAACATACCTGAGTTCCATAAGAAATTGCCGGCATCGAGATACTCTTTAGCAGTTAGATTATCAGGTTTTTCCACAAAACGCATAGCTTTACGGAATTCAACGGTACCATTATGTTCTTTTTTCTCTCCTGCTTCAATATAGCCAAACCCGGTACTTGGAAAAGTTGGTTTTATACCGATTGTCATCAATACATCATTTTCCAGTGCATAAGCAAGTCCTTCATTGATAGTTTTACGGAATATTTCTAGATCGCTTATCGCATGATCAGCGGTTAGAATACAGAATGCTCCATCAGGACAACGAGCTTTTACAAGTGCGGCTCCCAATGCACAAGCAGCAGCTGTATCACGCCCAACCGGTTCACCAATAACATTCTCTGTCGGCAATTCAGGTACTGCCTCTTTTGTAACATCAACAAGTGATGCATTGGTAATTATTAATATACGCTCCGGTGGAATAAGATCTTTTATATAATCAACCGTCATCGCAATCATGGGGCGATCACTTATTAACGGTAAAACCTGCTTCGGTGTTTTTGATGAACTTAGAGGCCAAAAACGTTCACCTTTGCCCCCTGCCATAATTACTGCATAAAACTTTTCTGACATTTTCTTTTCCTTTTTTTAATTGCCACGAATGCACGAATAAACATGCAACTTTTCCAAAACCTATATTTATGTAACGTCACCACTGGGCTTGTCCCGGTGGAACTATGATTGCCTACTAAAAGTGCGATATATCCTCTCTACCCTCCCGCTATTCGTGCCGCAAAGCGGCACGAATGGCGGGAGTATTGTCGAAGACTTAATTTCCCTTTTTTAAAGTAATCACCTATCTCCTAGAGGTAACATCATAATAAACGAGCTGCTCTACGGTACTACCTCTCGGAGATAGGTCGTTACTGTTTTTATATATTTTTAAAATACCATACAGCGTTAATGTTTTATCAAATTTAAACGGCACATCAAGATTAGCAAGTACCCACTTTGCGTATCCGCCAGTGGCACATAGCACGGCATTTGTTAAGCCATGTTTCTTTTTCAGCTCAGAAATAACTTCACGAACGATACCTCGATACCCAAGTTTTGCACCAATACGCATAGCGGCAGTTGTTGATTTTCCAATAACGCCACGACCTCCTTTTAAATCAATATGCGGTAATAAAGCTGTCTTTTCCGAGAAATAATCCGCCATAAGCGGTAATCCCGGTGTTATAATACCACCTACATACGCACCTTCTGATGATATTATATCAAAAGTTAGGGCTGTTCCAAAATCTGCTACAATAACCGGACACCCATATTTAGCAACTGCACCGGCTGCATTAGCCAATCTATCAGGACCAATCGAAGCAGGTTCGGGGTAATCTATCTTCACCCCTAAATCTAAAGTATGATCAATAATCAATGTATTAAGTTTATACTCTTTTTTTATTACTTTAATAAATTTTATGTTTACAGATGGAGCAACCGAACAAAGTGCAGCACCGGATAAAACTACATCTTTCACTGTTTCGATTATTATACTACGAATATCCCCAGAAGTGCATTTATCAGTTTTGATTCTGGTTAGGTTTTTTATTTTTGAACCACGAGACACACCTAATGTTACCGACGTATTTCCTATATCAATTAATAAAATAGACATATTTTTCATAAAAAGTTATTCGTTATCAGTTATTAGTTCGTAGAGTCACCATTATAGCATCTCCAACGAGAGATCAGCAGATGGAGCAGAATGCGTTAAGCATCCAAGCGAAACAGCATCAACACCACTCTTTGCAATATCTTCCACATTATCTAGGGTTATACCACCGGATGCTTCTAATTTACTAATGCCATTACATATAGCAACCGAACGCTTCAAATTCTCTGGACCCATATTATCCAGTAAAATCCATTCTGGTTTTGCTAGAAGAGCACTTCTTAATTCTTCTTCCGTTTCAACTTCTACTTCAACCATAACATCGGGAAATTTTTTACGGGCAGCTAATACCGCTTCATTAAGCAAAGAGGCATCAGCACTACGCCATAATCGACGATGATTATCTTTTATAAGTACACGGTCATATAATCCCATGCGATGATTTTTACCACCACCACAAAGAACAGAATATTTTTCAAACACTCTTAAAGTTGGTGTGGTTTTGCGTGTATCCAGAATCATAACTCCGGTGCCGGCAACTTTATCAACAAACAATTTTGTCATGGTAGCAATGCCACACATACGCTGCATAAAATTAAGCGCTGTTCGTTCTGCCGTAAGGATTCCGATTGCCGGTCCGGTGATTTTTAATATGACGTCGTCCGGTTTCGCAGAACTACCGTCCTTAAGCATTACTTCGCATTTTATCGAAGAATCAACAGCATTAAAAACAGCTACAGCAATATCAACACCGGCAATAACAAGAGTTTCTCTTGCTAAAATAATTGCCGTAACAACAGAATCCTCTGGAACCAATGCAACACTAGTAACATCAACCCCACCACATAGATCTTCATCTAATGAAATCTTAATAGTTTCAATAACATTTTTATTCTTTTTTAAATCCGGTAAATTCATTTTTTCCTTTCGCAATTCAGGATTTTCTCCTGATAACAGCACACTGTTTTACTTCCACTTTATCGGCAAATATACGCCGCCCTCAAATTCTTTTGAATTCTCAACTCTTATCGGGTAATGATTATCCAGTCTATGGTAATTTTCTTCATGGTCATCTGAATGCACCGAGAAAGAAAGCAAATAATTCCCTGTTGCCAAATTCAAATCATCAATCTGTAAAACTATCGAATCTTTACCATTGATTGTACCTGTCTCAAATTTCTCAATCTGTGTATTATTGCCATAAACAAGTTGCCCCTCTTCATCAGCTATACTAAAACCAAACACAGGTTTATTAATAACGTGTTCTGCATTATAAGAAATCTCTATTTTTATCGGAATTCCCGAATCAAATTTTTCTTTTTCGTTGCCGTGATTATCACAGAGTTTCACATCTGTTATTTTGATTCTACCTGTTCCCCATTCTCGTTGCAGGCTCTTTGCTGCTTCTTGCCTGGAATGAGATTCATAATCGCTAATTATAGATTCAGGATTCCCGATACCTATAACACTTCCTTCTTTTAAAAAAAGAATCTTATCACTAATTGACTGAATAGTATGCAAATCATGCGAAATAATCAACATAGTCTTGCCTTGCTCGCGGAAACTATTCATTTTCTTGATACATTTTCGCTGAAAATCAATATCACCAACAGACAAAACTTCGTCAATAAGCAAAATATCAGGGTCAACTTCCACCGCTACCGCAAAACCAAGACGTACATACATACCTGATGAATAATGCTTGACCGGCTGATCAATAAACTTCTCTATGCCGGCAAACTCAACAATAGCATCAAAACGATCATTCATCTGCTGGCGTGACAACCCCATTATAGCACCGGAAAGATAGACATTTTCTCTGCCGGTAAGTTCAGGATGAAAACCTGCACCTAACTCAAGTAATGATGAAATAGTTCCCCTTGTTTCGATACTTCCGCTAGTTGGAATTTTTGTTCCGGCTAAAAGTGAAAGTAATGTGCTTTTTCCCGCACCATTAGCACCAATTATCCCCAAGGTTTCTCCGCTTTTTACTGTAAAATTAATATCGCGTAATGCCCAGAAATCCTTTTTTTTACGACGTTTATTCGGCATAAGCATATCAATAATACTAGCCTTAAGGCTTTGCGAGCCACTATTTCGTAAGCGGAACTTCTTGCTCATGTTTTTTACAATTATTTTATCAGTATCCATAATATAATTACAGCTCATCGCCGAACTTTTTCTCCGCCTTTTGAAATACAAATATACCCACAAACATAAATACGAATGATACAACAAGTGATAACATCAAAAACTCCGTACCCGGATTATGGGCAGAGAGAAACGCCATTCTATACGCCGATACAATACCGGTCATAGGATTCAGAAAATAGGCAACAGTTACCCACCACGGGAAAACGGCATTATCCATAACTAATCCTATTGGGTAAATTACCGGTGTCATAAAGAACCAAGCCAACATAACGATGGAGATAATATGTTCTGTATCACGAAAAAACACATTAGAAGCAGAAAACAGCAAAGACACACCTAAGCATAATGCAAATTGTGTGATTATTATTAGTGGCAACAGATATAATGCGCCAAAATCCACCCTTTTAACCAGCAAATATGCAATAACAACAATAAATGAAAGCAAAAAATTAACAAGATTAGCCTTAACCATTGAAAGAGGCAGAATTATACGTGGAAACGATGATTTTGTTACCAGATTAGCATTACCTACAATTGCATATAATGAATCTCCGAGACACATTGCCAAGAACTGCCAAGCAATAATACCCGTAACAAGAACAGGTAAATTCATAGGGAAACGCAATACACTAAGAAAAACACTATAAATCAGGATAAGAAACAGCGGTCCCAGCAATGTCCAAAAAAAGCCTAGTGCAGAGTTTTTGTATCTGATTTTTAAATTACGCTCAACAAGAATCATACTTAATTCTCGTTTACGCCATATATCTTTAAATAATTTTATCATAATTAAAAACGTAGTCACCTATCTCCGAGAGGTGACATTCCTGCGAGTACTGCTACTCTACGATACTACCTCTCGGAGATAGGTAGTTACTAAAATTTATAATTAACACCAAATCTTATAGCACTTTCTCCTGCCAAACTGATAGTACTAAACCAATTAACACCATGTCTTTTTATACTAGCACCTAAGGTGAAAATAAAAGGATCGGTTCTTTCCACATCAATAGTATATGAACCTTCAGCAGTATTAATTGTAGATTCAATATCAGCCGAATTATAAGCAATGAAATCTGTCGTTGCCCAGCATCCCCAATAGTCAGCCTTATACGCCAAAGCAAGCCCTAGCTTAAACATCGTTTCAGTAAAAACTGCTGGTTGCGTTGTTGATGCAAGATCTTTAATAACAGCAATCGTTGCCTCACTATTTGTTCCTGCCGGCGGAATAACTATTTGCTTATCCTGCCATATTCCATACGAAAGATCATAATCTTCTTTTCTATAAGAACCATCTGCAGTAGCGGCAAACAGCCAGCCATCTTTTTCCCACAACAAATGCTTATATTTAAGATCCCACCACCAGCCACTTCCATTGCTAAGATTAAGGTTTTGAAAAGGACTATTCGTCCCCGACACCTCTCCACTCCACTCTGCACTAAAAACTTTTCCGAGTTCTAGCGTAAACGGCATAACTTTAAATTTAACCGCTATAGAGTTCCGGCTAATCTCAGCCTCTGTAGAGCCTATGCCGGATACTTTATAATCATAATTAACCTTTTCAAGGGCAGAAATATCAACCGCTATGCCAAGTCTATCAGCAAACGAAAGGCCTTTATAAGGACGCAATTTAGATGGAGACGATGATTTAGGATTATACGGCACAGTTTTAGACCTAGATTGATAAGAATATCTAGATTTTGGTTTAGTTATCGATGCCGGATATCTGCTAGTTGTAAAATAAGAAGTCGCATCGGGTTTTGGCTCTGACAAACGCTTAAAAGATGCTTTTGGTTTCTGTTTTTTTACTGGTTTAGAAACGGGCTTTGGAGTATATTTTTTTACCTGTTTAGGCGTAGTTTTTACCGTTTGCTTAGTTTCAGTTGTCCACATTGCCGATGTTGGTCTATATGCCGATTTCTGCCTGATTCTTTTATCTGCTTTCGTAGCAGCAATCGCTGTTGTTCCTGCTGCGGTTACCGCAACCATAGGTTTAATAGCTGGCTTAGGTTTAGTTTCAGATATCGGAGCAGGAATTGGCTTAACATAAGGAATTTCATTTATATCAACAATAGTAAAAAGACTATCATTAATTCTAACCATCCGCCCATTCATAAACTCATAAGGCTCAGAAACAGTATCCGTTTCCATATCTTTCAGTTGCAAATAGCCATTAGGAGATATTTGCACTAAATATTTTTTAGCACTAATCTCCGCAACATAGTTATCCTGTAATACAAACGGACCATAAACAGTCCCCGACAAAGGCGACTCAAGACTAAATGCCTGCGACGTATTAGCCGCATTGCCAATATTGCATAACAATAAAACTGATAACAACACTAGGTACTTAAATATTCGCACTTAATAACCTCTAAATAAACCTAACAATAAAATCACGATAAACACTTGATATTACATTTCATTAAAACTAACTAAATATAAACTAAGTAATGGACTAATTCCAGTAATATCTGAATTATTTACTGGCAAATAAATAAACACATGGTATTCTAACAAAATTACTAAAGGAATTTATTTATGAGACTAGATGTTCAATCGACCGAATTAGAAGGTGTTTTAGTTTTTACACCCAAAGTATATAACGATGACAGAGGTTTTTTTGTAGAAACATACAACAAAGAGCTTTATCAGGAGGCTGGATTAGATTGTGATTTTGTCCAAGACAACTACTCCCATTCAGCTAAAGGAACTTTACGTGGACTGCACTATCAACTACCACACACACAAGGAAAACTAATTTCTGTTATTTGGGGAGAAATATTTGATGTTGCTGTTGACATACGTAAAAGCTCACCAACTTTTGGTCAGTGGGTAGGAATAAACATATCGGACAAAAATCGAAAGCAACTGTTTGTTCCCGCAGGTCTTGCCCACGGATTTTGTGTGATCAGCGAAAAAGCTGATGTGATGTATAAATGCACAGACACCTATGCACCCACATGCGAAAAAGGAATTTTATGGTCCGATCCTGATATAGGAATCAAGTGGCCCGCAATAGAATCAGCTATCATCTCTGGTAAAGACGCAAAATTACCACTATTATCAGAGATACAACAAGTAGAATTACCTGAATAACAGATCAAAACTTTCCACGGAAAGGAACCGGCAAATGATACGAGCGTGCGGTATGCTTCATTTCGGAAATTATATCATCGTTATTATTTCGTGCATATTGCCCCAATAGTGTATAAAGCTTCTGCTTCGCCCAAGAAGTGCGAATCATTTTTTCTTTGCTATAAGATGTTCGATCCAACGGCAATTCAAAAATCATATCACACTGCTCAGATACAGCATCTCCAAACACCTGAAAAAGCACATTTTCAGTGCCGCGTGGGTAGCGTCCGTAAAGAACCAAAGTTTTATCAAGGTAAAGATTACTTGTTAATGCAGGATAAACTTCAATTTCTTTATTATTGCTAAAATAAAATTTAATATCAGACAACACAGGCCTATTAACACTTTCAACAAGTTCAGCCAGCTCATCAGGAATCCCCCATCGTCCAGAACGAACCAATCTTGAATCACCACGGTTGCAATAGCTCATAATATCAAGTAGATACGAATTTGCTTTTGCCGTAGTACCCATAGAAAAAATAGAAACACAACCATCGTTAACCTTTGTAACTTCACCAATGATTCTAGTACTATCAGTTATTCCGGTTGTCGGCATTCCATCACTAACCATAACAGCTATAACAGTCCGCCCATGTTCATTTCTACCTTTTACCAATTGCCGCATAGATGCATACAAATCAGTATTACCTCCTGCCCGCATATTCCTAATAAAACTCTTGGCGATATTACTATTTTCAGTAGAAAGTTTCTGCCAACTATCGAAACAATACTCTGTTTTCTCTTTAAAACTAACAATATTAAATCGATCTTCAGCACCTATATATCCCAAACATTGCTCAAGAGCTTTTCGACAAAAATAGAGTCGTTGCTCACTCATACTAGCAGAACAATCTTGTACAAATAAAATATCTTTTGGCAACGTAGGTAATAATTCCGCTCCAGACCTACTTATATCAATCCTAAAATAACCATATCGAAAATCTTTAATAGTTGTATAAGTAGTAATTGATGCTTTAAGAAAATTCTCAATTGGCTTAAACTCTGATATTTCTTCCGGTGCTTCAGAAAACAGCTCCTCACTTTTTTCAACTGGAACAGTTCCTACATCTAACTCCGTGCTATGTTCAGACAACTCTTTTCCGCGCACACCAGCTTTTGGACTAATAGACGCTATTGCCGGTATTGCAACACCTGTTTTAGTGAAATGATGATTCTCAATATCAAGTGATGGCGCATCACGGTCAACTGGATCAATAACATCAGGGGCATCTATTACCCGCTCTATTACCGGAATATCATATCTGGCAAGAGTATCTATTTCAGACACTGCAATTTTAGAGTCAATTGCAATTATATCCTGTCGAGCCTCCCAATGTTCTCGGCTATCGACTGCATCCGGTTCCACAACAGGAGACTCTTCACCGGCAATATTTTCCTGAATAATTACTGGCGGTTCAGTGATAGTTTTGTCAGGAGCCAAAACCAATTCCTCTGCCGACTGCTCAATATCCAACATTTTGCCAAGATTATCTTGACCGACATCTTCTTCCCAACCTTTTTTATCTTGACTACTGTCCGGCATAATAACATCTGTAAGACGCATTTTTTTAACAGATAAATCCTGCTGTTTCCTCCGAGTTGCCAGTGATGCCGATAGTTTTAACCCCGGTAAAGACAAAATAAGTGCAGTATGTAGAGCAACAGAAATAAGTGCCGCAATTACTGCCACTATTATATGTTGACGATTAATCCCGCCGTAATTTTGATATAATCCCGAACTTTTCATATTTATTACCGAAGCTTTTCAAGAACTATACCTGCAATTAATCAGCAAGTGAATGGATAAATAGTCCCGAACGTAATTTAGGCTCAAACCAAGTGCTTTTAGGTGGCATAACTTGACCATCATCAGAAATCCCCATCACCTGTTCGATAGCAACCGGATACATAGAAAATGCCACAGCATGCTCACCTGTATCGACCAATTTCTCAAGTTCCTCTGTGCCACGTATTCCACCAATAAAACTAATACGTTTATCAGTTTTAGGGTCTTCTATCCCCAAAATAGGACCAAGAAGCTGATCCTGCAAAGCATCTGCATCAAGGATATCATCAGTTTCACCTAACCAGAAAGAATGCCATTCACCAGCCAAATACATACTTACGCTTCCCCGTGCCGTCGGTTTTGGCAAATGTACATTGTCAAATTCAAATCTTGATTTAATAACATCAAGAAACCCCTCATGGCTCATTCCGTTAAAATCAGCAACAATACGGTTATAAGGCAATATTTTTAGTTGGGTAGCAGGAAACAAAACACTGACAAACCAATTATACTCTTCATCACCATTATGATCTGGATTAGCATTCCTTCTTTCTTGCCCTACAGCCACCGCACTAGCAGCACGGTGATGTCCATCAGCAACATACGCAAGAGGAACTTCACCTAAATAACGATACAATAACTCACAATCAGAAACTTTCCAAACAGTGTGTTGTACGCCATCTTCGGAAGTAAAATTAAACAGCGGTTCATTAGCTTCCTCTTCTTGAACCAGCTTATCAATCTCAGCCTTATCTCTATATGTCAAGAAAATCGGCCCCGTATTAGCATTTAACTCTTTAATGAGATGGGTTCTATCTTCAACCTTTGCCGGCAGAACATGTTCATGTTTACGAATAATATTATTTTCATAATCATCAATATGGCAACAACAAACAATCCCACTTTGACTATGACCATCCATTATCTGGCGATAAATATAAAACGACGGTTCATTTTCCATAACAAGAGTGCCATTATCAAGGAACTTCTCAAGATTCTCTGCCGAATGTTTATAAACTTTATCATCATGAATATCTACAGATGCCGCCAATTCAATTTCGGCACGAATAATCCTAAGAAAACTATAAGGATTATTTTCAGCCAACTTAGCAGCTTCAAATCTATTAATAGTATCATACGGGACACTAGCAACCTTTTCAGCAAGTTCTGCCGTTGGTCTAATCGCTTTAAATGCATTAATTTTCAATTTCTTTCTCCATTCTTGTTAAAATAAAAATTATAATTCATATATGTAACAAATATCGAAATATAAATACAGGAGTAATTTCAATATATGCAAAAAAAACAAGAAACAAACGCAAAAGAGCCATATAGGAAAGCACAACATGTATATCCACGCCCGCGTGATGCGGGCGACTCCAAAACGGGTTGACTCTTAAAAATTGTAACCCAGTTTCAATCCACGCCCGCGTGGTGCGGGCGACTTGCGTAAATGTTAAGATTCATTAAAACGGTTATGTTTCAATCCACGCCCGCGTGGTGCGGGCGACTTGGATGGTGATCAGAAAAGGTGGTTGAAGATGTTTCAATCCACGCCCGCGTGGTGCGGGCGACAGAGAACCTACACGCAGCACTTTTTGGCGAGCACGTGTTTCAATCCACGCCCGCGTGGTGCGGGCGACGGACGGCTCTTTTCTTTCAGCGGGATTTCTCGGTTTCAATCCACGCCCGCGTGGTGCGGGCGACTGATGAGTACGGACAGAAATGGGGTAAAGTAACAGTTTCAATCCACGCCCGCGTGGTGCGGGCGACTTACCACTTTTATCAGCCCACGGATAGTCACCGTGAATGTTTCAATCCACGCCCGCGTGGTGCGGGCGACGAACCCCCATTGCCCTTTTGTTGCCGTTGTTGTGTTTCAATCCACGCCCGCGTGGTGCGGGCGACTCGCAGAATTTTCCGCACGTCTTGAATGTGCAGTTTCAATCCACGCCCGCGTGGTGCGGGCGACGCGTAAATTTGAGCACGTTTGCTTCGTGTGGGCGTTTCAATCCACGCCCGCGTGGTGCGGGCGACTGTCATAAAGATACATGCTAGCCCCAACAAAAGTTTCAATCCACGCCCGCGTGGTGCGGGCGACACTGTATCAATGAGACACCATGCGTAAAAGCCAATGTTTCAATCCACGCCCGCGTGGTGCGGGCGACAACAGAGATTAAGAAGTATCTAGCCGAGCACGGTTTCAATCCACGCCCGCGTGGTGCGGGCGACAACTATCATCATCGCCAGTCTGCATCGCACGATAGTTTCAATCCACGCCCGCGTGGTGCGGGCGACACGTTACAGATCCAAAATAACAGTCTTGAGCAAAGTTTCAATCCACGCCCGCGTGGTGCGGGCGACCATTCTGAAATGTGGGCAATCAATACATTTATTGTTTCAATCCACGCCCGCGTGGTGCGGGCGACTGGCGCTTTCGGAATGGTAAAGCAATCTTATATGTTTCAATCCACGCCCGCGTGGTGCGGGCGACAAGTGCAGTTATCTATATATGCGCAAATGTTAGAGTTTCAATCCACGCCCGCGTGGTGCGGGCGACTGCGAAAATACCTATCTTATCCGAGTACTTAGCTAGTTTCAATCCACGCCCGCGTGGTGCGGGCGACCTACGTTGCTTGTTTATATCTGTAATATACATATGTTTCAATCCACGCCCGCGTGGTGCGGGCGACTAAAGCGTCAAGCGTAATAAGATTTCTTTCGGTGTTTCAATCCACGCCCGCGTGGTGCGGGCGACCCGGCTTTGTTGTCCTGGTCGTATCCAATCAAAGTTTCAATCCACGCCCGCGTGGTGCGGGCGACAAAACTGATACTTGGATTAAGCAAATCCATATAGCGTTTCAATCCACGCCCGCGTGGTGCGGGCGACCTCATCCAAAAACGCTAAAGTATCCAAACCAAGAGTTTCAATCCACGCCCGCGTGGTGCGGGCGACCACCGACACTACCGTTTGCCAATGGAGACACGCGTTTCAATCCACGCCCGCGTGGTGCGGGCGACGCTACCAACACTTGCATACCATTATGATATACTGTTTCAATCCACGCCCGCGTGGTGCGGGCGACTCGCTGTCCCGGTCTGCTCGCTGTTGATCGCTACACGTTTCAATCCACGCCCGCGTGGTGCGGGCGACAAGTATCCAAACCAAGAAAAGATCCGTTGTTTGGTTTCAATCCACGCCCGCGTGGTGCGGGCGACAGAGGGTACGCAATACCGATGGAACTCGAACAATGTTTCAATCCACGCCCGCGTGGTGCGGGCGACTATATTCGTGGTTTCAAATTGCCGGCAAAGAGTGTTTCAATCCACGCCCGCGTGGTGCGGGCGACGTGTAATGTAAGTGACGGTAATCTAGGTGAGGAGTTTCAATCCACGCCCGCGTGGTGCGGGCGACTGCGAAAATACCTATCTTATCCGAGTACTTAGCGAGTTTCAATC
>CAMZLY010000117.1 GCA_947311825.1 uncultured bacterium
AATGAAAATGCGTCGCAAATGCTCTATCGCTGGATTGCCTGGCTTGGTAACGCAATGGATTATGACGGATTACGCCTTGATGCCGGAAAACATGTTCCTTATGAATTCTTTGGAATTCGTGGCAGCGGCTTTTTACATGAAGCACAATATAATTATAATCTTCGCTACGGCTATAGCGATAGCGATGGCAACGAAGCTAATGATCTCTTTACCAACTATCTTGCAGAGCGTGATGATGCTTTAATATTTGCTGAAATCCTCAGTCCATGGAGCGAAATTGAATATTGGTACGGCTATGGAACTAACGACCGTAACCCGATGCGCTTTCTCGACTACCAAATAAAAAAGACCGCTGATTCTGCTCTCAACGGTAATATCGGCAATTTCCACGGTTACGGAACTGATTTCGGACCTAATAATGGCATAATGTATGTATGGGGTCACGACGAAGGGCCTGCATCAAAAGTGAAACTGGGCTATGCTTATATTCTGACACATATTGGATTTCCAATGGTATATTTTACCGGAAACAATATCACTTGGGCTGATAACAATACAAAAACCTGGATGCGCCCTGGCTACGATAGTCATGCTCTTGCTGATCAAAATGGCGAACTTGCAAATATGATATGGATTCATCAGCAGTTTGCTCGCGGCAGCGAAAATGATCTCTGGCATGATGGTGACTACCTTGCCCTTGAACGCTACGACAGTGCGGCAACGGCCAACAAAGGTTTACTTATTTCTGCTATGAACGATTCTGGCTGGGATATTGAACATACTCTTAATACCTCATTTGCTGAAAATACTATTCTACATGATTACACCGGCCATTTTACCGAAGATTGGGGACAAGGTTATGGAAACATTAAAGTTGGTGTCGGCGGTGCAGTAACAGTAAAAGTTCCCGGAAATGCCGGCGAAGGATGGGTCTGCTTTGCGCCCATAACGGCAAGTGACCTCAATTTAGATTTTCAGCAGGGTGGCAATCCTGCACCAACCATGAACTGGGTCATCCCGGGCGGCATACACTCGCCTGACAAACCTCGTCAAGTCACACGCATAACAGACACCAACCTTACTATTAATGTTTCATTCAATCCTAATGGGCAAACAGTCGATTCCATGATGCTAAAATGGGGACGCGGCATCAACCTAACAACCAACTATTATGACACCGGTAAAAATATTGTTTCCGGTCGCTTTGAAAAAATGAATCAAGTCAATAGCACCAACTGGAATATGAATATCAGTATTACAGCTACAAATATTCCTGAAGGACTTAATGTCATTAAAGCACGAGCATTTATTCAACGTCCAGCCGGAGAACCAGCCTTATTCAGTACAAAAACTAAAACAGTCTATATTGACAGACGCGGTCCGGAAGTGAACGTCACATATCCGGCAGAAAATGAAACCATACAAGGCGAAGGCGTAATGACTATCAACAACAGAGATTTCACTGCCTACGGTATGACGGTTACCATTGATAACGACACACCGGAAACAGCACACGAAATAATGAAAGGACTATGGAGGTTTAATCTGGACGGACTAAGTTCAGGCATACACACTGCATTGGTAACGACTACCGAAGCTGATTGGGGCGAACCGCGTTCAATAATAAACACAAGCGTCTACACCCGAGTGTTTTCAGTAACATCTAATAGCCAAACAATAACACTTAACCATACAGAAGATTCAACAATTGAGCTTCCGTTTTTCACAACTACAGTAACGGCTCCCGGTTCCCCTGATACAGTAAGACTCTATTGGGATGGCTATGAGCTTCCTTTCAACAACGGCAATTACACCAACATCTTTAATGGTGAAATAATCTTACGTGACAACCTCGCAAATGTAGAAAATGACCGTCTATGGGGTAACTTTGCCAATGGTCAGCATTTCTTTGAAGCAATACGTGTTGATGGGGGTATAACAAGTCGTGTCTCACGCCATATAACATTCAACCTATATGGAATAAACGCCATTGATTCTGATGGCGATAGCCTACCGGATAATGTCGAAATGCCATTTATCGATAGCGATGGTGCTCCCGGTCCCGATGCACCATGGCCTGGCGACGATAACCGCGATTTTATTCCTAACTACAATGAAAACTGGAGCCGCCTTAATCCATATAACCATTCAACCTATTACAGCGGTGAATGGGATGATCAAGGCGACAAAGATGGTGATGGCTACAGTAATGGTGCAGAAGTTCGTGCAGGCTATAACGAAGGTAATATTTACAAATATAGCATCTATGATGCTAACAGCCACCCGTCCGGCACCGTCACCACAGTATCCGTTGCCACCTGGAACCCAGCCTTTGCTATGCGAGGTCAAAACCTGCAAATAACCTATACCCCAAATGAAAGTATACTTGCCGGTGAAACACCAATAAGAATTCATATAGGACACTCCAAGAAAACTGCCGGAGAATGGCAAGATGTAACCAACTTGCTTATGACAGCATCAGGCAACGACTGGGTTGTTATCTATAACGTTCCGTCCAATGCATCATCAGTTGACTTTGTATTTCGCAACGACACATCAACAAAATGGGATAATAACAACGGCTTAGACTGGCAAGCAGGAATCATGGCAGAAACTAACAGTTACTTCAATATGGACGGTATCGCCGATAGCACTAATTACGTGATATTCCCCGACACCATGAAAATCCTGGCCGCCATAAAAGGCTCCAATCTTTATGTTGCAACGTGGGGAGTAAGTGAATCAAGCGGAGGATCCGATCACTTCATTTATATAACAGATGAACCTGGCCCCGCATCAGACCCTGCCCCTAGCTGGAATAAACAAGGAAAAATATTTATCGATACGGCCACAAAACCATATCTCGCCGCTGAAGGTAGCAATGACTGGGAAGGCTGGAATAATGTTGCCGGAAGTGCAGCTAATAGCCCCAGTGGTGTTCTCGAAGGTGAGTTTAACCTGATAGATGCCTTCGGGTATATGCCGAAATATATTTACATCGCCGCAACAGCCTTTGAAACCACTGATGGTGGTGTACTAACCAGTCAAGGGCCATACAGCTGGGATAATGACGGAAATATTGATGTTCCCGAACTGCAAAAAGTTTCCATCGCCAGTATTATTGATGATAACCAAGACGGCTACTTTGATATCGGCAAACCGGAAATGCAAACAGTTGTCAGTGGCAACACCAACGACGCAAACTACGGACTACGCCGCTTCTTCCTCAACGAACTGACAGGCGAAAGCTATCAGCTCACCATTATACTACAACCAAATGCCGGCACCGGACACACTGTCAGTGATGTTGAACTTTTCTCCAACCTCAATAGACGTGACTTTACTACAATAGAAGAAGACCCGGCAACGGTTTCTACTTCCAGTGATAATACGTACTATCGTGCATATCCCATGACCGATATTGGTGGCGGCAAATACTCATACACTATAGATGTAAATAAGTGCGGTGCATATCGCATTAACGCCCGCTATCGTATTGACAATGGCGACTACATTTACTACACAGACCACGGAGTACGCCGTGACTGTGCTGTTGTTGTATCACCAACCAAAGCATTACAACTTATTATGTACGAACTAAACCCAATGGTTGCCGAAGCCACCGGCACCGACTTCTATGGACGCAGCACCTTTGAAGATATGTATATTGCAAATACCAATATACCAGATTATGTAAACACAAACCATTTCACCGGTCTCGGCGTAAATATGATATGGCTCCAACCAATACATCCCATAGGAACAGATGGTCGGCAGACAGACCCATTAACAGGACTTCCCTACGATCCCGGCAGCCCCTACGCCGTCAAAAACTATTGGGAAGTAAATTCCGTACTCGGCGATCCATCATCCAAAGAAAATGCAATGAATGAATTCAGATCCTTTATTGCCGCACTTGACGAAGTAGGTATCGGTGTAATGCTGGACGGAACATTCAACCACAGTGCCTGGGATTGCGAAATAGGAGAACAAGGTGTAGTCATGGGAATCACCAACGATCCTGCAACACTAATCAGAGAGGTACGCACGCAATGGTATTCACAAAAAGACCATTACGGCAACCATGCAACCTACTACCAAAGCGGTGCCAACACAGATATGGCAATGGCTCCAGACAGAATAGATTTTGGCAAATGGTCCGATGCCGCAGACTTCTTCTTCGGCAAATATGACGCACTTGTACAAGAAGGTCCGTTCGACACCAACAATGCATGGTCAAGTTCATGGTACAAACGTTACCTGCGCGAAGATGATGAACTAGAACCCTTAGACCAATATAGCAAAGAACTATGGGAATACTTTGCCGCCTACCCACTATACTGGTTAGATAAAACCGGACATCCTGCCGGAACACCAAAATCAGAATCATACAAAGGTATAGACGGACTGCGATGCGACTTCGCCCAAGGACTGCCATCAAAATTCTGGGAATACTGCATCAACACAACCCGTGCCGTAAAATGGGACTTCCTCTTTATGGCCGAATCACTTGACGGCTACTCAGAAGTAAACGGTAGCAAACACCACGGTGTTGGATTCCGTTCAGCCCGACATTTTGATATCCTCAACGAAAATATGGTATTCTACTGGCGAGGAAAATTCTTTGACTACCCCGAGCGCAACAACCCACAATCATATACAGCACCGACGCAACAAGCTCTGGCAGATCGACGCAACGCATTCGCACTATCCCCTATCCTATTAAACCTCACAAGTCATGACGAAATATACCCATCACATGACCCATACCGATTACTGTATGCCTATGCCGAACTATCAGCAGTTGATGGTGTACCACTACTCTTCTACGGACAAGAAGCAGGTGCACAAAACGATTTCAACACCTACGGACGCAGTGGTGAAATACCAAATAAAGATCACAACTTCAGTATTTACGAACTAAACTTTGGTAAATCAATACCAAACTTTAAACGCTACAATGCAATGACTAACATCTGGATAAATCGAGATTGGGACCTGCAAAATGCCTACTCACGCATCAATAATGCCAGACAAGAATCAGCCGCATTACAAAGCCAAAATCAATACTTCCTTTCACGCACCGATACAGACAACTACGATCCTGATATTTTTGCCGTAGCAAAATTTGAAGATCCCGGTGTCAGTGCCGGACTGCAAGATGTCGTATTTGTATTTGTAAATAATAACTATTGGGGAGCACCAAATGGCAACGGAACCAATATCGCCGCACAATTTAAGTTAAATGCAACTTATGGAGCAAACAACTATTTCGGCATAGAACCAACAGCCAGCTACAATATTGTTGACCTCATATCAACCACTCCAACCAACTATATATGGTCAAACAATAAATCTGGCAACGACCTAATCAATAACGGCATCTATGTAGGACTAAATGGCAGTGCTGCAGAAGGCAAACAGGCACAATACCTCAAACTCGTTGACGTTAACGCCGACTATACCGACACCAATGGTAACGGTATCCCCGACTACACCGACTGGGATGACGACGGCGACGGACTCCCCGACTGGTACGAAATACAAAATGGACTTGATCCCAAAGATGCAACCGGAAATAACGGTAGAAATGGTGATATTGATAGTGACGGCATGTCGAACATTGATGAATTCCACGCTAGAACCGCCGCCAACCAAGCATCAGACCGACTAGAAGTTGACGGAATCACCATAGACGGCAATAACCTGACAGTCACCTGGCCAAGCAAAGCAAACCTAAACTATAAGCTAGAACATACCGACTCACTTCTACCACAAACAATAGACTGGCGCTCAGAAGCGGCAAGAACCGCCATATCCAACAGGCAGATAGAAATACAAATACTAGACAACAGCATCAGCAACCGCCATTATCGAGTAAACGTAATCCCATAAAGTATGCGCCTATCTCCAAGAGGCAAACCCATTAACACAAAAAGAATAAAGCAAAGCACTACACTTACAACTTAAGAGATGCAATTTGTGCTTTTTGAATTGTTGCAATTCCTGCTTCGGCAGAATCCAACAGTGCTGATAATTGGTCGCGAGAAAATACCCCTTGTTCACCTGTGCCTTGAACTTCAACCAAAGAACCATCTCGCATAACAACATTCATATCAACATCAGCATTGGAATCATGTTCATAATCAAGATCACAAACAACCTCACCTTTCACAATTCCCACACTTACTGCTGCAATCTGTCCCAAGAGATAATACTCAGCTCCCGCCGACTGATTCTGCTCAGTGGCAACAGAACGTAAAGCATCATATAAAGCCACCCAGGCACCACTTATTGCCGCAGTACGCGTACCTCCATCAGCCTGCAAAACATCGCAGTCAATAGTAATAGCAACCTCACCAAGCTTTTCCATATCAACAGCAGCTCGCAAACTACGTCCAATTAGCCTTTGAATTTCAGTGCTACGACCATCTTTCTTAACACCATCTCTACGTTTTCTTCCCCCACCGGTACTTCCAGGCAACATAGAATATTCGGCAGTAATCCAACCTTTGCCTGAATTCCTAAGAAATGGTGGTAAATCTTTTGATATACTAGCCGTGCAAATAACTTTTGTATCCCCAAAAACAGCCAAACACGAACCTGCCGGATGCTTTATATAATTACGTTCAAATGAAACTTCCCTCATAATACGCCTTCCTATTTTATTTTTACCACGCTCCTAAAATCTTAACCAATAAGAATCTTGTAAAATATTTTTATAAAATTAACATAACTCTCTTGACATTATCAAGAGTTAATGCATAATGCGTGCTTCTTTTGAATAATTGGGCCAGCTTAGCTCAGTTGGCAGAGCAATTGATTTGTAATCAATAGGTCGGGGGTTCAAATCCCTTAGCTGGCTCCATTTTTCTTCATTAGCCCAATTAATTCATCAGTAAAGAGTCCCATATATTCTGGTGAAATTGAAGATGCGTGCGGCATAAGCAACACGTTTGGGGCTTTCCTAAGTACTGAATCTTTCGGCAACGGCTCTTCATCATAAACATCAAGACAAGCTCCTGCTATTTGAGAACTAATCAAAGCTGATGCAAGGGCATCATCATTAATCGCATTACCCCTACCAACGTTATATATCCACGCATGCCTCGGCAAAAGAGCAATTCGCTTTGCATCAATAATATTAGTTGTTTCGGAAACATCAGGCATACACAAAACCAAATGATCAGTTTCAGGCAATATATCATCAAGCTCACCAAGTAAAAGAACCCTATCATTTGATGCAAAATAATCAGGAAGCGGTGCTAGATGTTTTTTTATTCCGATAATTCTTGCCCCCAAAGCCTTTGCTAATCGACCTATGACCGAGCCAATTGCACCAAACCCAATAATAACAACGTTAGAACCATGAAAGGGGCGCATATAATGTTGTAATTCAGACCTTGGCCATAACCCCTCACGCATCCAAGCCAACGGCAACACTCCGCGACACGTAGCAAGCATCATTGCAAGCACCGTTTCCGCCATAATTTCTCCGTGAAACGAACAATAATGCAACTTCACATTATCCGGTGCAGATACCTTAAAATAATCTTTACCAGCCGCTGGAGTAATCAGTAAACGTAAATTAGGGGCTAAAGAAAACCACTCCTGTTTAAAAAACCAAACAGCAACTGCAAAAGCTTTCGGCAATGCATTTTTAAACTCAGTAGCACTTTTGCATAGAGTAATTTTCATATTCGGCAACGCACTCTTTAGCACTTCTAACGATAATTCATCGAAACGAAAACACTCAATTTCATCATGCGTCAACCATATAATCAACTGCTTTTTATTATTCATAACAAAAGAACTCTAACAGCTCAGGCAGCAAGTTTCCAGAAAAAGAAAAAAATCTTGCTTGCTTTAAAGGGCATATATATTAGATACTGTAATTTCCCTCAGCAAAAGCGAGGGGGCGACTGGTTTCGACGAGGTAGCTTGAAGCTGCAGTTGCGTGTCGAGGAACTCTGGTTGGCCTCGTAAAAAATCCGGAGAAAACAAATAAATGCTGACACACAGTTAGCCCTCGCAGCCTAGTTCTGCGACGTCTTCCCGCCGACTCCTGTTAGGCGGTGTAAGGCGACGACAACAGGATAGCTTCAAAGCTGGATGGCCGGGTGGCGAAGCGAAATACTTACATGACCGTATGTTGCTTTAGTGGTCCTTTCCGACGACAGCTTTTGTGACGAGATTAAAAGTCGGAATACACACGTAGACGCTGTTGTGACTCTATCCCGGACGGGGGTTCGATTCCCCCCGCCTCCACCATCCTTCGCTCTCAGTGCAGCTGAGAGCGAAGGATGGTGTCCTCCATAGCTTGAGCTTGCGAAAGCGACGGAGGACCAATGCTGAGAGCGAAGCATGCCCTGCATAGCCTTTTGGCGAAGCGGGGCCATAATCAAAGGAATCAACAAATGAAAATAGGACTAGCACTAGGAGGCGGAGGGGCAAAAGGTCTTGCTCATATTCCAATGCTCGAAGTTCTTGATGAACTAAATATAACACCACACCATGTTACCGGCACAAGTATTGGTGCAATTATGGGAGCATTATATTGTGCCGGACTTTCCGGCAATAAAATACGGGGTATTATCAAAAAGATGATTTTGCCCAAAAAAACCTCCTTAAAAAATACATCTTTAAAAAAGGTCATTAATAAAGATGCTCTCAAATGGATAGATTTTATCGACCTTGATTTTAAAGGCAAAGGAATTCTTAAAGGCGATAATTTTATCGAATTTCTACATGACAATATGGGGATTTCAACTTTTGAAGAGTTAAAAATACCATTATCTGTGGTTGCAACAAATTACTGGACAGGCGAACAGGTTGTACTTAATTCAGGCGAGCTACTACCTGCAATAAAAGCAAGCATGGGGCTACCTGGCGTATTCAGCCCCATCACAATAAACAATCAACTGCTTATTGATGGCGGTGGCGTCAATCCGGTGCCGCATGATTTACTGACCAACTGCAACAAGGTAATTGCTATTGATGTTATGGGAGAAAAGGAATATAACCCAAAACATAAAATACCAAACCTTGTTGATGCCGTACTGGGAATGTTCGATATTATGCAAATATCCATAATAAAAGAAAAGCTAAACCATACCCCACCCGACATCTATGTTAAGCCGGATATTTCAGGAGTAGAGATTCTAGATTTTTATAAAGCAGAAAAAGTATTTAAAAAAGCAGAAAAGACAAAAGAAACGCTAAAAAAAGAAATACTATCAATGACAAAACAAGCAACTCTCACTCCTCCCCAATAAGTTCCAGCAATTATCATTTTGCAACAGCCCTATGAGGTGCTTGCAAAACTACTGTGCGAGGCAATTTTTAGCATTTTAGGCGAGCAGATTCTGTCTTTTGAGCAATTGAGCATACCCGTAGGGTCTGTAAAATT
>CAMZLY010000118.1 GCA_947311825.1 uncultured bacterium
ACCGCCTGACGGCGGCACTACGAACGGGAACGCATCTGACGATGCGACTACGAACAGGAGAGAAAAGTATGTAGTTGCGGCGTGAGCCGCTGTGCACGTAGGGAACCGCCTGACGGCGGCACTACGAACGGAACGCATCTGACG
This sequence comes from uncultured bacterium, assembly GCA_947311825.1. Taxonomy (GTDB): domain Bacteria; phylum Verrucomicrobiota; class Kiritimatiellia; order UBA8416; family CAMZLY01; genus CAMZLY01. The sequence continues at coordinate 145 of CAMZLY010000118.1, forward strand.
ATGCGACTACGAACAGGGAAACGAGTATATGGAGTGTATGGTTTATGAGTAAAACATTTGTAGGGTTTGGATTTGGAGCTATACAAGGCGGACTGTTTTTATATGAGGCGTTCCGTTCCGGTAATTTTGATCGGTTAGTTGTTGCGGAAGTGATGCCTAATGTGGTGGATGCCGTTAGAAGTGCTGGCGGGGTTTATAATGTTAATATTGCTTTATCGTCAGGAGTTGAGTGTCAGGCTGTTAACGGAGTGGAAATTCTTAATTCGACGGTTGATGGCGATGCCGATAAATTGATTGAAGCTATTGTAGAGGCTTCTGAAATTGCGACAGCATTACCGAGTGTTGATTTTTTTAATAAGGGTAATAGAACTGTTGCACAACTCATTGCCGAAGGTTTGCGATTACGGCATGAGCGTGCAGTTGATAAGGGCTGTGTTGTATATACCGGTGAGAATAATAATTATGCGGCAGAGGTCTTGCGAGAGTATGTTGTTGCTGAGCTTGGCGATGATGCGGAAGTTGTGTTACGTAATGTTCAATTCTTAAATACTGTAATTGGCAAAATGAGTGGCATAGTTGCAGATGCGGAGCAGATAGAGTGCTCGGATTTAGAGCTGATTGCCCCCGAACTGGATCGGGCATTTTTGGTGGAAGAATTTAATAAAATATTGATTTCTTTGATTGAATTGCCTGATTTTGAGCGTGGTATAGATGTTTTTGTGGAAAAGGCTGATTTGCATCCTTTTGAAGAGGCTAAGTTATATGGACATAATGCGACACATGCTTTAGTGGGATATTTGGCATATCAAAAAGGATATAAAACAATGTCTGAAGCATTGGCTGATGTTGAACTTAGAGATATGGCTCGTGATGCTTTTCTGTATGAGTCGGGGACTTCGCTAATAGCCAAATATGCAGGGATAGATTCGTTATTTACCGTTGATGGATTTAAGGAATATGTTGATGACCTAATTGTGCGTATGGCTAATCCGCATCTTGAAGATTTAGTAGAGAGAATTATCCGTGATCCGGAACGTAAGCTTGGTTGGGATGATAGATTGATTGGAACGATGCGTCTTGCATTGGCAGCCGGTGTTGAGCCACTGAGATTTGCAAAAGGTGCGGCAGCGGCTTTACGCTTTTTGAATAGCGATACCACACCCGATAATGCAGGAGAAGTGTTGCTTAAATTATGGCAAAATAATGGAAATATCAAAGGCGAGACATATAAAATTATTAAATTAGTAGAAAATATTCTTGCAAATAGGGGTAAATGAGCTATATTTATGCCATGTTATTGATATATGGAGTATATATAGTGCAAATAAATCATCCAGGAGATATAGAAAAACAGCTTCGAATTTATGGCGAGCGTATAAAGACGGCGCGCATTCGGCGGCGGTGGAGCAAACAGGAGCTTGCGACTCGTATGGGGGTTGAGCGGCGTACTGTTGCCCGTATGGAAAGTGGTTGTTCCGGAATTGGAATAGGTGTTTTTCTTACAGCTATTTGGGTTCTGGGATTATGGGATACTGTGGAAGGGGTTGTAGATCCGGCTACGGATAAAGTTGGTATGTTTTTGGAGAAACGGCGGGAGCCTAAACATGTGCACGGGGTTAAGGAAAGGAATATAGATTTCTAATGTCGATATCGAAACTTGTTGTGTATTGCTACTTGCCAGGCGAAACTACTGCCGTGCCTGCAGGGTTATTTGAGCATGATCATAAATCAGGAATAGGTATTTTTTATTATGGAACTCGTTATCAGGAAAGACGTAATGCTGTTTCTGTTGATCCGGTATCACTTACACTTGGCAGAAATATAGAGCCTGTTGATTTGAATGGCGGGATTTATGGTGCTTTTAGAGATGCATCACCTGATTATTGGGGCAGGCTTGTTATTGCATCCAGGTTGCAGTGTCCGGTAGAGTCTGTTTCCGAAGTGGACTATCTTTTAGAGGCAAATGCAACGCGGGTAGGAAATCTTGATTTCAGAAAAACAATAGAAGAACCGGAGCCGGAGTTTTGTCCGCCTCAATTTCAGGACATTAAAGATTTGCTAGATGCATCCAGTGAATTAGAAAAAGGACATTTAGTTGATGAGCGTATAAGGATATTATTAGAGCAGGGTAGTAGTTTGGGTGGTGCTAGACCGAAGTGTACTGTTGAGATGAATAGTGAGTTGTGGTTGGCGAAATTTCCATCAAAAAATGATAGTATTAGTATTCCCAGATTGGAATATGCCACCATGACGCTTGCCGGTGAATGCGGACTTAATGTGCCGGAACTTAAACTTGTTACAATAGGTGAGCGTGATGTTTTTCTTATTCGTCGTTTTGATCGTATTTCTAATTCGGGCGCGTGGGAACGGCGTGGGTTTATAAGTGCATTGAGTCTTTCTGAATGGGATGAACGCGATCGTGCTCGTTGGTCGTATCGCACTGTTGCAGATCGTATTCGTAAATATTCAGTTCGAGTAAAGGATGATTTGCAAGAATTATTTATGAGAATTGTTTTTAATATTATGGTGCATAATATAGATGATCATCCTCGTAACCATGGTTTCTTGTATGAAAATAACGGGGTATCACTTTCTCCATTATTTGATGTTGTTCCTGCGTTAATACGTGCTGGTATTGGTTCGGAGTTTTATCTTGCCATGGGGATAGGAGAGGCCGGGAGGCTAGCTTCAATTTCTAATTTATGTTCTGTCGCTCCAGTATTTAATCTTTCAATAAAAACGGCAGAAGAATTAGCAAAAGATATGAGTATGAAAGTTTCATCATTATGGAGAAAAATATTTTTTGGAATTGGTTTTAATGAACATGAGTTGGACATTTTGGCACCATCATTTGATGTTGCTTCTGAATATGATAAAAGGATTAAATGAGTATGAAAGCAGGAAAAGCAGTAGTAGATATTTCACCTGAAAAGTCAATGTTTTTGTGGGGGTATCCACATGTGGAGCGGATGTCAACAGGGGTAAATGATCCGCTATATGCATCGGTACTTTTTTTATCAAACGAGAATAGTTCATTGATGACTATTGCCCTTGATCTTCTTTATATAAGTGCGGAAGATACTTGTCAAATTCGTGAGCGTATTGCTGCACAGGTTAATATTGAGCCAAGCAATATTATGATTAGCTGTAGTCATACGCATTCAGGGCCGGTGACAGTGGAGTTGATTATTTCCGGTAGCGATCCTGTGGTTCCTTCAGTTGATCAAGAGTATATGGGGCAAGTTAAAGATAAGATTGTGGCGGCGGCAATTAATGCGGCAGAGAACCTTATTGATGCAGAGGTTGCTGTAACATCAGCGGAGATTAATGGGGTTGGCTGTAATAGAAATGATGAGAACGGCTTGCGTGACCCGGAAGCTGGTATTATTGTTGTGCGTGATTGCAATACAAAAAAGATTTTTACTGTATCTATGGTTTATTGCATGCATCCAACCGTGCTACATGAAGATTCTACATTAATTTCATCTGATTTTCCTGGGTATGCGAGAATGTATATTCAGCAACAATTTGGTGATGATATTGTTGTATGCTATCATACCGGACCGCAAGGGAATCAGAGTCCACGTTATCATGTAAGAGCCCAGACTTTTGAGGAGGCGGAACGACTTGGGAATATTTTAGGTAAAAGTATTGTTGATGCTGTTGTTGCACTTGGCGATGATGATTTTGAGAAAGAATCGATATTAGATGTTGCTGTTTCTAAAATTGAGTCGGTGAGAAAGCCTATTCAGTCGTTGGATGATGCTAAGAATAATTTGGTATTCCGAAAAAGTGAATTTGAAAGGTTGAAAAGAGAAAATGCAGGACATGGACCGATACGTACAGCGGAGTGTTCTGTTTTCGGTGCAGAGGAAGCTGTTTATGTTGCAAAATGTGCGGCGGACGGTTCGCTTGATACAGCGTTGGTAAATTATAAGGAATTGGAAGTTCAGGTTCTCAGGATTGGTGATTGTTCTCTTGTCGGCTTACAGGGGGAATTGTTTGTTGAGTATTCTCTTGCGATTAAAGAGCGGACGGAAGGCAAGGTTTTTGTTTTGTGTTGTACCAATGGCGAGACGCAAGGGTATATTGTTACAGAGGCGGCAACAGGTTATGAAGCGGATAATGCGTTGTTTGCTCCGGCAACCGGTACGGCAATGGTTGGTGAGGTATTGCAGATTATTGCCAGTTTAATTTGACACAGTTCTTCTTTTTGTTATACAGTATAGTATAACATATTGTTGTGTGAAGTTGTGAAAGGAAAATTATCATGTTAATGAAGGTTTTTAATAAAGGACAAATTGTTATTCCTGCAGAAATAAGGCGAGAATTTGGTATTGAGATAGGTGGGATGCTTGATGTTGTGATAAATAGGGGTAAACAGACACTGGAGATAAAAAAATCTACTTATCATGCAGATGCTCTTGCTGGTTCATTATCTGAATATTCAGTTAAACCATTCCCATCAAATAAACAAATAAACGAATCATTAGCAAGTGGGTTGTCCCATGAAAAGTAAGATTATTGATACCAATATTATTATTAGATTCTTGACTGAAGACCCTGCGAGAATTGCGCCTAAATTTAAGGGGATTTATAATTTCTTTATTAAGTTAGAAAAAAAAGAGCTTACTGTGTTTTTGCCGGATTTAGTTATCTTTGAAGTATTTTTTGTTTTAACCAGTTATTATGAGATTGACCAGAAAACTGTAGCAGTCAAATTAACGGAACTTATTATGCTTTCAGGGATAGAGATGAGTGATAAAATTTTAATAATTTCTTGTTTTGAGATATTGAAACAGAAGAAAGTCGATCTTGTGGATGCCTATATTTGTTCATTGGCAAAAAAACGTGGGGATGATAAGGTATATTCTTTTGATAAGGATATTAAAAAATTAGGATTAAAACTTGAAATAATATGAAAAAGAATACAATTATACGCAACTTAAAAAAGCAGCAGGTTTTGATAGATGTTCATACTCATGTAGGAACTGATCCTGCGAATTATTTGCGCGGTGATTTTCCTTATGCACAATCGGCAGAGGATCTGCTGGTGCGTATGGATCATTCTGGGGTTGATGTATCTGTCTGTTTCCCGTTTTTATACACGTCATATTTGGATTTTAATTCGTTTCTTAAGGGCAAGATGCGAAAAAGTAGAGCGGGAGTATGTGATGTGCCTTATGCCCTAGAAAATGAGCGACTTTGCCAGGAGGTGTATGAAGCCTATTCACAATGCACGAGAAGGTTGTTGCCATTTGCATTTTTTGATCCGTCACGTGAGCAGGCGGGGCAGGTTGAGGTTCTTAAAAGATTATTTGAGCAGTATCCTTTATTTGGACTTAAAACGGCAACAAGTTATTTGCAGTCACCGATTACCGATTTATTAAAAGAAGGGGAGTGTCTGCTTGATTTTGCGGCAGAGCAGAATATCCCTTTTATGTTACATACATCAGTTGCACCGGGTGATCCGTGGGCTAATGTTTTTTCTATCTTTGATGTTGTTAAGGCTCGTCCTGATGTTAGGTTTTGCTTGGCACATACTTGTAGATTTGATCGTAGGGCGTTAGAGCAGGCGGCAGAGTTACCTAATTGCTTTGTTGATTTTTCGGCATTTCATATTCATTGTGATCTTGTAAAAGCTAATAGTTCTTCCGTTGCTGGAAAAGATGAGCAGTTTAGGACTACATATACGCAACCGGTAAAGGCAATGGCGAAGATTGCAGAAAAATATCCGGAAACAATGCTTTGGGGAACTGATAGTCCGTATTATTGTTTTATGGGGCGTTTCATCAATACGGCTGGAGAAACAATAATTACACAACTTAAATGTGATACTGATGCGGAGATAAATACATTTAAAAAATTGCCGGAAAAGATGCGGCAACGGATTGGGTATGAGAATACGGTGCAGTATCTGTTTGGATAAAAGGATGGCCGCAAAAGAACGCAGGGAACGCAAAAAAAGGAATGGTATTTATGGAAGATGTTATGAAGCTTTGTGATAAAGTTAGGGAGGTTGCGTATGCGATTCATGAATATCATGCACATGGTCATCTTGAAAAAGTATATGAGAATGCTCTTGTGCATCGTTTACGGAAAATGGGGCTTGATGTTAAGCAACAACATCCCCTGCATGTTCGTGACGAGGATGGAACCCCGCTAGGAGAGTATTTTGCTGATTTGTTTGTTGATAATCAGCTGATAGTAGAATTAAAAGCGGCTAATAAATAAACAGGAGAGGCACTTGCAAAACTATCTGCGGGCACTTTTTGATTTTATGCGGTATATTCCGCTTTTTCGCAATTTTACAGACCCTACGGGTATGCTCAATTGCTCAAAAGGCAGAATCTGCTCGCCTAAAATGCAAAAAATTGCCACGCACAAGTAGTTCTGCAAGCAC
>CAMZLY010000119.1 GCA_947311825.1 uncultured bacterium
AAAGCCGCCCTTTCGCCCTTCCGCCCTTCCGCCCTTCCGCCCTTCCGCCCTTCCGCCCTTTCGCTAAAGCCGCCCTTTCGCCCTTCCGCCCTTTCGCCCTTCCGCCCTTCCGCCCTTCCGCCCTTCCGCCCTTTCGCCCTTCCGCCTACTTCGCTAAAGTCGCCCTTCCGCCCTTTCGCCCTTCCACCCTTCCGCCCTTCCGCCCTTCCGCCTACTTCGCTAAAGTCGCCCTTCCGCCCTTCCGCCTACTTCGCCCCTTCGCCAAGTGCATCCCTAATTGCCACCGCCAAATTACGCATAACAATTGGTTTCATAATAAATCCTTTTATCCCCATCTCTGATGCTTGTTTAGGAGTGAACTTATCACTAAACCCTGTCGATATAACAATTGGAAAACCAGGATTCTCCGCCAGCACTTTTTCAGCCAGTTCAGACCCCAGCATCTGCGGCATAATCTGATCTGTTATCAGTAAGTCAAAATCATCAATATTAGACCTTAATAAATCCAATGCCTCTACCGGATTACTCAACGCCTTAACAGTATAACCAAGTCCACTTAAAATATGATCCATCATCCGCAGAATAGCTTCTTCATTGTCAACCACCATCACCCGTTCAGACCCATGCGGAACAGTTTCAGCCTTGACAACGACCTGATCGGTAGCATTTTCCACTACTGGCAACATAATATGGAAACATGTTCCTCTACCAGGTGCTGACTCAACAACAATAGAACCATTCATGCCCGTAATAATACCATGCACAACAGCCAACCCCATGCCGGTACCTTCACCAGGTGCCTTAGTAGTAAAAAACGGATCGAAAATCCTTTCCGAAACAGCAATATCCATTCCGCATCCGCTATCCTGAACATCTATCCGTAAATATTTACCTGATTCTAACCCTGATTCTGAATCTTTCTCTATAGTTATATTATCCGTTCTTATAACTAACGGACCACCATTTTCCTTCATGGCGTGCATGGCATTAACACACAGGTTCATTAAAACCTGATGCATTTGTACAGGATTAGCTAAAACGCCATCACTAGCCGCCTTTAAATAATGAGTAAAAGTAATATTTTCAGGAGCAGTAGACGACACCAGCTTAACAACCTCCTTTATAACTGTCGATATCCGTAAACGCATACGCTCCTGCTCAGACTTGCGACTGAATGTTAAGATTTGATTAATCAAATCTTTAGCACGATGACTCGCCTGCAATACCTCAGACATATACTCATACAGCGAATCTTCTTTCGCTGTAGAGTGTAAAACCAGCTCTGCATACCCCATAACCGGAGTCAAAATATTATTAAAATCATGTGCAATTCCACTAGCCAAACTGCCTATCGCTTCCAGCTTTTGTGATTGTCGAGACTGATCTTCTTTCTTCTTAAGCTTAAGCTCAGCTTCACGGCGCTCAGTAATATCCTGAATCTGAAAAAGATATCCCCTTGGCTTGAAATCAGAATCCATACCCAGATTTATAAGCATAATATCAAAATATACTTTTCCATTTCTACTAGAAACAAATAGACCCTGTTTGCGCACTTCATCAAAATCAAAAACAGACTCAAATCTAACTGCCTCTTTTCTACTTAACCTATCCTTCACCTCCTGTGTAATAAACGGATTATCAAATAAATTAACTCGCAAGAACGACTCTTCATCCGGCGTTCCAAACATATGTAAACATGATATATTAACATCATCTATTTTACATTCAGAATCATAAAGAACCGCTCCTATAGGCGACTGATTAAGAAGATCACGCAAACGCTGCCGCCCCTCTTTCACCGCACGTTGATCACGTTGCCGTTCACTAATATCATGGGCAGAACAAAGCACTCGCACCGCTCCATTAACCTCAAACTTCTGAGCCCTTACCTCAACTGGTATTCGATTACCAGATCCTGTAACATAAATACGCTCATAATGAACTGCCGCATTGTTAAGAATTTGCTTAATAAGCTGCCGGTCAGATGTTGTTTTCCTATATTCGATCTCAGCATCAGATAACATTACCAACTCATTACGATGAAAAAGGCGAACCGTTGTTGTCGGTTTCTCAATATCCTCAACATCAAGAATCGTCATTTTCAGTAAATCCTCACGAGTTCTACCCAGTAAAGAACAAGCCACATCATTCACTTCCGTAATATAATCAGGCATCCCGTTTTCAGTCAGTCCAAATGTAAACAGCATATAATGGGAATGATTAAACAATACATTATAATGCAGCTGTGACAACTGTAGCTCTGCTTCAAGCGAATCCACTTTACTAACAGTCTTCTTTAATTGCTTCGAAATTTTATTAAGGTCAGATTGCTTTTGATTAAACTCACGCTCTACCTGCTCATGTTTATTAGACAACTTACGCACACGAAACGTAAGTACAACCGCATAAACCACTGCAACAACAGCTATAGCAAGTATGACAAAAAATAAATATAAAGTAAGATTCATAATACAAAGCCTCTCATAAACACAATAGTACACAAAAATACTGCCTATATTCAATATATTTTTCTTGCTGTCTAATCAAAACATATACATTATTCCTTCATGAAAACATATAAAATAAATAAAATAGACGAATCCTTACCTCTTGATGGAGAATGGTCAGGCAAATGCTGGGCACAAATCCCACACCTTGATATTGAATTAATTCATCCAAAAAGTAGTTTCCACCACCCCGAAACAAAAGCAAAACTAGCCTACGACAAAAACTCTATTCGCGGCATTTTCAAAGTAGAAGATCAGTATATCCGTAGTACAACAACAAAATTACAAGACGGCGTATGTCAGGATAGTTGCGTCGAATTCTTTTTTAAACCCAAACCAGACGTCGGATACTTCAATTTTGAATTCAACTGCGGCGGCAATATGCTCTGCCAATACTCCATTGCTCCTCGAAACGGCCAAATTATTGACATTAAAGATGCCCAAAAAGTTGAAATTCAACACTCCCTACCACCTGTAATAGACCCGGAAATAACAGAACCAACAATCTGGCTTCTTGAATTCAAGATTCCATTCTCAATACTAGAAAAATATTGCGGCTCACTAGAAATAACATCCGGCACACAATGGACAGCCAATTTATATAAATGTGGTGATAAAACATCCCATCCACACTGGATATCATACGCACCAATCTCAAAACTTGATTTTCATCTACCCGACTGCTTCGTGCCAATAGTTTTTGCCTAAATCAGCTCCTGCTCATCACAATACTCGGGAATAGAAACATCCCAGCCGGTCTTAAGATTGATATATTCACCGAACTCTTTTGCTGCCTCAGACTCACCGTGAGTTACAAACAGATGACGCGGTGCCTCTTTTAATGCAGAGATCCAACCAAAAAGCTCATTACGGTCTGCATGTGCAGAAAAACCGTTTATCTTCTCAATTCTAGCCGAAACCGTATACTCCTCACCATGAATACGAATTTTCTCCGGTGCCGCCAATAATGTTCGCCCAAGCGTTCCAACCGCCTGATACCCCACAAACATAATTGTAGATTCCGGTTTCTCAATATTATGTTTAATATGATGTTTAATTCTACCCCCAGTACACATCCCAGAACCTGCAATAATAATTGCTGACCCTTTATTAACGGCAATTGCCTTAGACTCATCAACACTACGCGTAAGCATCAAACCAGGGAAATCACACGGATGTTCTCCGCGTGCAAGCATTGCCGCAGTTTCCTCATCAAACAATTCCGGATGCCGATGAAAAACTTCCGTCACCCTTACTGCCATAGGACTATCTAAAAAGACTGGCATCTGCGGAATTCGTTTTTCAATTAAAAGATTATGCATGTGGAACAAAAGCTCCTGCGAACGTTCAACCGCAAAACTTGGAACCACAATATTGCCGCCAGACCTATGTGCCTGATTAATAATACGAGCCAAAGTGTTGGGAATATCTTTATTGGGCTTATGCACACGATTACCATAAGTAGACTCAACAACAACATAATCAGCCTTCTCAAAAGTTGTAGGGTTACATAAAATAGGTGCATCAGGACGCCCCATATCACCGGAAAAAATCATAGTACGGGTTTTATCCCCCTCCTGCATTGTAAGATACAACATCGCTGCACCAAGGATATGACCGGCATCGTTAAATGTACACTTTAACCCATCAACAACTTGAACTTCTTGCTCATACTTTACAGGAACAATCATCTCCGCCGTGGCGTCAACATCCTCAGTCGTAAATATAGCTTCATACGGATATGGGCTTTTTCTCCCCTGCTTAGCATGGCGTTTTTTCTTATGCTTAATATCCTCTTCCTGAATATGTGCAGAATCATACATAATGATTTTGGCAATATCAGCAGACGCCTCAGTACAGAAAATCTTACCCTTAAAACCATGCTTAACAAGCTTAGGAAGCAATCCGCTATGATCAAGATGGGCATGTGTAAGCAAAACAGCATCAATATCTATCGGATCATAAGGAAAAGGTTCATGGTTGCGGTACCGGAAATCACGCTCCTGATAATAGCCACAGTCAACCAGTACACGACTTCCGTTTACATCAAGAAGGTAATTTGACCCCGTTACATTTTGTGCTGCACCAAAGAATGATATTTTCATTTACTATTCACCATAAAGGCGGCAAATCAATGCCGACTACCCATAGCACATAATATCACCACAGGCGTTATTATCACAACCCGCAAACCACAAACTAAACGGTAATCCTACCATACATTTTACGATCTGCCTCAGACTCTGATTGACATTGTATACAAGTCTTGCAAAAAAGCAAGGCTTCCATTCTTAATCGTCCAATCTTTTCACCACAAGATTCGCAATTACCGTAACTCTTTTCTTCTATCTTACGCAATGCATCATCAATCTGGTTTAACATATCGTTGCTGGAGCCTGCCATCTTAAAGGCAAACTCCCGATTAAATACATCAGTACCATCTTCCTCCCAATTTGCAGAATCATTTCCTGCCACAGCATCATTACGAAACGAATCAATCTTAGCACAAATCTCTTTACGACGCTCCAAAAGGAGATCCTTCAACCGAATAATATCTTCATCTGATATAGGATCTGATTTCACTTCCGACCTATTACCTGTATTTCCAAATGTTCCAACTAGCATCCTTTATAAAACTCCCTTCACTCCCTAATGTCGATAATTTTCTATAAAACAAATTGATAAACCACCATCACAATCTAATTATCCGAATGGATATCCGTTTTGGTAGCACGTCGTTTTTCATCATAAGGCGGTGGACTAACAATCACTTCACCATCAGTTATTTCCGCTTGCGAGAAACTTTCTAAGCCTGCATCATAGCCTGGCATGCGTTGCTTATACATAGCTTCCATCTGCACATATTTATATTCCTGTCCTGCTGATGTGTAGATAAAAAATGCAATAAAGATTAAAATAAAATCGCCACCGAATATCCCGCGTATACCAAATAGAACTGCGATAATACGCCCCACCCTAGCGGCTATAAAAGTTGCTTTAACGCGACCTAACTTTGCCGATAAAGCTGCACGTAATACACGACCACCGTCCATAGGGAATGATGGCAACAAATTAAATAATGCCAATCCAATATTGATCATTCCCAATATCCGAAAAATATTAACACCAAAATTACTAACAACGGGCAAGAAATTCATTCTATTGCCAAAAAATATCCCGCCTAATCCCAAAATCAAGCTTACCGCCGGACCCGCAAGTGCCATAAGAAATTCATCAAGCGGCTTCTCGGGAATGTGCTCCATCTTAGCCGCACCGCCAATCAGCATAAGTGTTATCTCGCGGACACGGCAGCCTTTATGAATGGCAACAACCGAATGCCCCAACTCATGCAAGACAATACTGATAATCAGTCCAAATTCCAGCAATATCCCCGTCACAATCCCAAATTTGCTTACCATAATAAGAACCATGAGCAATAATGAGATATGTACCTTTATAGGTATTCCCAAAATAGTCGCAACTTTATATGATGATCCAAACATACGCAATTTCCAATATCCAACCTACCCACATTTAAGATTATTACTTTCAATTCCATTTTGTAGCGTTCGCCTTCAGGCGAGTTATCAACACAAAGCCAATCCTACATTTTTCCCAGACGTTCCCTGCTAACTGCTAACCCTCCTACATCGCTAGCATTGCGGGCAGGCTATTCACTAAAAAATAACGCCGTAGGCACAATAACTATTCACTATTAGTTATTCACTAAGAAACTGTAGCAAGGACTTGTCCTTCTGTAACTTGATCACCTTTAGC
>CAMZLY010000120.1 GCA_947311825.1 uncultured bacterium
CCTCCCGCCTACCTCGCTAAAGTCGCCCTCCCGCCTACCTCGCTAAAGTCGCCCTCCCGCCTACCTCGCTAAAGTCGCCCTCCCGCCTCCTTCGCTAAAGTCGCCCTCCCGCCTCCTTCGCTAAAGTCGCAGCATAGTCTCTAACGCGGCACGAGCATCGCCTGCAATATCAGTACTGACCACCACCTTCTGATGCTCCGGCCAATTCCGCAAAGTATGCAGCAAGTTCTCCTCATTTGTCTTTGCCATATTCGCACACACCGAAGGTACAAGAGCCTTAACAATAACCCTCCCACGTTCCCGCTCTGCTAAACGCTGAACAAGATTAAGCTCCGTACCGACAACAATAGTAGATCCATCGGGTGCATTTCGTACATAATCAATAATCTGTGCGGTAGAACCATGTGCATCGCAAATGCGTACAACCTCCTTTGGACTTTCCGGATGCACAATTATTTTTGCTTCCGGCAATAATTTTCTAACCTTCTCCACACTAGCAACAGTAAACGCCTGATGTACTATACAAAAACCTTTCCAGACAATAACTTTTGCAGACGCCATCTCATCAGCCGACAACCCGCCATTTTCTTTACGAGGATTATAAACGGCAACTTCAGCATCAGAAATCCCAAGATCATGGGCGGAATTAAACCCCAAATGTTCATCCGGCAAAAACAATATTCTATCCCCCTTATCCAATGCCCACTTAAAAACTCTCTTTGCATTACTGGAAGTACACGTACTTCCAGCATGTTTACCACAACAAGCTTTCACTTCTGCACTACTATTAACATATACAATTGGTCGCCAACCAGACGCAACCTCCTCCAAAGATTGTATCGCCTTTTCCATCTGCTCCGCAATTGCCATATCAGCCATAGGGCACCCCGCACCGGTCTCTGGCATATAAACACCCTGATTATCAGCCGACAGCACATCAGCTGACTCGGCCATAAACTTAACACCACAAAAAACTATACGTTCAGCTTCGGCATATTCTGTTGCTTTTCGTGCCAACTCAAGCGAATCACCACTCTCATCTGCATGTTGAACCACCGATGAACGCTGGTAATGATGTGCTAATATAAGGAGGTGATTCCCCCACTCTTTTCTAATGTCCGTTATCTGCTCTGCAATGTTTTTCATAATAAAATCCTACTCCGTAATAAGTTAATGAAGCAATATTGACATAAGACCTATAAAAATAAAAGCTGATAGTGAAATAAATATACTGTGCCTGTTGGCAAATTTATTATGTGTCTATTCTATGCTCAACTGCCGTTTCTAGGTTAACCTTACCTACCAAATTCATTCCAATAATCACCAAATATCTTCTTTTCATCAGGAATAACAGGCTCAATAGGCTTTGAGACCAAAGTATAATTCAGAAAATGTTTCCATGTAATATTGTCACTGGATGCATTACCACCCCATGTTCCACAACCAAGTGTCATCGTAAACGGCATACCATTATCATAATTACCACTGTTACCATAACATTGCGGTTGACGTACCATCATTCGACTTACATGACATTTCAAACCAAGCTCAATTATATTCTCGTCATTAGCACTATGAATACCACAAGAATGGCCATAACCGCAATTACGCGTAAGTCGCTCCACATACTCAATTGCTTCATTAAAATCATTATACTTCCAAAGCGTAAGCACGGCACAAAGTTTTTCGGCAGAGAACTTATCAGACTCAACGGGGTCATCACCAGTCACCATAATAAAAGTTGTGCCTTCAGGAACATCTAATCCTGCCAGCTTCGCAATATCCATTATCGGTTGTGCCACAATTACAGGATTCAAATGTTCACCATCCGGCCAAAGTGCATCTTTCAATTTAGCTTTTTCCTCTGCCGAACAAATATAGCCACCCTTTGCCATCAATTCAGCAACTAATTCATCTGCAATTGATGACTGCATTACCAGCGAATTCTCGCTAGAACACGATGTCGCATTATCAAAAGTCTTACTGAGAAAAATCTTATTTGCCGCATCTTTGATATCAGCCGTTTCGTCAACCACACAAACAGCATTACCGGCTCCTACACCATACGCCGGAGTTCCACTTGAATATGCAACTTTAACCAATGCACCGGAACCGGTGGCAACCACTAAATCAGCCGCCGCCATCAGGTCGCACACATCTTTTTTCGTTGCATCAGGAACCGCCTGTACCAAATCAACAGGTGCACCAACTTTTTCAAGACCAGTACGCATAAAATCAATTGCCAGTCCCGTAGACCTTCCCGCCTTAGGATGGGCACTAAAAATAACCGCATTCCTAGTTTTTAACATAGCCAGACCATTACCTGCCGGTGTTGATGTAGGATTGGTTACCGGCATAACAGCGGCAATCACCCCTACCGGTTTAGCAATCTTAATTAAACCTTTTTCTTCGTCAACATCAACAACATCACAAGTTTTCACCCCATGCAAATCACGCAAAGTACCAAGTGTTTTCTTATTATGCTTCACCAACTTATGCTCATAAATACCCATTTCTGTTTCTTCAGTAGCCAACTTAGCACAGGCAACAGCATTCTCTTCTTTATACAACCCCCACCCAACAGCGGCAACCATCATATCCACCTTTTCCTGTGGCCACGCCTCGATTATTTTTTGGGCAATACGGGCTTTCTTAATTAATTCATCAATTTTACTCGACATATTTCAATCCACTTTACTACTACAATTTAATAGCACACTATTTTTTTATTTCTTTCGCAATCTTCATAAAAGTAACACCCTTTAAGCTATCATCAATACCATTATCAACTTTTTCAACCAATTTTATAAGTGCCGGATCAACTGTCCCAAGTCCAAGTTTGACCGGTGAAACGCCTGCATTGGAAAAGCTCTTAACAACCTCATAAACCATAAGGTTGCCAGGTGCTTTCAGCAAAACGAACAAGCCGCCTTCATCACGAACTTCAGCAAATATCCCAAGTTCAGAAAGTTCCTTTGTAACCTCATTTAGTAAACGTACAGGAACACTCCTAGTTCTTGCATATTCCTCAATATCCAAACCACCGCTATCACCAAGCATTTTTCGTGAAGCTTCAACAACTAGACTTATGGCGAGAATTGTTTTCGCCTTGAAACTTGCACGTTCCGATCCTTGCTCCATTATATAGGTAGCACAGTTTTGTACTGCAAAAGCAACTTCGGCACCAAATAGCACGATCTGCCAACTGACATAAACCCATGCAAGTATAATTGGTACTACCGCAAAACTTCCATAAATTTTGCCATACTTAACTGCCCCAACCTGAATAGCCGCACATATCCATAACCACCCAATAAAGAGTACTCCAGACACAAATCCACCGGAAAGAGCAGGCCACAATTTAACTTTTGTGTTTGGCATAAACATAATAGTAAAGCCAAAACAGAGTGTTGTCATAATAGTAAATGTAACACGCCTTAACAAATCAGAAGAAAGTATATTTTGCATAACGCCGGCAGCACCACCTGAATGATTTATTATAAAATCGGCAGCTGGCAACGATGATGTTGCCACAATCAAAATTGGCAAGAGAATAAGAATACTTAAATAATCCGTGACCTTCCTCCATATAGGACGCCCTTTTGTGATCCCCCACACTTGATTAAAGGATCCCTCTACACGCCCAAGTACGGAAATAACCATCCATAGCAATAGTATCAAGCCGAACCCGCCAAGTGCAGCAAAGCTGATATTTTCAACTTTATCAAAACCAGTTTCAACCATCTCGTTAATCTGTGTAGCCAGATCACCAGAACCAACCGGAATAACACCAACTCCCGACACACTATTACTAACAGAAACTGGTGCAACAACAACTGCATCATTTGAAGCAGCCTGAACAGTAACTTGCGAACTAAAAGATTGAGTCCACTCATTAACAGCCTCTTGGATTTTAAGTTTAGCGGCATCAGCACCGCCAAGTCCACGGGCTAGTGCCAGTGATATCGCTAAAACAGGAACAAATGACATCAATGTGCTGTACGTAAGGGCAGAAGCATGTAAAGGGCATTCATCATCACGAAAGCCTTTAAAAACTAAATAAACAACCCGCACAAACCTAACGCCAAAACCCTTTTTAGGTGCGAGAGATTTAATATCAACATCCCAGACATCACTGGTAATAAACTGCCAAGCACGTTTCAAGCCCTTTGTTATTGAGTCAACAATTTCACCTATTTTCACCTTCATCTCTCCTATCTCACTAAATAGATATTCATAGTCCGCCTAATATCACGTTACAGTATCTTCAACTATTAATTGTTTAATCGACTCTGATACATTTCTTCATAATATTTCAGATAATCTCCACTGCGAATACGCTCCCACCATTTTTTATTAGCCAAATACCAATCAACAGTAAGCTTTATTCCTTCAGCAAAAGTAAACGATGGTGACCAGCCAAGATCGGCCTTTGCCTTCGATGAATCCATTGCATAACGACGATCATGTCCCGGTCGGTCTTCAACATATTTTATAAGACTTTCAGGTTTATCAAGTGCCTTCAAAATCAATTTAACAATTTCAATATTTGGAACATCATGATCTCCGCCAAGATTATAAATACTGCCCGGCTTAGCTTTACGCAATACAGCGTCTATACCAGAACAGTGATCTTCCACATAGATCCAATCACGAATATGCATACCATCACCATAAACCGGCAACACCTTATCTTCTGATGCATTAGCAATCATCAAAGGAATAAGTTTTTCAGGAAACTGAAATGGGCCAAAATTATTTGAACAACGGGTAGTAACAACATCAAGTCCAAATGATTTGTGTGCAGCACGGACAAGAAAATCAGCACTGGTCTTTGTTGCAGCATAAGGATTGTTAGGCTGAATTAAAGATTCTTCAGTAAAACGCCCTTGTGGCCCTAAGCTCCCATAAACCTCATCTGTTGATACTTGCATAAATCGTGGAACTTTAAATTTCCTGGCTGCATCCAATAAGATTTGAACACCAAGAATATTTGCACGAATAAACGTATCATTGCCCAAATGCAAACTACGATCAACATGACTCTCTGCCGCAAAGTTGACAACCATATCAAATGAATGTTCAGCAAAAAGCTTCTCTATATCAGACACTTCCGCAATATCCCCTTTAACAAAAGTATAATTTGGATTCTCTTCGCAGTCAGTCAAACTTTCCAAATTCCCTGCATAAGTAAGTGCATCAAGATTAACAAGTTCCTGATCAGGATAATGCTCCAACTGATAACGCACAAAATTACTACCAATAAACCCCGCCCCACCTGTAACAAGTATTTTCATTATAATTTTTCCTTTTTATTATTCGATAAAATAATTATCTCTTTTTATTTATTTGACAAAACGATTTAATGACAAAATGATTTTCTCTATTCCATATTTATTCGAC
>CAMZLY010000121.1 GCA_947311825.1 uncultured bacterium
ACGTTCTGTTGAACAAAACTTATCTAATATCGCATAGCAGGTCATTAGTAAAAAGTATAATATTGCATAGTATACCGTTTTAGTGTAGTTTATAATTCTGCAATTTAAACAACGAGGAAAGGAAATTAATTAAAGATGTTCGTTCTGAGAACGAACGCTACAAGTTTTATGCTCATTTAATACGTTTTAGATAATAAAACGGTTGTAATATTCTGGCTCTACCTGTTACGCCGTAAAGGCGAAGCCCGAAGGAGGATGAGCCAAAATTTTAGTTTTGCAAGAAGCTCTAAAGGATAATATTAATATGAAAAAAATAATAACTGTTTTAACAATACTGGCATCTATCGGATTATTTTCAGGTTGCGAAGAGCTTGATAAATTAACCGGCGAAGACTCTACTAGTACTAGTGATGGAATTGACCTAGGGTCAGTAGTATGGCTAGATCAGAATGTTTCCGGCTGGGAAGCTACAGCAAGCATGTCTGCATCTGTTGGTGGCGGTGCGGTAAATATGCCATACGACAAAGCTCGTGTATGGCCGGGCACTTCTGGTGGCGGTGCACAGGTAAATGCGAATGCGTGGGTGTTTGTTAATCAAGGTGGAACCTGGTATGCATCAACGTGGGAGTACCTACGAGTTGGTCAGACTTCAAAAAGTTCCGCATCTGTAACAGGCAGCCATATCAATAATGCTCCATTAAATAGCTGGCATCCCGTATCCGGCGAAACTTATGGGTTCATGGTAAGTGGACTTGTCCGTGGCGGTGCAAGCAATGTTAAGGAACGTTCAAACGTCTCTATGGTTACATGGCCATAAAATATATAATAGAATTCGGTCGATTTTATCGACCGAATCATTTATCTTATTGATAAATGAACTATTCTAAAGAAAGAACATATACATGAGTATTATTGCCGGTTTTGCAATACCATCATTGATGGTTATCAGCTGGTTGCTATTTGAAGTTGTTCGATTTATACGCACACGTAAGAACAAGCAAACCAATAAAATTCTAGGCTGGATACTACGCCCTTGGTCAGCGTGGGCGATTGTAAATCTCATTTATCAACTCAATCCCGGAAAAGGTCTAGACGTTATGGATACCGCTCCAACCTTTACCTCATGGATATTTCCAATTTTTCTTGCACCATGGAATAGGGGAGAAAGCATAGAGGATATTTTTACACGTTTAGCAACTACCCCTACCGTATATATCTGGGGTGTGGCAGTTGTGCTATTAACTGTACTTATGGTAATGTTAATTAAATCCACACTTTCAGGCAATATTGTAGGTTTTAAAAAACTATCTCTCGTACTATTAGGTGCATATCTATTAGTAATTGCACTCCAACTATCTATAGCATCATTGCCAAACGGTCCTTTTGATTCCGAGGATCGCAAGGGGTCACTTCTTTCCTGCTGGAAGGCTCATTCCACTATGCTTTACTCGGTGCCATTTGTTAAGACAAAAGGGCATTTCCTGCGTCATTTCAAAGAGATCCAGCCAAGACTAAGATTTACAATCCACGCATTATCACACCCACCGGGTGGGGTTCTTTCCATGTATTATATAGGACGGATTGTCGGTGCCGGCGGCATGAATATTCGATTAGACTCAACTCGTATAAGATATACTTTGGGAATGACATTTTTTGCCGCACTAAATATCTTTATCCTGTTTTGGATGGGGAAATCAATGTTCGGCAACAATAAAGCAGGAGTTATTGCAGCACTTTTGTGGAGCACTGCTCCGGCGATGATGGCTTATTCAAATTTTTCCCAAGATGGACTATATGCTGTTTTTTTCAACCTATCACTACTTCTCACATGGCGTATAGGAATGTCTAATAAAAACCGCTACACGGAAATGGTAATATTGGGCCTAACTTTCGCAACCATTATCTTTATGAACTACAGTTGGGGTCTGGTAACTACTATCTTTGCTACTTTTATGATCTACCGTGCAATTTCAACCAAATGGCGGCTTTCCGATTTAGCAATAAGAGGCATTGTGCCTCTGGCAGTTATGACCGTCGTTGCAGGAGCAATCCTACTGCATTACAAAATGGACTATTTCGCATTCTACGAAGTCTCTAGTTGTTACGTAAAAAAATGGTATCAATATGACACTATCTATCAAAAAGTTATTTCATGGGCTGGTGGACAAGTAGAAATCTGGCTATTTATGGGTGCAGTAAGCTGTTCCGCTTTCTTTTCATCAATATATGCACGAAAAAAAGAAAAAAAATGGAACCCACAACTCATATTTCTTACAATCATCCTTACGGTCTATGCATTACCGGTTTTATTCGGCCCCACCTGCTTAAGACTGGAAACTTCCAGGTGCTGGTTGTGGGTAACCAGTGTCCCAGCATGTTTTGCCGCATATCACTTATTGACACAGAAACGCCCAAGGCTATTTGCAACAGCGGCAATATTATTTTCCATAGGAAGTTATAGTCTTATTCGACTATTCCTAGACGTATAGATGGAAAACTTCCATAAAAGAAGCATTTAAATTGTACAACATGAAATAATATAAATAAAAACTAGGAATTCACTTGTAAATAATAGAGAAAAAGAGTATTAGTCTCAGCTTCATAAATAACCGAGTTTACCAATTTTTAGATAAAGTAACTCAAAAATAAGGAAACATAGCATGACGAATAACAAGAAACTACTCGCATGGGTAGCCGAAATAGAAGCAATGTGTACGCCGGATCAAGTTGTTTGGTGTGACGGATCAAAAGAAGAGTATGACCGCCTTATGGCAGAAATGGTCGAAAGTGGCATGGCTATCAAGTTAAATGAAGAGAAACGGCCAAATAGCTTTGCGTTCAACTCCGATCCATCAGATGTCGCTCGTGTAGAAAAACGCACATATATCGCATCTTTAAAGGAAGAAGATGCCGGCCCAACCAACAACTGGATTGATCCCGTTGAACTTAAAAAAACAATGACGGAGCTTTATACCGGTTGCATGAAAGGACGTACAATGTATGTTATGCCTTTCTCTATGGGGCCAATTGGATCTGATATTGCTAAAATCGGTGTAGAAATTACCGATAGTCCTTATGTTGTAGTAAATATGCACATCATGACTCGCATGAGTCCCAAGGTTCTCGAAGTACTCGGTGATGATGGCGAATTTATTCCATGCTTACATTCTATTGGCTCACCACTAGAACCGGGACAAAAAGATAGCCGCTGGCCTTGTGCTCCAATTGAAAAGAAATATATTGCTCATTTCCCTGAAGAAAACCTAATTTGGTCTTATGGCTCAGGTTACGGTGGAAACGCTCTTCTCGGCAAAAAGTGCCTTGCACTTCGTATTGCATCTGCTATGGCAAAACGTGAAGGATGGATGGCTGAACACATGCTTATCTTGCGTTTCACCAGCCCTGAAGGTAAACAGTTCCATATATCGGCAGCATTCCCTTCTGCTTGCGGAAAAACTAACCTCGCCATGCTTCAGTCAACTGTACCAGGCTGGAAAGTAGAAACTATTGGTGATGATATTGCCTGGATGAAACAGGGGGAAGATGGACGTCTATACGCCATTAATCCTGAAGCGGGATTCTTTGGAGTTGCTCCAGGAACTGCTGAAGAATCAAATCCAATGGCGCTTGCTTCTGTTAAAGAAAACGCCATCTTTACAAATGTTGTTGTTACTGATGATGGCGATGTATGGTGGGAAGATATGGGCGTTGAATGTACGGGCGGAACTGATTGGAAAAACAATCCTTGGAAGCCAGGCATGAAAGACGCTGACGGCAATGAAATCAAAGGTGCACATCCAAACAGTCGCTTCACTGCACGTGCATCGCAATGTCCGGTAATCTGTCCTGACTGGGAAAACCCGAACGGTGTTCCAATTGACATCTTTGTATTTGGTGGCAAGCGGACAAGCACACTGCCACTTGTGCACGAAGCTTTTGATTTTGATCATGGCGTATACATGGGTGCAACTGCATCATCAGAACCTACTGCGGCGGCACTTGACCTTGGCAATGTATCTCTACGCTTTGATCCATTTGCAATGACTCCTTTCATCGGATACCACGCAGGTGACTATATGCAGCACTGGTTCGATATGGGCGACAAACTTGGTGATAATGCACCGCGTTGTTTCTACGTAAACTGGTTCCGCAAAACAGATGACGGCAAATGGTTATGGCCTGGATTTGGCGAAAACTCACGCGTCCTAAAATGGATGTGCGATCGTGTTGAGGGAAAAGTAGGTGCACGTGAAACACCTATTGGTCTAATGCCAATAGATGGTGACCTAACATTAGAAGGCCTTGATATCTCAGATGAAGACTGGGCTGAATTAATGAAAGTTGACGGAGAGTTATTCAAAGGAACACTTGCAGATGCCGAGAAATACCTCAGCAAGTTTGGCAACAAACTTCCTGCACGTATAACAAAGCAGCTACAAGCTCTAAAAGAACGTTTAGGCTAACAAAAAATATGCTGACAGATACCGCATCGGTATCTGTCACTTTTTTCAGTGGGCGTTCATTTCAAACTTACACTGCCGTTCAGTACACATTCGTCACCCCTTTTTACTTAATACATGTGATTTAATTCTATATAAATCTGAGGTAATTTTATGTTGAACTTTTTTTATTTTTCTTCTTGAATAGTGCATGCTGTATGCGCTATTGTTGGGCCATGTCAAATAAAACTATAGAAAAACTTTTAAAGGAACGTACTGACTTGCTTTCCGAACTTGGCACGCTGTCATGTATGCTACATGGGTCGTGGGTGGAACGGTTTTCCGTCTGTTCACGAGCTAACTGCAAATGCCATAAGGGGCACAAGCACGGACCGCGTCATTATCTGGTTATTAATGAAAACAATCAACAGCGGCAAAAATATATACCTAACGCACAAGTAATCGCAGCTAAGGCGGGACGATCCGATTATAAAAGAGTTTGCGAGATCATTGATCGCATCACGCATATAAATTTAGCACTTATGAAAAAGGATGCTTATGAAAATTGAAACTATTCCGGTAGGATGCGAGTCATTAGAAGGGCAGAGATTCTCAACTATGGACACCTTCCGGCAGCGGCAGCATATTGCCGTCGGCTTGGTCTTGTTTTTTCGTATATCATGTATATTTTATGCTTAATTATCTTTGCCTTTTTTGGGGGGTGGCGGTATTTTCTTTGCGGCGTAAAGTCAGTGCCAGTAAGATGATTGTGATAATCCCACAGGGGATAGCAAGGGTGTAGTCGCCGAAGCGGGTGTAAAATGTTGCTGGCATATCTGCCGGTGGGATATTGATGCGGCTATTTTTATATAAGTATGAATAGTTTTTATCGTTTTTTAGAATATCAGTACGTCCTGTGTTATCAATAAAGACTGTTATGCCGGTATTTGCACAGCGTACCGCTGGAATTCGGTTTTCTACACATCTGAATATGCAGTGTGTCATGTGTTGTATTGCACCGGCGGTGCCATCAAACCAGGCGTCATTGGTTTGATTTATAAGTAGACGTGCTCCGTTACGAACTGATTGCCGAGCCAGTGGTGCGATGGTGTCTTCAAAGCATATTAAAGAAGAGAAGGATATATCTGTTTCTTTTCCTTTTAACTTAAAAACTGTAGATTCTTTGCCGGGCATGCATGAAAACCCGAGTGGGGCAAGGCGTTTAAGGAATTTTATCTGGTTTTCTAATGGTAGATATTCGCCAAATGGGACGAGGTGGCGTTTGCGGTAAGAGTTAATAATGGTGCCATCAGTTCCGAATAGAAATGAACTGTTGTATAGGATGGTTTCGTCATTTTTTTCTCTTTCTTCCATAATTCCAGCAAGAATAGGGGAGCCTAGTCGGGCTAATTTTGAGATAAAAATTTCTGTATAATGTGTGATTCCTATTGTTCCGGGTAGGGTAGTTTCTGGCCATACAATGAGGTCCGGGTTTTGCATGGATGCCAGCGTTGTTTGTGATTTTATTTGATTGTAAATACTGAGGGCATAATCTTTTGGCCATTTTTTGATTTGTTGAATATTTGGTTGGATGGCGGTGATTGTTACGTGTTTTTGGTTACGCTTTGATATGTCGGTAGTTTGTATTGCTCGAATGCCGATACTCAGGCAGGCCAGCCAAGCCATAAGTCCTAAAAATACTTCTATACTAATACGTGCCTGTTTCTTTTTTAGAAGCAGATTGACAAAACGCATTAGTAAGAATGTGAAAGAAACATTTACAATAACAACAAGGGCTGAAACAGCGTATACTCCGCCCCATTGTGCGATTTGAATTACCAGTAGATTGTTATACTGACTGATTCCTAGTTGATTCCAGGCAAAACCGGAGAAAAGTGTAGATCTTGCATATTCAAAGCCCACCCATATTATAGGGATAATTATGGGCATGATTACGCCTTGTGCATATGTGGGTAGCGTTCTTACTTTTACCCATATCCAGGAAACAACCATAGTGAAAAGACCGATATACATACCGCAGTATAAGGATAAAAGAATCCATCCTAGAGCAACTAGCGGTAGTGGACCGCCTGTATTTCCCAGTGATAATAGCCAAGATACGGATATTAACCAGAAGAGCATCCCGGCAATAAAGCTGTAGTTAAAAGATTGTTTTGGATTGCTGTAACGGGCAACAAATAATAATGGGATGAGTGCTGCCCAAGCTGATTCTGAATATCCAAAAGGTGGATATGCAGAAATCAGAAGAAAAGCAGAGCAGAGGGTTGCCAATAAACGAAGTAGTATTGGCGGTGATAGTTTGTTTATTTTCCGCAGCATTTTTTATATTTCTTTCCGCTACCACAGGGGCAGGGGTCGTTACGCCCAACTTTTGGCATGTCACGGGTAACAGATGTTGATGGCATTGGCAGATCCGGCAGGGCGTTTCCGGCAGGTTGCTGTTGCTGCATCATTGGTGTTTGACCACTACCAAGGGCAGGCACTTCATCATGTATCGTTGTTTGTGGAAGGGCTGAAATGAAGGATTCAAAAGTTTCAATAGTTGTACTGGAACGGAATACCGCATTGGCGATGTCTGATTTTATATTATCCATTAAGTCGGCAAACATAATATATGCTTCTTTTTTGTATTCCACTAGAGGGTCGCGTTGTCCGTAGGCACGTAGTCCTACGCCTTGTCGTAAAGCGTCCATAGCACGTAGATATTCTTGCCAATGTGTATCGATGGTGTGTAGTACGATTTGGCGCTCTAGCATTTTTACATTTTCAGGATTTTCTAAGCTTATTTTAAGCTCATAAGCGCGTTTCACTTTTTTGAATATTATATCGGTAACTGTTTCAACATCGTTGATTTTTTCATTGATATCGGCTTGCGAAATAATGATAGGAAAAGTTATTTGTGCCCATTCGATAAGTTCTTTGATGGCTTCTTCGCCGGAACCATATAATGCTTCTACTTGGGAATAGATTAAGTCGTTTATAACATCATATATTTCTTCGCGAACATTATCACCACGAATTGTATCACCACGGAAGCCGTAAACAACTTCGCGTTGTTTGTTCATAACATCATCATACTCAAGAGTACGCTTACGCATGGAGTAATTTTGCTGTTCAACACGGCGTTGTGCGGTTTCAATTGAACGGTTGAGCCATTTATGTTCAAGTTCTTGGCCTTCTTCCAGTCCTAGTCGACTCATAATGGCGGCAATACGGTCAGAACCAAAAAGGCGCATAAGATCATCTTCTAGTGATATGTAAAATCTTGATGACCCAGGGTCGCCTTGGCGTGCACAACGTCCGCGTAACTGTCGGTCGGTTCGCCGGGATTCATGACGTGCAGAACCAATTACATGTAGACCACGATGGTTTTTGACAATGATATCATGAAGGGATTCGCCGTTAATTTTATCGCTTAACTTAGTTTGTGATTTAATAATATCTTCAGCAATACCAACAACGCCGGTGCCAAGTTTGATGTCGGTACCGCGACCAGCCATGTTGGTCGCAATAGTTACTGCACCGGGTTGTCCGGCACGTGTAACAATATCGGCTTCACGTTCGTGGTTTTTGGCATTTAAAACACTGTGTACAATTCCGGTTCGCTTAAGCATACGACTGATAAGTTCTGAGGACTCTACGCTTACTGTCCCAACTAGGACTGGTTGCTTTGCTTTGTGGCGTTTGACAATCTCATCAATAATCGCTTTGTATTTTTCGCGATGTGTTTTATAGATGACATCATTAAAGTCGACACGGCGGGTAGGGCGGTTGGTTGGGATTACAATTACTTCTAGTCCATATATATCATGGAATTCATTGGCTTCGGTTTCCGCTGTTCCTGTCATACCAGATAATTTTTTATAGGTACGGAAGTAATTTTGGATTGTGATGGTTGCAAGTGTTTGAGTTTCACGTTCGATTTTGACATTTTCTATTGCTTCAACTGCTTGATGTAATCCGTCACTCCAACGGCGTCCGGTCATTAGCCGTCCTGTATTTTCATCAACAATAATAACCTGGTTATTCTGAACGACATATTCCACATCTTTTTCGTATAAGCAATAAGCACGAATTAGTTGATCTACATTATGAATGCGCTCGCTTTTTATGGTAAAATTATCTTGGATAGCGAGTTGGCGTTTTGCTTTTTCTTCGTCTGAAAGTGATTCGTCGGCATCCATTTCGGCAATAGCGGTCACTAAATCTGGTAAAACATAGCTGTCGGGGTCATCGGGATTAAGTTCGCTGCACCCTTTTTCTGTAAGTCCGGCATCATGATTCCGTTCATCAATGGTAAAGAATAGTTCTTCTCGTAAGGCACGAGCTTGTTCTTTGCGCATATCGGTTAGCATAGCATTGCTGATTTTTTCATTTAGTTTACGTATTTCGGGATCTTCTAGCATGTGCATTAACTGTTTGTGTTTTGGCATGCCTTGTGAGACTTGGTATAATCGTAGTTGTGCTTCTTCAATATCGCCTTTATCTAGAAGGTCTTTTGCTTCTTTTATTATGCGGTTACAGTAAGCCTGTTGTTTGCGATAAAGGGATTCAACTTTTGGTTTTAGAGCAAAGTATTGGTGAGATGAGGTTGGTGCCGGTCCGGATATGATGAGGGGTGTTCTTGCTTCATCAATTAGGATGCTGTCAATTTCATCGATAATTGCATAGTTATAACCGCGTTGTACCTGTGAATCGGCATCAAATGCCATGCCGTTATCGCGGAGATAATCAAACCCAAATTCACTGTTGGTTCCGTAGGTTATGTCTTTTGCATATTCAATTTTACGTTCATCGTGGTGCATCTGATTTTGTATGCAGCCGTAGGTTAGTCCCAGATATTCGAATACTAGCCCCATCCATTGTGAGTCGCGGCGGGCAAGATAGTCATTTACTGTTACGAGGTGAGTACCTTTTTCTTCTAGTGCGTTTAGGTATAGTGGCATTACAGCTACGAGTGTTTTTCCTTCACCTGTTGCCATTTCTGCGATTTTTCCTTGGTGTAAAACGATGGAGCCTATTATCTGGACATCAAAAGGAACCATATCCCATGTCATTTCATGTCCACAAACGTCAAAAGTTGTTCCTATCAGGCGTCGACATGCGTTTTTAACAACGGCAAAGGCTTCTGGCATTATGTCGTCGGTTGTTTCTCCATTTTTCAGGCGTGTTTTAAATTCATCAGTTTTGGCTTGTAGCTCTGTATCCGATAATGTTTTGTATTCTTCATCTAATTCATTTATGCGTGCGACAATAGGTTTTATTTTTTTTAGATCTCGGTCGCCTTTTGAACCAAATAGTTTTTTGAGTAGTTTGGATGCCATAGGTTGTGGTCCTGGGTGCAGTGATATATAAAACTGCCCGACTACGCTTAATAACAAGCGATGCCGGGCTTAGTTACTTCTTTTTAATATTTATTTCTTGTACTATGCCGGGGAAATTGCACTGACGGGGCATTCGTCTGCACAAAGACCGCAATCAACACATGTGTCAGCATCAATTACATATTGAGCATCGCCTTCAGATATTGCTTCTGCAGGACAAACTGGTTCGCAAGAACCGCATTTTGTACAATCACTAGAAATTACATAAGCCATTATTATTCTCCTATTTATTGTTTATTGGTTAAGGTTACTTAGAACCTTGCTAAAAAAAACATTCGTAATTTATCTTTTTATGTTAGATAAATCAATATTAAAAAATATTTTATTTTCCCTCATCAAGTCTTTTTGCAAGGCGGTCAGGCAGGCCGTTTTCTATTATTTTATTTTTGGTAGTTTCGATATCGTAAGGGATACGTCTTAGTTCTACCTGCTTTTCATTCAAATCGTATATTACATAGGCTGAACGCGGATCACCATCACGTGGCTGACCGACGCTACCGACATTAATAAAATATTTTTTTCCAAGTTCTATTTTAAATGTCGAATATGTTTTTCTAACAGTTTTGCTGTCTTTCTCAAAAACAATAGGGACATGTGTATGTCCATAAAAACATGTGGAAACCATTTGGTAGTTGAAATGTGCATCAGCTTCTAGGCTGTCAAAAACATATCCCCATTTTTCTGGAAGATCCAGTGTGCTGTGTACTAAGGTAAAGCCTGCTACCATTCTTGACATCTTAAGATCATGTAAATATTTTATTTGTTCATCTGATAGTTGTTTTCTTGTCCAGTCGATTACGTTGGCTGCAAGTGGGTGGAAATCATCTAAACGTTCATCGTAAGAGCAGTAGTGATCATGATTTCCGCGTACGCAGATAGTATTAAGTTCGCGGATTTTATCCAAGCATAGCACGGGGTCGGCATTGTAGCCGACAATGTCGCCAATGCAGACGAAATCTGTCACGCCTTGTTCTTTAGCATCATTGAGAACCGCTGTTAAGGCTTCCCAATTGCTATGTATATCCCCTAATATTGCGTATCGCTTATTTTTCATTAGAAATTAATTGATGAGTCCAGCTTTAGCATGGCGGCTGCAATAGGCAGGTCGTCTGCTGTTGTGATTTTTATGTTGGGTTCGGTAGTTTCAACTAACCGTACTTCGTCAGAGATCAATTCAACGGCTGATGCTTCGTCGGTAACTGTAATGTCATTTTTCTGAATATGATCAAACGCTTGACGTAATAAATCTATTTTAAAGGTTTGTGGGGTCTGCACGGTCCACAATTTTGACCGATCCATAGTTTTGTTGATTTTTAATCCACGTTCAACGAACTTTACGGTGTCGGTAATACGGGTGGCGGCAACTGCAGAACCATAGCGCTTTGCAATTTTTATGGTTTCTGAAATCATGTGTTGTGTTACGCATGGGCGTGCACCATCATGTACGATGACTATGCGTGTATCTTCGCTTAGAGCGTTGATTCCGTTTAAAACTGATGCTTGGCGTTTTGCACCGCCAGCAACTACGGCAATAACTTTGGAGCATCCGAAGATTTGTGCCATTTTACCCGCACCTTCGACTCGATCTTTTCGTACCACCAGAACAATGGCATCTATATCGTCGCAGTCCTCAAATGCCTGTAGGGAATAGGCTAAAACCGGTTTTTGTCCTAAACTTAAAAAAGCCTTATCTGTATTGGGGCCCATTCTTTCACTTTTTCCTGCTGCTACAATTACTGCACAATTCATAATAAACGCCTTTCAGGTGCTCAAGTTATAAGCACACCTTGTTTTGTTTTTTTTCTTGCCGTCGGTAATGTGTCAAGGCAATAAAACAACCTTTTACTATTTAAATAAATAAAAAAATATAAATACCAGTTTTTAAATATTAGGAAGAAAAATAACTCTAGTCAAGCATTTGCTTCTATTTAACGATTAAATTTATACTGCGTTATTAAGAATTGGTGTTAGAGGCACTTGCAAAACTATTTATCTGCCTGATTGCTAAGCTTTCGGTATGATCTGCAACATCTGAAATCGGGAATAGGTCGTGCTCTTTCTTACACCGTCAGCGGAAGAGCTTGGGAGAATAGCTGGTTATACTGCATCGGTGCAAATTAAGAACGTTTCGCCTTTTTATTGAGACGTGAATTTGTATGAGCCTCTGATAAGCGTGCGGGTTCTATAGAAAAAAATAAAATAACTTGTACTGTTTAAAATAATATTCCATATTATCGCCATCGTTGGCAATGGCTATGTATATTTTTATTTAGAGTTATGGTTTTATAATGGCGACATTGAAGGAAATAGCAAGTGAGGCTGGAGTATCTATCAGGACCGTAAGGCGAGTGTTGAATGAAGATGCTTGTGTTAAGCCTGATAAAGTAAAGATGGTAAATAAGGTGATAGCCGATATTGGTTACGTCCCTAATCTTCTTGCTAGAGGGTTACGAAATAAAAACACAGGAATTATAGGAATAATAGCTGATAATCTTGATCTAGAGGTTCATGTTAAAAAGCTTTCGGCTGTGCAGTGTGAATTAAGGGAGAAAGGATATGGGGTAATGCTGGGGATTGCTTCTGGGAACCCTGATATTGAGGAAAAGCTCGTGCAGGAGTACTCTCATTTCTGCGATGGAATTATTTTTCTTCTTGCCTCAACTGATCAACGAGTGAAGGTAATAAAAAAAATAACAAAGCCTTATGTCATTTCCGATTCATATATAAAAACAGTGCATGCGGTTTCTGTTGATCGTGATTCTGGTATTTGTGAGGCTATCATAGCTCAACATGAGAAATATCGTTATATATCTTTTATTGCGGCCACTTCGAATGTAAATGACAGAAGAAAACTTGCTTTTGAAAAATGCGTGCAGGCTGCCGGGGTAGTAGATTATAATATTATATATTGCGGTGGAGGTGATTTTAATAGCGGACTTTTGGCGTCGGAATCAATTATCAGTAAAAAGGATAATCTGTTAATATGCTATAATGATCGTGTAGCGGCAGGGGTTTTGAAGGGGCTTTATGCCGCAGGATGTAATGTTCCGGATGATTATGGTGTTATTGGGTTTGATAATGATGATTTTACGCAGTATGCCTGCCAAAGTATTTCAACAATTACGCAGTCGGTTGATGATTTGGCAAAAAAAACAGTTAAACTTTTGGAGCATCAAATTAAAGGTTATAAGCCAAAGAAAGTATTGTCGGTAAATACAAAATTTATTTCGAGAGAAACAACAAAATAAGATAAGGAGTAGCAGAATATTATGAAAGACGTAATGCGTTATGCACAGGTTGGAGTTGGGGGTAGGGCGGAAATGTTTCAGAATGCAATTATGAAGGATTTTCAGGAAACTAGTATAATGGTTGGGTATTGCGACAATAATGCAGGTCGTCTACAACGTTCTATTGATATAGCAAAGGAAAATGGAACTGAACTGTCGGGGTATCCTGCAGAAGAGTTTGATAAGATGATTGCTGAGACTAAGCCAGATTGTGTGATTGTTACAACACGGGATTGTTTTCACGATGAGTATATCTGTCGGGCGATGGAGCTTGGGTGTGATGTTATAACCGAGAAACCAATGACAATGAATGAGGAGAAATGTGCTAATATTCTTGAAACGCAGAAACGTACCGGCAAAAAAGTTACTGTTACATTTAATTATCGTTATTCTCCACCGCGTACACAGATCAAGGATATGCTGATGTCGGGATTGATTGGTAATGTGTTATCAGTGGATTTCCACTGGATGCTTGATACAAAACATGGTGCGGATTATTTTCGACGCTGGCATCGCAATAAAGTCAATTCCGGGGGGCTCCTCGTTCATAAATCTACCCACCACTTTGATTTAGTGAATTGGTGGCTTTCTTCTGTTCCTGAAACTGTTTATGCCAACGGAAAGCGTGAGTTTTATACTCCAGCCACTGGTGATCGTTATGGATTAACAGAGCGTGGTGAGCGTTGTCTTGAATGTCCTGAATCTAAGAAGTGTCCATTCTTTCTTGATATGGCAGAGAATGAGAGTTTGAGCGATCTGTTTTTGAAGCATGAAAAATATGATGGATATTACCGTGATCGCTGTGTGTTCAGTGCTGATATTGATATTGAAGATACAATGAACGTAA
This sequence comes from uncultured bacterium, assembly GCA_947311825.1. GTDB lineage: Bacteria > Verrucomicrobiota > Kiritimatiellia > UBA8416 > CAMZLY01 > CAMZLY01. The sequence continues at coordinate 13,979 of CAMZLY010000121.1, forward strand.
TCGTGAAATATAGAAACAATATTACATTATCATATTCACTCAATAATTTTATGCCATGGGAAGGGTACATTATTTCCTTTAATGGAACAAAAGGTCGGATTGAGCATCGGTGCGAAGAGACTGTATATATTAATGGTGACGGAACTACTCCGGGTGCATTAAAGAAAGAAGGAACCTGGACACGTGTTTATCCTCACTGGAAGCCAGCCTATGAGGTCGATGTATGGGAAGCTAAGGGGGGGCATGGCGGTGCTGATCCGGTAATGTTAAAATATATTTTTGATCCTGCGAGTATGCCGGAAGATAAATATATGAGAGCTTCTGATCAGCGTGCGGGTGCATGGTCAATTATGACTGGTATTGCCGCTAATCATTCAATGGCTAATGATAGCGTGGTGCGGATTGATGATCTTCTTCCAGGCTTATTATTGCCGGAATATCCAGAGATGCCTTCTGTTGATGCCCCGTTGCCAATCCCTGAAGAGGCTTTGGGCGATAAAGCATAATCCTAGATTCGGCAGTTGAGCATTGCACAGACGCACAAACATTTTGCCCACAGGCACTTACGCAGGGAACTCGACGCACCCTACGGGTGCGACTTCGCCCCGGCGTAAGTGCCTGTGAACAAAAGCCTTGCACTTCTGTATCTATGTCAACTGCTGAATTTAGGATAATAATATGAGCCTTTTGCAAAACTAAAAAAATTGGCTCATCCGCCTTCGGGCTTCGCCTTTACGGCGTGACAGGTAGAGCCAACGTTACAACCGTTTTATGTAACTCAAAAAATATTTTATGGTCGGGAAGATTTCCCAACCTATACGTGAAATGAATAAAAGTAGGGCGGGAAATCTTCCTGCCCCAGTGAGTTTTGAGAAGTTACAGTTTTATCATCTAAAACGTATTAAATAATCGCCCTAATTGTTGTCATTTACCATTCATCGCTTGCATTTATTTTTATCTACGTATAGTATGCTTTTCTTTTTGGCACCCGTGGCGCAACTGGACAGCGCATCTGACTTCGAATCAGAGGGTTGCAGGTTCGAACCCTGCCGGGTGCGCCATTCTTTGAACGCTGAATGATGAACGATGAATGACGCTGAATGATGAACTCTGAACGACAAACGCTGAGCTCTGAATGTTGAATGCTGAATAACCTATTTTATGAAACGTTTTATTGTATATTTATTTCCAGCGATGATGGACATTATGTTATCAGCAGTAATGTTTGTTGTAGCTGTTCGCTTTTCTGAGAGTGGTGCATCGGCTTTGACGGTGGCGTCCACGGGTGCAGTATGGGCTGTGGTATATTCTCTCTTTGCTCAAATTTCAGGCAGAGTTGTTACGCCGCATAATGCAGCAGTTATGATTTGTTCTGCAGCGTTATTGGCCGTTTTTAGTGCGGTGGGGCTAATAATATTTCCGACCCTAAATCTTCAGTATTTTTGGATTGGTATTATGGGTATAGCTACTGCATTCTTTTTTATCCCATTTATGGTTTTTATGAAAGACATGGAAAAGGGGCGTGGCGATGGTGTAGCACGTGCTACGGCTTTATATACATTTGCCTGGAGTATGGGGATGGCATCAGGGCCGTTTATTGTGGGTTTTATCTGGGGTAAACTTGCACCGGAGTTAGGCTGGAAATACTGTTATATGCTCAATGTTATTTTTGGTCTTATTATAGCGATTGGTATTTGGCCGATTAAAAAGTATATTAAAAATATGGATAATAAAAAGCCGGTGGTGCTTAAAATAATCACTGATTATTCAACTATGCCTGATTTGGCTAAAATGGGGTGGTTGGCTGCAATTGGTTGTTTTATTGCAATAGCTGTTATGAGGACATTGTTTCCGTATCAGGCATCATTGTTGGATATACCAAAAGTTCATCAGGGTGGGATTTTGGCACTTGCTTCTTTTTCGCAGGCGTTTACCGGGTTGTTCTTAATAAACAGTCGCTATTGGATGTATAGAGCTATACCGGTTGCGGCAATAGGCATTTGTGGTGTGACTGGAATGTTGCTTTTTAGTTTCGGTTCAGTGCCAATAACATTTTATATTGGTTCATTGGTCTTTGGAATCTATACCGGCACATTTTCTTTTTATTTGGTTTTTCATTCTTTAGTGCATCCGGAGAAAAGTGCAAAATATTTATCGGTGAATGAAACTATTGTCGGGGTTACTGGGATGTTCAGTCCGGTTATTGCAGGTGTTCTTGCAAATGTGGTAAATGTCCGGTTGCCGTATTTAATATGTGGTGCTTTGGTGTTGGTTATTGTTATTATTAAAGCTATTGTTATGCGAAAAGTTAGAGTGGAAAAAATCTAATAGGAGAGGTTGTTATGGAAATAGTAATTAGGTTAATAGCTTTGGCGTTGGCAATTATTATTCATGAAATGGCTCATGGTTTTGCGGCTCATTTACTTGGTGATCCTACGGCAAAAAACGCCGGGCGTTTAAGTTTTAATCCGTTGGTTCATATTGATCCCTTTGGTTCCGTCATTCTGCCGATTATGCTTGTGCTTACACACAGTCCAGTATTATTGGGTTGGGCAAAACCGGTTCCATTTAATCCTGCATATTTTAAGGATCCCAAGCGTGGCATTATGTATGTTGGTGCTGCGGGGCCAGTATCTAATTTGATCTTGGCACTTATGGCATCAACTATTCTTAAAATTTTGCCGATAGGCGGGATTATTGAGTTTTTTCTAGTACAGTTTTGTGTGATCAATGTGATATTAGCAGTGTTTAATATGATTCCGATACCGCCATTGGATGGATCGAGGGTTTTGGTCGGACTGTTGCCAGATGATTTAGCGGCAAAATATCTTAAGTTGGAACGTTTTGGTTTTATTATGATTTTTGGATTACTTTACCTTGGTGTGCTGGATAAAATTATGCTTCCAGTAGCGGGCATTTTACTTAAGTTTTTGCTGGGATAATGGTAGTGGCTCAATAAATTATAGATTTAGCAATCATCGTCCCGCTGGGGCAAGCCCAGTGGTGACGCAATATAAATATAAAAAGGAATGGGATTATGAATTTTTTAGCGGCAGTCTTGGTTTTGATGGCGGTGCTAACAGTATCTATATTTATACTGATTTTTCCATTGCACTTGGCAGCTAAGGCGATGAATGCAGAACGTAATGGGGTGGGATGGTGTTTGCTTGGCTTATTTGGGGCATCTTTTATGCAAGCTTTAGGTACGGCTGTTCCTATATATGGAAATATTGTTGCATTTTTGTTATCTGCAACTGCTTTTGCTGGAATTCTTGGTACTAGTTTTTTGAGGGGGCTGGGAATTGCTGTTTTGCATATTATATTTTCTGTGCTTTTACTTGTGGGTGTTGTTCTAATCTTTGGACTTGGTGCCGGCACGTTGACTTGTTTCTAAGAGTCTTCTGTTGACCATGGTGCATTCTTAACTTCAGTTGGCTTATCTACTGTTTCTTCATTAAGCTCATCAACTCTAACCAGAATAGTATCCCACACTTTTTCGGTAGCTATGGTGATTGTTTTCTGCTTTGTGCCTTCTGGGGTGTGGATATTCTGATATGATTTTATATTGCTATAACTTTTACCTGTTTTTCTTGTTTTGAGAATAGTGCTTCTTATGGTGCAGGCTTTGCAATGAATAGTTTTTCCGCATCCGCCTGGGAGGTCTGCACAGGAACATTCCAGGGCATTTCCTGTTTTGTTACCAGGTTCAGCTTTTAGCATATTATTTGCCTTTTTATTGGCTGCAGCGATCGTTGTATCATTTTGAATCACAATAATTGGTGCATCTATTTTATCTATAAATTCACGGATAGTGTGTGGGTGAGAGCTCTTAAAAACGCGTTCAGCACAGTCGGCACATATACCATGAGTTATTTTAGCACTTTTATCTTCACCTGTAAACGGCATCTTTTTATTACACCATGCACATATTTTTGTCATGTTAAAATCTCCAATAATAAGTTCAGATTTATCTATATAATGAACTTTGTGGTGAAGTATGTAAAGAGTAGTTTTTCTAAATTACACCGTAGCCGTAAAACTGTTCTCTGCGTTCTCTTTCTGCATCCTCCCAAACCCTTTGTTTATCAAAAAGCGGGGCGATATTATTTAGTTTAGTTGCCCGAAGGATAAGTTTATCATTTGCGAGTAATGGTTTCTTGGGAATATTACCGTTGGTGAGTAGTGTATAAGCTTCGTTTATAAGTTGAAAGGCTTCTGTATCACCTGTATTTGTATCTGGATGACATTCTTGTGCAAGTGTGCGGTATGCTTTCTTTATTTCAGATGGTGTTCTCCCTAATGTCATTAGTACTAGTTTGGCTCGTTCTTTCAGGGTTCTTCCGGTGATATCATCTGTTATTTGTAGCGTGTTACTCAGTTTATCGCTGGGCTTTTTCCCGGAAATTACAACAAAAGCCCCTTTTTCGTGGCCGGGGATCGCCGGTTCTGTCTCTGTTAGTTCGTTGGGGTGGGAGATTAGTGTCTGATAAAACTGCAGGTCAGAGAATCCGCTTGCTGTTAGTAGTTTTATAATATCTTTAACAGAAAAGAATGTGGCGTTTTTGTAAAACTTACTGGTTTCTTTCCGCGCCTCATATTCCTTACCAAGTTTGCTTTCTTTGTTTACAATACCGATAATTATAGAACCGCCAGG
>CAMZLY010000122.1 GCA_947311825.1 uncultured bacterium
TCAAACTGTGCTGTTTTAGGGCCTGTTGTTAACCAGCCAGAACGAAGAGTGTCTGTGACTTCGGTAATTTCATCTTCACCTAACAAGGGAAGAGCAAAGGGGAGGAATGATGACAAAATAGTATCCTTACATAAATTATTGTTAAGAGATTATTAGTTAGAAAATGTATTTAAGCAATATCAAAAATAATCTTGCTATGTTTCATCTGGCTACCAACTTAAGGCGGGACAAGCTCATTGTAGGTTGAGTTAGCTTGCCGAGCATGGCGAGGTAACGTAACCCAACCTACAATTCAATCAAAATACCGTCCCGTTTTAAGTTGATAGCCTTTCATCTTACCTAAGTGTCGGGTCCCGTGTGATCATGGACATATTCCAGAAAGAAGTTATGGTATTGCGATTTTGCGAAACTTGATAACTACATACACATGGATTAATATCTTTAAATACTATCTAACGTAAGTACCAAGGAGAAAATAATGCAAACTATCGGTATCAAAGACCTACAAATCAACCCCGCAGTATTAACTCGCTCGCTCGAATCAAATAACTACGCAATGATTACTAAGCGTAGTAAACCTATTGGCTTAGCTGTCTCTTTTAACGAAAAAATCATTGATAAAGGTTTAAAAACAGCGCTAATGATAGATGCATACCAAAAAGGCTATCTAAGTTTAGGACAATTAAGTAAAGCATTAGACATACATACAAAAAAAGCACTAAAAATGCTCGCACTAATGGGAGCAGATAGTATTGATTATGACTTTGCAGATGATATGAAGTATATGGATAGTTTTTTATGATCGTAAGCGATAGTACTACGCTGATTATATTGCTTGACCTTGACAGAATAGACTTACTCTCAAACCTATTTCCTAAAATCATTATTCCCAAAGCGGTCTATCGAGAAATCACTTTCAAAAGACCCATCAAGCAAACAAACTTTATCGAAGTAAAACAGCCTAAGGATAGTGAACTACTTGATACCTTAAACATGCTACTAGACCAAGGAGAAAGTGAAGCAATCGCCTTAGCTTTGGAGCTCAAGCTTAAATTGATTATTGATGAGAAAAAAGGACGAAAAATAGCCATGAACCAAGGTATAGAAATTATTGGTTTACTGGGTATTATTTATCTAAACATTGTAAAAGGCTTCTTAAATATCCCTCAAGCTGAAGAATTTTTAGTAAGTGCGATTAGTCATGGTTATCGTATTAATCAGAAATTAGTGAATGATATGTTGTTGGTTGCTAAAAAGGATATTTAGTAAAATTTTGGAGTCTAACTATTAACAACAAACCCCTCATACCGCTCTAAAAACTGCAAGACCCTATTTATATCCTTCGGTGTCGTGGGTAAATTCACCACATGCGAGGCAAGATAAGTGGCGACAGGATATTGCTCTGCATCAAACTGCCAAGCGGATAAATCACCTTCTACAGAATGAAGCGGGGAGGTAGACCATTCACCTAAAGCAATGCGATGTTGTTCGGCTAGATACATAAATTCATCACGATTATTAACCAAAAAATAAGGCTTTAGAGCAAATAAAATTGCAATCATGTATATCTAAATATACACTTAAATAAATATTAAAATAAAGGTCTGCAAATGGAATACCTATTATCGAGTAAAACAGTTTCTTTAACAGAGCTACGAGACCCCGCCAAAGTGCTTGCACATGCTGGAGATTCACCTGTTGCTGTTCTAAACCGCAATAAAGTCGTTGGCTATTTTGTACCACTGGCTGCTGTTGCACAGATTGAATTTGAAGCTGTTGATAAAAAACAACTACAGGATGTTTTAAATAGCTCAAGAAATCAGGTTCAACCCGTGCTTGACTATTTAAAAGACAAATAAGCATGAAATTACTTGAAGCAGAAGATGTTTTACTTATCCATGAAGACGTTATCAATAAGCATGAGTTACAAGATTTAGCTGGTGATAGATCCCTATACTCAGTTATCGGACAAATAGAAAATCGAATCAAGTATGGAATAATAAAAGATGAATTTGACCTTGCCGCAAACTATGCCGTAGTAATCGCTGTTGGGCATGTCTTTAACGATGCGAATAAAAGAACAGCATTTCGATCAATGGATGTATGTTTGCGAATTAACGGTATTGCATTAAGCTATGACACAACAGAAATAGGTAATATTATTATAAAAGTTGCTCAAAAATTAATGGATGAAAGAGAATTAGCACGCTACCTACGATCACTTTAATCTACCCACAACAAACTCCTGATACCGCTCTAAAAACTGCAAGACCCTATTTATATCCTTCGGTGTCGTTGGCAAATTAACCACATGCGAGGCAAGGTAAGTCGCGACAGGATATTGCTCAGCATCAAACTGCCAAGCGGATAAATCGCCTTCAACAGGATGAAGCGGGGAGGTAAACCATTCACCTAAAGCGATGCGGTGTTGTTCAGCCAGTTGCATAAACTCATCACGGTTATTCACCAGTAGCGGGTATTTTAAAAAAGCATGATTATCAAACCAATGTTTGGCAACGTGGTTTTTACCGTGTTTAATTAAGAAGCCAGTATAGATTTCAGCAGATTGTTTGCGCGTGATTAAATCGGCATTTAGCTTGGGCAGTGTTCGCAACCCTTCTTTGGTTTGGGTTTCGCTAAAGGCTTTAAAATACCCCTCAGGCATGGTGATGGAGTTAATCTCTCCACCTGATAAGGAGCCAGCTACATGATCATGCGGGACTCGACACTTAGTCAAGGTTAAAGCATATAATGTACGTTGCATCTACTCATACCCAAGACTATTATTTAGCTCTCCAATCTCCTGATTAATCAAATCTAGTTGCTGTGAAGTTAAAGATTTTTTCCATTTTTGCGTGTTGCTACGAACAACTTTAGCATCATAAAGATCAATAACAGTCTTGCTATCGTCAATACCTAAAAAATTACAAATTGAGTGAAGCGAAGTACTATCTTTCATTAAGTCTTCATAATGAACTTCTATAATATTTTTAGAGTTAATATCAGCTAACTGCGTTTTAGAGTTTTCTACACATTTTTGCCACTGTCTTGCACAGACTATTTCCAACGGGAGTGACTTCACATCCTCTTGAATACCTTTATATAGCGGCCCCCAAGTTTGTTGCCCACGATTTGAGCTTAGTTTTCCCTTTAATATATTACCAATATACTTAAAAGCATATTGGTAATTTTCCCAAGGAAAATATTTTAGTTTTTTCAGCAAATATCCTCGTTCAGGAGGAGCTTGCCAAAGACGCATAGCAGATTCAGTAACAGCACGACCATCACGTATTAAATGAACAAACCTAGCATTTGGGTAGATAGACTGTATATAAGCAGGGCGTAGTGTATTGGGTACTGACTTCTCAATAAGGATAGATGGGCTGGACTTATTAGCACTTTTTTCTATGAGCTTGGGTAATGTGTTTCTAATAAATTCTTTAATGGAGACTGTCAGCATATCTGGCGTAAATTCATCATGAGGATAATTCTCATTTCCAAACCGCCAAACATAACCAACATCATAAGGAATGATAGCTATATTAGAACTTGAGCCTAGTATATCTCTAAGAAACTTTGTACCAGAGCGACCAGCTCCTAATATGAAATAATATTTATATTTATTTGCGTTTATCATTATATATTCTAAGTGCCGATGGGAAATCAGTTATTGATATTTTAGTAGCTTTGTATAGTACGAGTGAGATAAATAGGAAGTAGATGAATTTTGATTTTTTTCTAAACAGACTAAAGTTATACTTAAGAAGCACATAAACTCTAGAGATGAATGACTTCATGTAAAGACGATATATTTTATACTCTTCTGATTCTTTATCAATAAATGGGAGGTTATTCTTTATTTGTGTTATATAAAACCCATTATTGATTAGACTAAAACGTTTTCTAAAAGAGAGTTTGCCATATTGATTGTTATCATGAATCCTATACTTAATTCTTGATTCATTATCTAGAACAACACGCTCACCTTCATATCTCGCTAAGAAATATAACAACCAATCATGAGAAACTCTTGATTTACTTTCAATAGGATAGTTTTGTAGTAATCGATTTATTTTTAATAAATATTTAGATGCCATGACGTAAGTGCAACCAGCACTTCCCCCTTCAAACAAGTAATCAAATTTCTTCATCGGAAAATCTTTTTTAATTAGACCTGTAACACCAACATCTTCTTTCCATAAAGATAAATTAGAAAAATACAGAGATGCATTACTCGAGGAAAGAAAGGAAATAGCTCTTTTTATCTTATCATTTTCCCAAACATCATCTTGGTCGCATAATGAAAAATACTTATACTCTAATATGCGTTCTTCTTTAAAGTCACGTAAATTAATAAGTATATTCTTTCCTGTCCCTCCTGAATTTTTATGATTTTTCTTTACAAATATATTTAATTTGTTTCTGTACTCTTCGACATATAATAAAGTTCTATCTGTACTATTGTCATCAAAAACAAACAAATCTATTTCCACATCAATTTGATTACATAAGGAATCCAGTTGATTTTTTATATACTTTTCACCATTAAATGTTGGCATTATAATAGCTACTTTAATTTTCAAAATTAATCACCAAAAAGAATTTATAAAAAAATATAATAATAAAAATGAAAGAAACCCTGGAAATAAAAATATTGAGTGACTTTTTTTTCTTATCTACAGGAAGAGATAACAATACTAATATCAAATAATGGGAAATTCTCTGTGCTGCTACAACATTCACAACATGTATAATTACATAGAAAAAAGAAAGCGACATCACAAGAGTATCGAAAATATATTTTCTATTATAATATAAAAAATTAAACACAAAAATTAATATGCCAATAAAATACAATTGATGCTTATAATTATCCTTTTCACCTGCTGAATTAATATAAGAATCAATCTTGTAGAGAATGTAAGTTGATTGATTACTAGATAAGAAATAATAAGTTATCAGCAAAAGAATAAGTATCATTCCTATCTTCAAGTATGCTTTTGAGACAAATCGTACTGACCACAAATAAAGAACAGAAATAGAGGATATATGAACAAAAGGCGTCATAAAACCAATTAACTTTAGCTTATTTCTGTATCCATAGTAAATAAAATAAAATATTAGAATGTAACTGATACTAGCTCTAAGCCAAACAAAAGAAAAAACAATATAATAAAGAGAAAATAAAAGTATTTTCTTCCACAAGGAAATGTCTTTTATTTTGGCCAGCCATAAAAAGAAAAAACTATTTACTAGAAGATTAAAATAGTAATAGTAGTTTGTAATTTGCACTTGATCATCGGAGAAAATACTTAAAATTTCATATAATACCAACCGGTATGGCTCAGATAATAAATAAATAAACGAGAAGGCATCTTCAAAACCATGCGTTTGTACATATGCAATATAATCCTTACTCATTTCAGGAGGGATAACTATTCTCAACCAAACGACAGCAATTAAGAATACAACAGATAAAATAGAGTAAGCCTTAACATTATTCTTACTGTAACATATCAAGTAATAAGAAAAAAACACTAGAAAGAGAGGTGTAAAATAGTTGTTTGAAAAAAGATGCATTATATACTTTTTATTATACTTGTAAGGTTAGATATGTTCTTCGACACAGATAATTTATTAATTATTTTTTTGTTTAAATTTGGTTTAACCTGAATGAGGTCAGAATATGAAAAAGAGGGGTTACCGTAGTCATAAAGCAATGCAGACTTACTATTTATAAAGTAATCATCAAAGTCACCTATCCCTTTGTTAGCTATCAAAACAAGACCAGATTTAATATAGTCTGATATCTTAATTGGAGATGCTATTTTTGAAGATTTTGTTGGGCGCACAATGGAAATACCAATATGCATATTCTTGATTATAGAGGGAATCTCTCTATAAGAAATATAATCTAATACAATATTATCATACCCAAGATTTGATATTGCCTTTCTCACATGATTATGGTGCCTATTTTGGGTTAAAAAATATAAATTAAGTTTCTTATTAGGCATAACTAACCTTAGCCTCTTAAGAATATTTACAATTTCATTCAAATTATGCCAGTAATTAAGGGTACCCATATAAATTATATTTATTACTTGAAGTGAACCCAAGGAAAAATTACGTTCAAGTGTATTCAATGAAGAGCTGTTATAGTTAACAATATATTTTTCTTTATAACCATATACCGAAGAAAACAACCGCATAAATTTTTTTGACGTAACTATTGTTTTTTCCGAATTTTTTATAATATTTTTTTCTATGTATTTAAGAAAAAAAGAAAAGTATTTCACGCTTGAATTAACCTCTGTCTTTTCTTCTAAAAAAGCCCCCCTAGGGTCATAAATATATTTTACATCTGTTCTTTTAATAAACAATCTAGACGCAACAAAAAACACAATACCACTAACAAAACCTCTAATATGGAAGCAAGTATTGTCACTTGAGTGAAAAATAATGGCTCTTCTTACATCCAACGTGTAATGCAAGTACTTCAGAATGTGATATTTAGATTTAGATATATTTTCTATTGGGTATGTTAAGACCTCGTGACTTTTATTGTTATCACAGAATATTTTTATATTTTTAACAATTGATATTTGTTCATATATATCTAGTAATTGCGACCTCAATATTGGATGATCACAATTATTATTCGCAAGCAAAATAATATTCATTTATATTAAACTCAGTAATTACATTTTTTAGAGAGCCTTATTAGCACTCCATCAGAAGGATTAACTTGTAAAAATAATTCACTTTTATTTGCATCTATCCATTTCTTATCTTCCACGCTATAAGTAGCCAAGCAGTTTTTTGACATCACATTTAATCCATCAGTATAATTAGATCTCACTTCAGCTTGAAATCCCCTGCCATAGTATGTACGCGTATTTAAATTAACGACTAAAGCATGAGAAACTTCAATTCCATTACCGAATAAACCGATCAAATATTTGTTATTGTTAAGACTTGAGGATATGTGCTTAAACTTGAAATTTTTAGTAGGTATTTTTTCAGAGAAATACACTCCCATTGATTCAAATTTACTAAGTTCAGATGCTAATAGTTTAAATTTAACATTCACTTCTCTAGCGTAATAATAAAGAGAAGTGGGTTTACCACCAAGTACTTGCCTAGCCCCACCTCTTTTAGGCATAACCACTCTAGGGTAAACCATACCACCATCATGACCCGCATAGCCATATACATACCATGATATACCCTGTGCCCCATATGCCAAACTAGTAAACATTTGCCAGCTAAGCTCTTCCCCTGTGGGTATGTGTTTATTAACTGTCCAACTGCTTGCTTGCAAAATCACCATGAAAGGAATCTTATTTTGTTTGGCTAGTTCCCGCATTGCTGACAAATTTTTAAAGTATGTGTTTTTTTTCCTTTTCATTCCAAAAGCATAATAATCAAAACTTAATAGTTGAGGGTTAAAAACTCTTACAAACTGGCTACTATAATTATTGTATCTTTCTTCGGCAGTATTACCAACAACACCTAACTGTTTAGATTTTGCATAGTTCGGGTATAAGTTAACATAGATTAAATGTGAAGGATCTATATTTAAAATAAAATCTTTTACTAACTTTAAATTAGTGAAAATATGAGCATTAGGCTCATCTATTAGATGGTATGCATATAAAGATTTATGATTCCTAATAGTACGAATTATATTAGTTAGTTCATCTCTTTTAACTTTATTATCTAGAACTATAGATGCATCTTTCTTTCTACTAACTAATCTCCCAAGCGAAACTATAGCACGAAGATCGTATTTTTTTACAAGATCCAATTGATGTGAATAATATTCTCCCAGTGTTTCATTTGATTTTTTTCCTTTTCGGCTAATCCATATAAGATTAAAGCCACCGTTCTTCATTTGTGATACATCATTTTCAGTGAGGCGGGTAGGCCCAGCCCAATAACTAACAATAGGTTCTCCTAAACCCCATGCTCTTTTATTTTCTTTATTAAAATCGAATAAAGATATTATAACGAGAAGAAAGAAAACAAGAAAAACAAGAAATAGTTGATGTTTCGTTAGCTTTTTCATTTTATTTTTTAATTAGTATTGAATAGAAAAACTTATCATCCCTTGTATTTAAATGGCTATTATGCCAAAGCAAAGTAAAATTACCACCATACTTATAGCATATCTCCTTATATTGTTTGAACATAAAGAGTGAATCTCGTGTATACCCTAGGTTCATATATCTTTTTGAGATTATGGAGGACTCCATCACTATAAGAGGTTGCTGTTTTATATTTAAACTATTTCTATTAATTAAATCATACATTGTAAACTCATGGCAGGTTCCACAGCGGAACCCAGAGTGATCTGCGTAGCCTAGGCTAGAGTCATAATTAAAATTGGCTTCATCTAAAATTACTGCTGTTTTAGGTGTATTCCATCGCAAGTAATGTTGCCGGCAACTCATGCTCTCTTGGTGTATCTCCAGCTCTGCCATTACAGTTCTTAATTTTTTAGCTTCAAGGTTTAGCTGTTTAGCATTATTATATGTATTGTAAGAACCATGAAGTCCGATATAATGACCTCTTTCGTATATATGCTTCATTAATGCTTGTACTCTTGACTCATTTAGTGAGTAGTAGCCATCAGTCATACCAGCTGTGTTATCGGCCATAAAGTAGAATGTAACACTATTTCCAGCGAGCCTATTCATTTCCATAATCCAATCAAATGTATCATACGGATCAAACTTATAATTCGAAAAACGAGAGAGTATTGTATTAACACCTAGCATAAAGGATAATTTAATTGATTTATATTTAATTAATGCAATAGCAACTTCTTTTGGTAGCGCACTAAAATATTTTATGCTTTTTGAGTAGGGGTTATCTACATCACAACTAACAATAGTTTCTGGAGTTCTCTTTCTCCTCTTTAACTCAGGCCAAATAGAGTGTATGCACTGCCAAAGAACCTCAGTATATTCATCAACAATAGGTCGATCTAGGAATTTAGCCTCGTAGGCTATAGAGGCAGTTGCAGGAAAACGATCATGGTTATCACGCTCAAGGGTTATCGCTTCTTCATAACGCGAGAGCATAAAAAAACTGGAGCCAA
>CAMZLY010000123.1 GCA_947311825.1 uncultured bacterium
ATGTTTTCTACATGCTTTTATAAAACCGTTCTGACGCATGGTTAAAACATCAGCAAGTCCTTGCCGTTGTAGGTTAAGAAAAACAGGAGTCCAGTTGGGGTGTAGCGTAAGGCGCTCGCTTGTGATTTGGAATATTGCATTTGTATGATCTGTTGATACGTAATTTAGGCTAGGCGGAGTCCTGTTAATTACAATTTGAGGCGGAGGATTTTGTATAGTCGTAGCCCATTGTAGTTCATTTTTTTGTGGCATGTTCCATATTATTCCGTCAAATTGTCTTAACTGCTCTCTTGCGGCCTTTGTTGAAAGGCTTTTTGTTGCCATTGGGAAAAACGTTATATCGTTACGATTTATTTGTGTATGCGATATCGGGCTGTTACCTATAAATGCAAATCGATACTGATGGATTGTGTTAATTATTATGCTTCCTGCACCACGGCGGCTTTGAATCATACCGGCGGCAACGAGATTGCTGACGGCACTATCAATTGTTGCCCGTGCGACGCTGAAGCGTTTGGCAAGCGTTGTGCGAGTTGGCAGGAGCGAGCCTTCCGGGTATTTGCCAGCAATAATCTCGTTTGTTAATGTTCTACTTATTTCTTTAGTATTCCATCGTTGCATCACTTTTTCCTATAAACTAGTCAAATAGTCTCATAGTTGAATTGACTAGTCAAATGTTTGTGGTGCTATTTTAAGTTTTTTTTATAACCAACTCTATAGTACTTTTTTTGCTGCGGTTTTGCGTTTTAGTTTTCTTTTGGTTGTCATAGAATGCTTTTTTTTGATTTAATTGTTATCAAAAAATGGTAGTAGAATTACTTTATGCGTGCAATGTCTTTTTTGACTTTGGTGGCTCCTCTTTCATCGTTATCGTTTTCGTATGCTTGAAGGAGAATGGCGTAAATGATCTGTTTGTTGTTTGCTGTCTCTCCATAGGTGCGGATGAGCTCTCTGGTATATCTTCGCATAAATTTGGCTGCTTCATGGGGCTGCCCGGTTTTTTTTGTCAGGTTGAGGTAGACTTGTATTAATGGGAATATTTTGGAACCTTCTTCTTTTTGCTCGGTAAGTAAATTTTCCATATCTTTTCGTGCTTTGCGCACATCGCCGGTTTCTATGGCGTTTTTTATGCTGTTTGCAACAATTTCACGGCCGAGATCATCACGATCTTGCATAACTCGTTTGGCTTGGCGGCGTAGTACTTTTTCGGATTCTATAGTTCTCCCAAGCTCTGTTAGCAGTTTGGCTTCTTTTTTTCTGGCTGCTGTGGATATGTCGGGGTATTTTGAAAAGGCTTTTGCCTTTGCTTCTAAAGTGATTATTGCTTTGTTTTTATTACCCTCTCGCAGCCATGTTTCTATTTCTATATCCCATGGTAGCTCATACTTTTTTGATAGTCTGCGGGCTTCTTTTGTGCAGCTTCGTGCTGCGGCATATTCACCATGGTCCATTAGGATGTTTGCTATTCTTGCATAGCAATTTGCTGTCTGATAGACGTTCGAGCGTAGCGAGTGATCACATGTATAGTCAACGTCATGGTCGGTCATTTTTCTGTTGGTCTGCGGATTGATGGAGTTACCGGTGGCATATTTGTCGTAGAGATATCTGCCGCAATCAAGAGCCCAGTTGTTCTTTCCCTTTTTATATGAGAACCATGCATGACCTCCACGTCGGCCAGGCCCGGAGAAGTAAAGGGCGGGGATGCCGTGTGCACGTGCTGTGATTGCTGCATAGTATGCTTGATCAACACAAATACCACCAAGTTTTTCTATATTAGCCAAACTATATTTGCCGTGCGGCCAGATATATATACCTCTATCAAGCCGTTTATGGTCATATACTATTTGTGAGTATTTTTTGTTCCAGTTGCTTCTGCTTCCTTTTACATTGTCGCGTGCCCATTCAAGTTCACTTATTGGTACAGGTGTATCGACCACAAAACATAGGCTTTGTATGTCTAGTTCTCGATAAAGTGATTTTCCTATATTGGACATATATAGATTTTTAAAGAATTTATATCTTTTGTGTAGTTCCGGCTGGTATTGAAGCATGTAAGGGCCAATTTGATGGTGTATGCGTGGACGTGGTTGGTCCCACACAACGGCTATTGCCATTATTAGATTAAAGAAAGCATCTCGCCCTGAAGGATCGGTATCATAAAGAGTTTCAATAATATGAATGACTTCCTGCATATTGTCATCATTTGATAATGTTTCGGCGAGGAGCCGCATACGTTGGTTAGAATTGAATAACCATTTAAGCACATCATCTCTTATTGTTATCGGTCGTGAGCTATTTTTGGGAGCAAGTTGTTTTATGCAAGTTGCACCATCGGCAAAGACGGCGAGTATTTTTATTTTCTGGCTTAAAAGCACTCGTGACGGCATTTTAAATGTTTTCACAGTATAGTCAGATAGAATTTTTGCTCCTTTGTCATATTGTCCTGATTTAATTGATTCAATTACAATTTTTCGCGGAAGATTAATTTTTCCTGTTATCTTGCCCGTACCGTTTAGTTCGGCGGATAGTTCTTCTACTGATGCATGAGATTGCAATATGGTTGTAGCGATGATAAATAATATTTGTAGCGACATATTTTTCATTTTGTTTTCCCTTTTAATAATTGGCTGTATGTTAGTATTTATATGGAGACACCTCAAGGCTGAATTACCAAAGGGTTTTGATTTGTCGGGAGGGGCGAGTGCTGCCTCGACTTAGCACGGTGGTGGATTGCGTGCTTAGTGCAGATGGTGGACATGGATGAACATGGACTGACACGGACGATATGGACTGATTCGGAATGGGGGGGCGACCGAGTACGTTGGGGCTTGCGTGCTTAGTGCGGGTGGCACAGCGAGCTCCCTGGGGTGGTGTCTTGTGTTTGATTCACATTGCCTCATAAAATATGTATGAGTGTTTTTTAATAGGTTATTGACATTTTGTCACATTATACATATGATTTCGTTTGATTTGTTTTTATGGAGAGGTAGGCATCTGTTTTTGATGCGATTTATAATT
Organism: uncultured bacterium; assembly: GCA_947311825.1. GTDB lineage: Bacteria > Verrucomicrobiota > Kiritimatiellia > UBA8416 > CAMZLY01 > CAMZLY01. The sequence continues at coordinate 3,019 of CAMZLY010000123.1, forward strand.
TGTAGCTCAATAGGGGGTTCAGTTGGATTTAGAACGCTTGCGTCATAGTACGGCGCATGTTATGGCGGCGGCTGTTTGCCGGCTTTATGACGATGTTAAAATTGATATCGGTCCTGCGACTGATGATGGTTTTTATTATGACTTTGATGTTCCGCACCGTTTTACGCCGGAGGATTTTGAGGCTATTGAAGCTGAAATGGCTAAGATTACTGCTGAGAAACTGCCGTTTGAATGTGTAGAGGTTTCCCGTGAAGAGGCTTTGAAACTTTTTACTGACAGTAATCAGTCTTTTAAGGTTGAACGTCTGAATGATATTCCTGAAGGTGATAAAATCACTCTTTACAAGTGTGGCGAGTTTGTTGATCTTTGCCGTGGTCCGCATATTGAGCATACGGGAGAAATTCGTGCATTTAAGGTGACAACCGTTGCCGGATCTTATTTTCGTGGGCAGGAAACTAATCCTATGTTGCAACGTCTTTATGGTATTGTTGCCACTGATAAGAAAGCTTTAAGAATTCATCTTGCTCAGATTTCTGAGGCAAAAAAGCGTGATCATCGTAAAATCGGTAAAGAGCTTGATCTGTTTAGTGTGCAGGATGATGTTGGCCCGGGGTTGATTCATTGGCATCCTAAGGGGGCAAGAATTCGTTCGATTATAGAGGATTACTGGCGACGTGAGCATTTTCGAGCCGGTTATGAGTTACTTTATACTCCACATATTGGCAAAGGGAATTTGTGGGAAACTTCTGGGCATTTGGAATGTTATAGTGAGAATATGTATTCGCCAATGGATGTGGATAAGAGTCCGTTTTATGTACGGCCGATGAACTGTCCTTTTCATATTGAGGTTTATAAGTCGCATAAACGTTCTTATCGTGAGTTACCGTTACGCTGGGCTGAGCTTGGCACAGTTTATCGTTATGAAAAGAGCGGCGTGTTGCATGGGTTGTTAAGGGTTCGTGGGTTTACTCAAGATGATGCGCATATTTTTTGTACACCGTCTCAGATTGAGGAAGAAGTTGAACTTACCTTGAAATTTGCGATCAAGATTTTGAAGACATTTGGCTTTGATGACATTACTGCATACTTGGCAACGAAACCGGATAAGGCTGTTGGTGATGATGCCCGCTGGGAGCAGGCGACTGCATCAATTAAGAATGCTTTGGATGCATCTGGGGTTAGCTATGAAGTTGATCCTGGTGGCGGGGCATTTTATGGACCTAAGATTGATGTGAAGATTAAAGATGCTTTAGGGCGGCAGTGGCAGTTGAGTACGATACAGTTTGATTTTAATTTGCCTGAGCGTTTTAATCTTTCTTATATTGGTGAAGATGGCAAAGAACATCAGCCATATATGGTGCATCGTGCATTGCTTGGTAGTTTGGAAAGATTTTTTGGGATTCTTATTGAGCATTACGCTGGTGCATTCCCTGTTTGGCTGGCACCGGAGCAGGTACGGGTTTTGCCATTGACGGAGAATCAGATTGAATATAGCAAAGAAGTTTTAAAAACATTGCTTAAAAATGATATTCGGGCCAGTATAGATGAGAAATCCGAAAAAGTTGGTGCCAAGATTAGGCGTGCAAGAGGTGAGATGATTCCTTATATGCTTATTTTGGGACCAAAAGAAGAAGAAACCGGTGCAGTTGCAGTACGAGAGCGACTGGCAGGTGATGTTGGTGCGGTTAGTATTACGGAATTTGTAGAACGAATAAGGAAGGAGAACGAACCGGATAAATAGTTAATTGTTACTGGTTATTGGTTACTGGTTACTGGTTATTGGTTACTGGTTATTGGTTACTGGTTACTGGTTATTGGTTACTGGTTATTGGTTACTGGTTACTGGTTACTGGTTATTGGTTATTGGTTACTGGTTACTAGTTTATGATTAATTTGGTGAAGTTGAATTTGGTAATTCAATCCGGAAGTTAAGTAAAATATGAGAGATAGAAAAACATCTAGTCGGTCTTTTGTTAGAGTGAACCTGAAAATACGAGTACCGCAGGTGCGTTGTGTTGGTTCTAACGGCGAAATGCTTGGCGTGATGAAAACCTCAGATGCAATGCGTTTGGCCTCAGCAGCAGGACAGGATTTGGTGGAAATATCACCAAATGCAGAGCCACCAGTATGCCGTATCATGGATTTTGGTCAATATAGGTATCAGGAAAGTATAAAACGCAAGCAGACGCGAAAGCAACAAGTTAACCGTCAGGTTAAAGAGATAAAGTTTCATGCTAATGTAGCAGAACATGATTTTCAGACAAAAGTTAATCATATTAGAAAGTTTCTTGAAAAAGGACATAAAGTTAAGGTTTCTTTGATGTTTCGTGGTCGAGAGAATGCTCATCGTGAATTAGGTTTTGAGGTTATTAATAAAGTAATTGTTGAGTGTGAGGATATCGCAGTTGTAGATTCTCCGCCAAGATTGATGGGGCGTAATATCATCTGTATGCTTGGTATTAAGTCGAAAAAGTAGTGAACAGTGAATAACTAATAATGAATAGTTAATAGTGAATAGTGAATAACTTGTGGCTTTTGGCTGTTTTTTATAAAAAAGTAAAATAATGCTGGACTAGATTAAGTGTATAAGCTATGTTTACGCACTTTTATGGCTAGAGTTGTGTATTTCACTAGCTAGAATAGTATTTTTTCAGTGTAGAATAGGACTTTAACAGTATGCCCAAGAAGAAAACAAATAAGTCGGCGGCTAAACGCGTGCGCGTTACAGCTAGCGGTAAATTAAAGTATAACAAGGCCGGATCCGGTCATTTGTTGAGCTCGAAATCGAGAAAACGTAAACGTAATTTGCGTAAAGCTGGAATCCTGGCAAAACCAGAGATCAAGCGTATTACAGCAATGCTAACAAAATAAATTTGATTTGAGAGGATTTATAAAATGCCAAGAGCAACAAATGCAGCAGCTTCACATCGTAGAAAGAAGCGCGTATTAAAACAAGCACGTGGTTTTAGTGGATCACGTAGTAAATTATTTCGTCAGGCCACAGAGGCCGTTGATCGTGCCATGGTTATGGCAACGGTTCATCGTAAAACTAAGAAGCGCGATTTTAGATCACTTTGGATTACCCGTGTTTCTGCAGCATGTCGTTTGAATGATATGTCGTATAGTCGTTTTATCCAGGGATTGACTACAGCTAAAATTGGGTTGAATAGAAAAATGCTTTCTGAGATTGCTATTCATGATCCTGATGGTTTTACCGAGATTGTTAAGCAGGCTAAGGCCGCGCTTGCTTAATCGAGTATGAATATACGACGGTCACCTTTTTGGGGTGACCGTTTTTTTTTAGTAAAAAATGATTTTATGACAGAATTGTTTTATGACAAAACGATTTTATGACAGAATTGTTTTATGACAAAATGATTTTATGACAAAATGATTTTATGACAGAATTGTTTTATGACAAAACGATTTTATGACAGAATGATTTTATGACCCAGCCTTCGTACTACGTTAACTACGGCGGGCAGGCAGAATGATTAAGAGTAATTCTGATGAGAATAGATTAACAGCTAACTTGTAACTGGTAACTGAATTATGGATATTGTAGAATTAAATAAGCTTAAAGATGAGGCGATTGCTTCGATTAGTGCGGCAACAGATAATGATGCAGTTGAGGCTATACGAATTAAGTATCTTGGCCGTAAGGGTCTTCTCCCGGCATTGATGAAAGGGATGAAGGATGTTGAGCCTTCAGAACGTGCGGCAATGGGGATTGCTGCAAATGAGCTTAAGAATGCTGTTATTGATGGTGTTGCTAGGCGGAAGAGTGAGTTGTCGGCAACGGATGAACCTAAGCAAGCTGCTAGTTTTGATTATAGCTTACCTGGGCGTTGGCAGCGGATTGGGTCTATGCATCCTATAACTATGATTATTGAGGAGGCTATTCGTATCTTTGGTAAGCTTGGTTTTATTGTGGCTGAAGGTCCGGATGTTGAGACGGCATATAATAATTTTGAAGCATTAAATACTCCTGCTCATCATCCGTCTCAGGATGAGAGAGATACTTTTTGGCTGCACACTGGTGAGTTGCTCCGTACGCAAACTTCACCTGTTCAGATTAGAACAATGAAAGAGCAGAAACCACCGGTACGGATTATTACTCCGGGGCGTTGCTATCGTCGTGACACTACTGACGCTACGCATAGTGCAAATTTTCATCAGATTGAAGGGCTGTATATTGAGTCGGATAGAAAAGTTTCGTTGGCTGATTTAAAGAGTACAATGGCTTATTTTGCACAGGAAATGATGGGTGATCAGGTTAAGGTTAGGTTTCGTCCGCATTTTTTTCCTTTTACTGAACCTAGTGTTGAGTGCGATTTTACTTGTCATGTTTGCGGCGGTTCTGGGTGTAGAGTGTGTAAGCAGAGCGGTTGGATAGAGATTGCCGGTGCCGGTATGGTTGATCCGCGTGTGTTGGAAAGAGTGGGGTATGACCCTGAAATTACTTCTGGATTTGCGTTTGGAATGGGGATTGAACGTATTGCGATGATCAAGTATGGGGTTAATGATATCCGGTTACTGTATGAGAATGATATGCGGTTTTTATCGCAGTTCTAAAAATGGATTATCCGCAGATTTTGCAGATTACCGCAGATTGGAAAACTTGGTCGGGTTGCTTTGCTGAAAAGAAATTTAACATGGATGAAGGGGATGCATTGCGACGGGTTGCTCTGCTGAAAAGAAATTTAACATGGATTTATTGCGATGCGGTTTCCTGCTGAGTTAAAATCCATCCTTGTTGTCCTTCAGTCCTTTAGTTAGTTTTGCACTTGAAGTTTTGGTTGATGAGGTGATAGGATATTGGCTGTTTTTGCACAGGAGGCATGAGCCTCATAAAGAAGAGAGATTTTGAAATGAAAGTTCCGATTAGTTGGCTTAAAGAGTATATTGATGTTGATTTTTCTACTGAGGAATTGGTGGATAAATTAATTTTTTCGGGAATAGAGGTTGAGGGCATAGAAACTGTCGGCTCTTGTTTTGATGGAGTTGTGGTTGGCGAAGTTTTATCTATCAAAAAGCATCCTAATGCTGACCGTTTGCGTCTGTGCAGAGTGAATAATGGCTCTGAGGAGTTGTCTGTTGTTTGTGGAGCGAGCAATTTTGAGGTTGGTGATAAGATTCCATTTGCGGGTGTTGGTGTGCAACTTGCTGAAGATTTTAAGATTAAGAAGGCAAAAATTCGCGGTGAGGTTTCTGAAGGGATGCTTTGTGCGGAGGATGAGCTGGGGATTTCTGATGATCATGAAGGAATTATGCTACTTTCGCGTGATATAGCGGCGGGAACGCTACTGGTTGATGTGTTGGGTAAGCCTGAGGAGGTTATTGATCTTGAGATAACTTGGAATCGTTCTGATTGCCTTAGCATTATAGGTGTTGCACGAGAGGTTGCCGCATTGTTTGGTGCGGAAATGAAGGTGCCTGCTATTGAATTGCCGGTGGATGATTCTGTTAATGCGGCTGATATGGTTAAGGTTTCAATTGATTCAGCAGAGGATTGCCATCGTTATACTGCACGGGTATTATCTGGTATAAAACTGGGGACTAGCCCGACGTGGATGCAGAAAAGACTTGAGATGTGTGGCATTCGACCAATTAATAATGTTGTGGATATTACTAATTACGTTATGCTGGAATGCGGTCAGCCGTTGCATGCATTTGATTTTGCAGAAGTTTCCGGTGGCGAGATTAAGGTGCGGCGAGCTGGTGATGGTGAGGTGATGAAGACTCTTGATAGTGTGGAACGGAAGCTGAACTCCGATGTACTTGTTATTGCTGATGCAAAGGATGCAGTAGCACTTGCCGGTGTTATGGGGGGGGCTGGCAGTGAGATTTCTGATAAGACTGAACAGGTATTGCTTGAAAGTGCGTTGTTTGAGCCTGCATTGATTCATAATACTTCTAATAGGATGGGGCTTTCTTCTGAGTCGTCGCATCGTTTTGAACGTGGTGTTGACTCTGAACGGGTAGAATGGGCTAGTCGCAGGGCGGCAGAACTTATGGTTAAATATGCTGGTGCATCGGTTGCCGGAGGTATGGTTGATTGTCAGTCGGCTGAGGTTGAGCAGCCGGTGGTTGTATGTCGCTATCAGAAGGTTTGGGATTTGCTTGGCTTTAAGGTTAGAATTGACGAGATTCTTTCGATATTTAAGCGTTTGAAGTTACCTGTTATTGCAAATGATGACGATAGCTGTACGGTGCAGTCGCCGACTTTTCGTCATGATATAAAAGTTGAAGCTGATCTGATTGAAGAAATTGTGCGTATGCATGGGCTTGACGCTGTTCCTGATGTGGATTTGATTGCTCGTGTTGTGCCTGGGGCTGATGATTTACGAAGCCGTGCAGTAAGAGATTTTCGCCGTAAAGTTATTGGTTTGGGGTTTTGTGAGTGCATGCATTATAGTTTTGTGTCGCAACGGTTATTGGATATGTTTGATGTGAAAGATACTGATTCACGGGTTGTTCTACCTAATCCGGTGAGTAAAGAGTATGAGATCATGCGAAATTCTCTTATTCCGCAGTTGACCGATACATTGTGGCGTAATATGGCACATCAGACATTATCGGCATCGGTTTTTGAGATTGGCCGTGTGTTTATTAAAGAGTCTGATGATTCCATCCGAGAAGAAGAGCGTATTTCGTTGGGGATGATGGGTAATGTTGGTCGTTTTGGTCCGGATGGTAATAAACCAGTGTTGCCGGAGGAGATTTTTTTGTGGTTGAAGGGGGCTGTTGAGCAGATTTTATTGGTTCAGCATATCGAAAATGTAGAATATATGCCGTTGTCTAGTTCTGTTTTTGAATCAGGATGGGCGGTTGATGTGGTGTCTAAAGGTGAGAAGATTGGAGTTTTAGGGATTTTAAGCAGTGGGATTAAACATAAATCTATTGTTGGACCAATTGCGGTGGCAGAATTTAAAATTGATGCAGTTTGTGGTATAGTTAAATCAAAGAAAAAGCTAAAACCGTTGCCGGCATATCCGGGAATAAATCGTGATATGGCAATGATTGTTGATAAAAACATTACTCATCAGAAAATTGTAGAAAATATCCTTAAAAATGCACCCATCGAGTTGACAAGCATAAACCTCTTTGATATATTCAGTTTAGTAAATGAGGAGGCTGGCAAGACCAGTTTGGCTTATTCGCTGATGTATCGTTCTTTAGAGCGTAGTTTGACTGATGAAGAAGCAAATAAGTTTCACGAATCAATTAAAAAGTCACTTGAGAACGAGTTGAAAATTCAGTTTAGATAACTGAATATTTATTTGAAATATGATTAATTGAATGAGGTTGGATGATTTTATCCATGAAGTTTTACTATAAATTATTGTGTCTGTTTAAGAACCTGGTCGCTCGGTTGCGATTTTCGGGTATATATTTTTTTGGTTTGATGTGCAGCAAAAGCAAGAAAAGCATAGTTTTTATGCAATATGACTTGTTTGATAGGGGGTGTTGGGGATTGTTCGGTGATAATAGACATATCGTTTTTTTTGAAGATAAAATGCCCTGCCTTATTCGTGTATATGATTAAACAACTCTGGCCCAGTAATATATTACCGGGAACCGGAATACGATTAAAAGTGCATGCCCCTTCGGGGGACTCACGATTTTTTGGATATGGTGCCCACCTTCTTTTTTGGAGGCCTCAGAGATTGTTTCATTTACGGTAAGGTGGGGCTTTTTTTATGTTATCAGACGATATGTTTGGTCAATCTGAATCTGGAAAGGTTGATAGTTATCAGCCACTTGCAGCACGTATGCGGCCAGTGGTTCTTGACGACTTTGTCGGTCAGGATGGTATCATCGGGCGTGATAAGCTTTTACGTCGTTCTATTGAGGCAGATTGTCTTGGTAGCATAATCCTATTTGGTCCACCCGGATGCGGAAAAACTTCACTTGCTGAAGTTATTGCAGGTGTTACAAATCGTTATTTTGAGCGTACTAGCGGTGTAACTTCTAATGTTCAGGCTCTCCGAAAGTTGATTGAGCAAGCGGCTATGCGTCGTCGGGTTAATGGCACGGAGACGATTCTGTTTATCGATGAGATCCATCGTTTTAATAAATCACAGCAAGATGTGTTGTTGCCGCATGTTGAGAGTGGAGTTATTACGCTTATTGGTGCGACTACGCATAATCCTCAGATTTTCATAAATACGCCATTAACCTCTCGTTCGTTAGTGTTTGAACTGGCCTCGTTGAGCGAAACGGATATTATAACAATATTGAAACGTGCTTTAAGTGATGAACGGGGATTGGCGGCATACAAAGTTAAGGCCGATGGTGAAGCATTACGGCATCTTGGGAATATTTGTGAGGGTGATGCAAGACGTGCCTTAAATGCACTTGAGCGTGCGATATTATCCACACCAGCTGATAGTGATGGGGTAATCAATTTCACTTTGCCGGTTGCCGAACAGTCTATTCAGCAACGTATAGTTGTATATGATAAAAATGAAGATGGTCATTATGATACAATTTCTGCATTTATCAAGAGTGTGCGCGGTTCTGATCCGCATGCGGCTGTCTATTGGCTGGCAAAAATGCTGTTTGCCGGTGAAGATCCACGATTCATTGCAAGGCGATTGATTATTTTGGCTTCAGAGGATATTGGTAATGCTGATCCGCGTGGTTTGACAGTGGCTGTTTCTGCTTCACGTGCTGTAGAGTTTGTTGGTATGCCGGAGGCGAGGATAGTTTTATCGCAAGTTACCACCTATTTGGCAACGGCACCCAAAAGTAATGCGGCATATTTGGCTATTAATAATGCTCTGGCTGATGTTGAACATGGGCGAACTTTGAAGGTTCCTGAGCGGCTGAAAAATATAAAAGTTAAAGCGGAAGCTAAGGCAGATGAATCCGGTGTCGGGGATTATGTTTATCCGCATGATTATAATTCTCACTATGTTGAACAGGAATATGTGCCGACAACGACAAAATATTATTTGCCGAGTGAACAAGGGTATGAAGATATTATAAAAAAACGGATGAAAAAAATGGTTACTAGTTAATGGTTACTAGTTAATGGTTAATGGTTAATGGTTACTAGTTAATGGTTACTAGTTAATGGTTAATGGTTAATGGTTACTAGTTAATGGTTAATGGTTAATGGTTACTAGTTAATGGTTACTAGTTAATGGTTAATGGTTACTAGTTAATGGTTACTAGTTAATGGTTAATGGTTACTAGTTAATGGTTA
>CAMZLY010000124.1 GCA_947311825.1 uncultured bacterium
ATTCCGCTTTTTCGCAATTTTACAGACCCTACGGGTATGCTCCAATTGCTCAAAAGGCAGAATCTGCTCGCCTAAAATACAAAAAATTGCCTCGCACAGTAGTTTTGCAAGCACCTCTTATTTAAAACACTTATAAAACCACTAAACAAACACCTCTATTAAATTAACACACTCTTATCATTACACATGTGAGATTATGGTTCAACACATTAACTACATTTAATTTTCATTGACTACCAATATTAATTTGATACTGTTTATCAATGATTACATGTAGATATTTATTAAATGCGACAGTATATTCTTTAGTTATAATTGGTCTTATTTTCACTTATGGATGCCGCCGAACCCCAGAAAAAGTAGACGATAAGAGCAAAAACAGTGATAACATAACTATAACCAAGCCAATAAAGGCAAAAGTTACTAAGCAAAAAAAGAATAGCTATTCAGCATCAAAACTCCCTCCCTCCCCACCTTCAATATCTAAGAAAACAGAACCGGCTAAATTACATTTAAAACAGAAAAACATTTATACTACCAATTCAGAACTACTTGCCTTACTTACCAATATCGAATCTACGGAAACTGATTCTGATAAAAATATCGCATTTAAAGAACTTGGCAAAATTCTTGGTCTTGAAAATTTTGACAACGCCCTCGTATTAGCAAAAACAGTCTCAAATGCAACTACACGCCAGCTAATATACAAAGGTATTTTTGAGGCACAAACAGAACTCGACCCAATGAAATCCTTAAAAGTTGCGGCAGCACTTTCAACAAAAGCCGTAAATGACAATGATTATACAACTGCATTACTAATCGCTATGCGTGGTGCAGCAGCCGTTGATCCCCAAACAGCAAGTTCATATCTGGTCAATATAAAAAATAAAAGAATAAAAATGAATGCACGTACAGCACTTTTCACCGGATGGGGCAAACTAAACCAAGATGAAGCACTAGCAGCCGCAGCAGAACTTTCTGAACAAGACCAAAATATGGTTGTACCAGCAGTTTTTAACGGATGGGCACAACGAGATGTTTTGGCCGCTATTAGTTACGCCGAAGAACTAGGTAATATTGCGATCAAAAGCTCAATTATGTATAATATTAGCAGTGGATTCCTAGAAAACCAATGGAACGAGTACACTTTTGCAAATACAATTGAAAATGATGTCTCTAAAATGCCGCCAAACATACAATCAAGAGTTTTATCAACTTTATATAAACGTTGGGCAACAACAGCCCCAAATGAAGCGATAAATCACTACATAAGCAACCACAATGGTTCTTTAACAACAAAAGATCGCACTCTAAACTCAATAATTCGAAAGTGGGCTGACTCAAATCCTACAGAAGCACTAGAATGGGCTGAAGAAACACTTGATAATGATGAAGATTATATTGCAGTAGTAAAAAACATTATCGGTAGTCTCCGCTACAAAGCACCGCAAAAGGTTGCAAAAATACTAGAAAATCTACCATTTACTTTTGCCGATGACACAATAGGATCAACTGAAGTATATAATTTAATTACATCATGGGCACCAAAAGACCCGGAAGCGGCAATGAACTGGGCAGAATCACTAGAAAACCGCGAACTAAAAATAGTAGCTATAAAAAGTATCGCCTCTGGATTAGCAACAAAAAACTTTGATAAAGCATTCAACTGGGCTACAACCATTCAAGATCCGGACATGCAAGCTTATGCATTTAGCAATCTTGCCCTAAAACAAGCATATAAAAAACTAAAACACTCTGATGAATGGATTGAGTCATTACCAGCAGGATTCATCAAAGCCAGAACTGCTGCTGGCTATGCTCTTGGTGCTCTTTGGCGTGCCGGAGATAAAAAAGCTACTGAAGAGTTCAAACAGCAACTTACAAATGATGAACTTAATCCTGCAATACTAATAACCGCTTTAAAAAACTCAAATTTACCAGAAACAACAAAGAATAGAATGATAGAGCTACTAGAATAATAACTATTAAATGGACAACAGAAGGCATTATTCGTATATTCCCCATTGTTTTAATAGTTCGCAGTGACTCGAAGGAAAAATGGATGTCTCATACAACAACATACTCAAAGAATGATTTAGTTAATCTGAAACAAACCAACGCAACTTTTGTCGGCGTAGACTCTGATGGTTGTGTTTTTGACAGTATGGAAATTAAACAAAAAGAATGTTTTCATCCACTGATTTTATCGCACTGGCAACTTGAACCTATAGAGAAATATGTGCGAGAATCTGCGGAGTTTGTTAATTTATATTCCAAAACTCGTGGTAGTAACAGATTTGTCGGACTTATAAAAACCATTGATCTAATACGTAATCGCCCTGAAGTTATCGAATCAGGTGTCAAATTGCCAGAATTTATAGAATTACGAAAATTTATTGATTCAGGAATAGCACTAGGCAATCCCGCACTGGAGGAGGAAGTCGCTAAAACCGGCAATAAAGAACTTGCGGATATTCTAGAATGGAGTCTTGCTATCAATAAATCAATTGAAGCAAAAGTAAAAAAGATACCACCATTTAAATGGGTAATAGAAAGCCTGGAAAAAATCAGAGCAAACTCTGATGTTATCGTTATATCACAGACACCATGTGAAGCCCTTGAGAGAGAATGGAATAAAAATGATATGACTAAATATGTTGAGCTTATTGCTGGTCAAGAGCACGGCACAAAGACTGAGCATATCAAATTAGCCACTGACGGGAAATTCGATTCAGATAAAATCCTGATGATAGGCGATGCACCAGGGGATAGAATGGCCGCCCAAGCAAATAATGCACTATTCTATGCGATCAACCCAACTCATGAAGAGGAGTCATGGGAGCGTTTTTATAAAGAAGCTTATGATAAATTTCTTAACGGTACATATAGAGGAAGATACGAACAGATAATTATTGACGAATTTGAAACCCTACTACCGGAGGCCCCGCCCTGGCAGTAGTTACCTATCTATCTCCGAGAGGTAATAGTATACTCGGCTAGCTACCTCTCGGAGATAGGTAGCTACTAAAAATACTAAATTTATAAAAAATCATCACACAAATTATAAAAACAAAATATGAAAACATCATTAAAATATCGTGAAGCCATAGTTGATTCAAGACGTATTGTTATAAAAATAGGTAGCCGTGTTTTGTGCCAAAAAAGCGGCAAGCCAAATATGAAAACGTTACGTCGTCTTACAAGTGAAATTGCCGCAATCCAAAACGTCGGTCACGAGGTCGTACTAGTATCCTCTGGGGCTGTCGGTACCGGCATGGAATCCTTAAATATGAAAACTAGACCGAAAACAGTGCCTGACCTTCAAATGGCAGCATCCGTGGGGCAATGTCAGCTTATTTCAAGATATGAAAACCTTTTTGCTGCTCTAAATTGCAAAGTTGGTCAGGTCTTGCTCACTCACGAAGATTTCAAACATAAAATTCGCCTTACAAATGTAAGGCGAACGCTAGAAAACCTTATCCGCAATCAGGTTATTCCCATTATAAACGAAAACGACGTAGTTGCCGATGAAGAACTAAAAGCTGCAGCAACTCTTGGCGACAACGACTACCTAGCCTCACTTGTTACCAAACTAATTCGAGCAGATTTATTGATAATGTTATCTACCGTTGATGGTGTTAGAGAAGCAACTGAAACAGGAAAAACAAAACGTGTTCGTTATATAGAAACAATTAACCGTAAAATATTTGCGTTAGTTTCTGATTCTGCATCACCTCTATCGAAAGGCGGTATGAGGTCAAAACTAAAATCTGCACAATCAGTCTCAAAAGCCGGATGTTTAACCGTAATTGCTGACGGACGTAAAGCAGGAGTATTGCCTAAAATAATAGCAGGGAAAGATGTAGGGACAGTAATTCTTGCATCAGGAACCTAATATAATTATTATTAGGTGCTTACAAAATCAAGATTAAAGACTAAGTGTGAAAAAGACTAAGTGTATGGACTAAGCAAAAAGACTAAGTGTATAAGGAACACATTATGGATTTACATGAAGAGATGATTCAAACAGGAACTCAGGCATTACAAGCATCACGTGAATTAATCATGCTGGGTACACGTAAAAAAAACAGTATTTTACAAGCTATGGCAGATGGACTAGAGAGCCAAAAGGAAAATATAAAAACAGCTAATAAGCTGGATATGGATGAAGCAAAAAACAACGGACTAGCTCCGGCAATGTTGGACCGCCTACTTCTTACTGATGGTCGAATTGATTCCATGATTAGAGGTCTGCGTGCTGTTGCAGACTTAAAAGATCCCGTGGGAAGCAAAATCAGCAGGTGGATACGTCCAAATGGGCTAGAAATAATAAAACAACGTGTTCCTATAGGTGTAATTGGTATCATTTATGAATCACGCCCCAATGTAACTGCCGATACAGCCGCCTTATGTTTCAAAACCTCCAATGCAGTTATTCTCCGTGGCGGAAAAGAAGCGATACATTCTAATGCCGCAATTGCAGAAGCATTAATTGCAGGTGGTCTAAAAAAAGGATTACCGGAAAAGGCAATACAACTTATTAAAACTACCGATAGAGAAGCTGTTAAAGAGCTAGTTCAATTGGAAGGACTTGTTGATCTGGCAATTCCTCGTGGTGGCGAAGCACTTATACGTGCCGTTACCGAACAAGCAAGAATTCCTGTAATAAAACATTATAAAGGGTTATGCCACACATATATTGATGCAAAAGCAAATTTACAAATGGCACTTGATATAACAGTTAATGCAAAATGTCAGCGTCCAGGCGTGTGTAATGCTCTTGAAACCCTACTTGTACACAAAGAAATAGCCAATGAATTTCTGCCGCAACTTGCCACTGCTATGGAAAAATATAATGTGGAATTAAGAGGCGATGAAGCCGCACGGGCAATTGTACCCGCTATGAAAGAAGCCGTTGAAAGCGACTGGGCAGAAGAATACCTTGAACTAATACTATCAGTCAAAGTTGTCGATTCAGGACAAGATGCAATTGACCATATTAACAAGTATGGGTCAAGACATTCTGATGCAATAATTACTGAATCAACGGCTGCAAAAAAACAGTTCACACAAGAAGTGGACTCTTCTACTGTATATATAAATGCATCAACGAGGTTTACAGACGGTAGTGAATTCGGGATGGGGGCAGAAATAGGAATTAGCACAGACAAATTACACGCAAGAGGTCCTATGGGACTAGAAGAGCTAACCACCTACAAATATATTATAAGTGGCACAGGGCAAGTCCGAGAGTAAAAATACTTCACGTTAACCGTAGAGCCAAAGTACAAAGGCGAAAATCACAAACAGTTCTAATAGAATCTAACTGTTTTTATCCTAGATTCGGTAGTTGGCATAGATACAGAATTGCCTGTGAACAAAATATTTTTGCGTCTGTGCTATGCTCAACTGCCGAATCTAGATTTATCGCCATTCATGCTTTGGATAACGTCCCCGTAAATCTTTTTTAACACGCTCATATCCGTTTTTCCAAAAACTTTCAATATCATCAGTAATCTGGGCTGGACGTTGGTTTGGTGCAAGAATTTTGAATTTAATTCGCAAATTACCATTACATATTAATGGTGTTTTATGCGTATCATACAACTCCTGAATTCGCATTGCCACATAAGGACCACTCGGGTCGTCATAATGTAATCGTGGCTGACGCCCATTTTCCAAAGTAACCCGTTCTGGAGCATAAGCCTTTACAGCCTCTGTCTGTGCAGAGCTCAACCAATTTTTTAGCACCGGCCAAACCTCACTATTTTTAACAGCTTTCACACTATGTGCACCAAAACAAATTTGCTCTATTATATCCTTTCTATCATCCTCTAATATTGCAGGAACTCCCATTTCAGGACAATACTTCGCAACCAAATTCACTCTACTTATCCATTGCTCAACTTTCAGATTCCAATGCTTAATGGCAATACGTCCAGCAACAACCTCAGCAACCATTGCAGAGGCGGCTTCATCATCACTAACCTCTCCGGTACGCTTTGATTCAACAACAATATCACCATAACAAAATTGCTGCTCCGCTTGCATCCTTCTACTCAAGGTATCAAAATATACTCGCCGCTTTTCGTTAATCTTTTCAGGAAATAACTCAACTAACCACTCCTGTTTAATTGCTGTCAATCCGGATAAACGAACATCTACATTCCCCTGACTACCGCCGATCTCATTTATTTCAGCAGCAACAAAGATTCTATTTTCGGACCCTATTATGGTATCAGCAGAAATTGTTCCGCGACGCCCCCCAACAAGTGCACAACGATTAGTGCCACTACGAACCGCCACGTGATCAGAAAAACCTATTAATATGCACTTATAAATATTTTCTAATGCAGGGGAAACTTCAAAACAGTCTAGTCCCATTGATTCAGCAGCCTTTTCCAGCTGTTTCTGCAACGCCTCTGCCGCTCTTGCAGCAGCACCATGCACTCCTATTGCATCACATACTTCACGTCGAAAATTACATTGTGCTGCTTCCTCCCAAACCTTAACTGCCAAAAATATATCAGAATTCTCCTGTCCAGCCATTAAATCAAGCTGACGCTCACGAATATTTTTATTAATATTCTTTAATATAATACCGCGCTCCTGCAGTAGTGCAGCAATCAAACACATCGTAGGCACACATCCATAATGTTCAGCCGCAATCAGCATGCGAGAAATACGAGGATGCAATGGAAAACAAGCCATACGACACCCCATTTCCGTGATTTCACCATCAATATCAAACGCTCCAAGATTTTGCAAAAGATCTATTGCATTCTCAACTGCATCAGCAGGCGGCGAATTAACCCAGGGAAACTTGATCAAATCTTTAACTCCAACCTGCTTCATCTGCAATAAAGTTGAAGACAAATCAATTCTGAGCAATTCAGGTAACTCCTGTGAATCACGATTTTTATGATCACGCTCATTCCACAGCCTTAAACAGGTTCCTGCAGCAGTCCTGCCAGCACGTCCGGCACGTTGCGTTGCCGAAGCCTGACTAATTTTTTCTATTAATAAAGTATTAATACCTCTCCGATGGTCATAAGAAGCTCTACGAACCAAGCCACTATCAACCACAATACAAACTCCATCAATAGTCAACGAAGTCTCTGCAACATTAGTAGAAACTATTATTTTACGTTTGGATGCCGGTTCAATAGCACGATCCTGATCTGCTGGAGAAAGATTTCCATAAAGTGGCATAACGAGACAATCACTAGCAATCCCCTTGCACTGGATTAGATCCACAGTCCGCCGTATTTCATACGCACCCGGCATAAAAATCAGAACATCACCATTAGGCTGCATCCGTAATAACTCCGGCAATTCCCGTGTCGCTAAATCCCATACCGGCAATTTATCGTTCCTAGCATTTGGTTTAAGATAGCATATATCAACCGGAAAAGTTCGCCCTTCAGATCTAATCACCTGACATTCGCCAAAAAAGTCCACAAGTATCCCCGTTTCAAGTGTTGCAGACATGACAACAAGTTTAAGATCAGGTCGCACCGTTGCCTGCAATTCCAAAGCTAGTCCTAACATAATATCAGAATATAAATGACGCTCATGAAACTCATCAAAAACAATTACAGAGACATCACGCAACAACTTATCCCCCTGCAACTCACGCAATACTATTCCATCTGTTTCAAACTTAATCCTCGTAGAACGGCTAGAACAATTATCAAACCTAACCTGATAACCAACTTCATCGCCAAGCTTAACTCCACGCTCAAATGCCACTCGCCGTGCCAACATACGGGCAGCCAAACGACGCGGTTGCAAAACAACTATACGACCATCAGCGGCAACACCTGAATCTAGCAGAATTTGCGGTACTTGCGTTGATTTACCGGATCCCGTCGGTGCCTCAATAATAACATTAACTCCTGCACGTAATACCTCAATTAACTCATCACGAACATCATATATAGGAAGTAAACTCATATTACTTTCCCAATATTTCCTGTTCCTCAATGATCTTATCCATAAGAGTGTTCATTTCAATATTGTCACCAATATTTGCAGATAAGTTTTGTCGATTTTCATCAACAACTAATCGCATCAACTCATCTAACTCAATATTACATTCAGAATCACCGACAACACTTTTAATCTTCGAGTTATCAAAAATACTTGTCCAGCCTTTATCGCCCAACAAGCCACCACTCCATTCAGGATTATATCTCACTAGGGTATCACTAGGAACATGAACAATCTTAACATCATCAACCCCCAACACACGACCCAATGCTTGATATATTTCATCCCAGCGATAAGCATTATTGCTAGTAAGATTATATGCCTGACCAATAGATTCACTTTTACCAAAAAGCTTAACAAATGGAGGGGCAAAATCAAGAGCGTGAGTAAGCGTCCATAACGATGAACCATCCCCCGGAACAATTATCGGCTTACTATTAATAATCCTATAAACAGCAATTTCTTTTTCAGCAAGAGCTGTAGGTAAACTTGTTCTAACAGTATGACTAGGCCGAACAATTGTATATGGCAATGCATCCTGCTCAGTAAGCACTGCTTCACAATCAACTTTTTTCTGACTATAATCCCAATACTTATTTTCAAGAGGAGTATCTTCAGTAATAATAGACTTCTGCGGTGGCTTTATATATGCTGAAGCAGATGAAATAAAAATGTACTGCTTCACCTTACCTTCAAATAAGTCAATATCCCTTGCCACATCTTTTGCTTCATAAGCAATAAACTGACAAACTACATCAAAACAATAATCGCCAAGAATGCTGTACGATTCAACGTTATCAAAATCCCCCTGAATAATGTTAACATCATCAGGCAAAATATCATTCCGTAATCCACGGTTAAACACAGATACATCATACCCTTGTCGAACAGCCTCTCGAACACATTCAAGTGATATCTGCCCCGTCCCACCTATAAATAAAACCTTCATATTTTTCACCTTTCAAATCAGTACAGCAGGCACTACGATCCTGCACACCGCACCGTCGTAGCCGGATGCTATACATTACGCCCCAGTACAGCAGGCACCATAAATTCATTTATAAAATTATTGTTACAATAATATCTTTAATTTACAATGACAATAGACAAAATATAATTTTTAATAGTTTATAAACTGAATCAAAGTCCGTTGCCTGATATTTGACTATAATATTCGTAACGAAATATCCACACCGCAATAAAATAGTCCAGAGTAAAAAACAGTCCTGCTAAGCCCGCCGTAGTAAACAAAGCACAAAGGATCAATCATAAATCCTTTCCGCCAAACATACGATTATTCCTCGACATAGTGTTCCATATACATATACTACACCTTATGAATAGCTCAGATCGTAAAGCAATAATAAACATGGCATTATCTCGGGCACAACCGGGATCTGGTAGTACATTTCAAGTACTCAAGGAATCACCTATTGCCTATAATACAACAAATACACTCCCCGATTTCGGCAAGATACAATTCTCCATTGTGGGCGGACTTGCAACAGCATTCTATATGCCTGAACGTATGACTATTGATACAGATATTTTAATAGCACAAGACGACCTTACTGCTATAGAAGATATCCTTCACAAAAATAATGCCGTCAAACTAGGACGCCTTACTATCGGTGGCAGTACATGGAGATTGCCCAGTGGACGAGTTCTAGATGTTATTGCAATTGACCGAGAATGGGTACATAATGCTCTTAATAATGTGACTATGAATACCGAAGGTAATCCTATTATATCTTTACCATATTTAGTTTTAATGAAGCTTGAAGCAGGACGACTACAAGATATTGCAGACATCAGCAGAATGCTCGGCTTAGCAAATAACAGACAACTACAAGCAACACGACTGCTCATAAAAGAATACCATCCTGAAGATATAGATGATTTAGAAAGCATGATCAAGCTTGGCAAACTTGAACACAAAAAATAAGCTCTTCTAGTATTTGGTTTTACCCTTTGCTATACTTTTTAAAATTCCGACCATACCCGCCTGCTGCAACACAACCGCACCGTCGTAGCCGGATACTATACATTCATTCTAAAACCCGGCATTAACCAATCTATCCATAGTTAAATCATCCCGTTTTGTGTATGCACCAATATATCGCTTTACATATTTACCCAGCACATCAGTTTCTAAGTTAACATAATCATTCTTTTTACGCTGGCATAAACTTGTGTTTTTCCAAGTATGTGGAATTATTGCCACTTCAAACCAATCATCACCCTCAGCCGTCACAGTAAGACTTATTCCATCTATAGCAATTGAACCCTTAGTAATAATCTCTTCCGCCAACTCTATACCGCAAGTGATACGGATAAGATGGTCATCCCCAACAGTACTAATATCAGCAATTTTACCAGCTCCATCAACATGCCCCGAAACAATATGCCCACCAAACCTAGAACCAACCTTCATTGCCCGTTCCAAATTAAGATAATCACCCGTTTTTTTTCTGCCTAGATTTGTTTTACTTAAAGTTTCGTTAAGCACATCAAAAGTAAAAGATTTCTCATTATAACGGACAACAGTAAGACAAACCCCCTGTACGGCAACACTCTCTCCCGCAACAATCTCTTCACTCCATCCGTCATGTGCAACTGTCAACTCAGCACCATTACCCCGTTGCCGGACATTTACAAACTCACCAACTTTTTCAACTAATCCAGTAAACATGATCAATTTCCTTTTACTGCTCTTATAAATAAATCAGCACCAACTCTTTCCACATCAGTAAATTCCAACCCAGGCTCTTTCCCTAGTTTCCAGCCCAATCCACCAAACGCAGGAATAGCCTGACCACCCAGAATTTTTGGTGCCATAAAGATCAAATATTCATCAACTAAATTACTTTTAGCCAACGCCTCGGCAAGAACGCCGCCCCCTTCGCACAATACATTCATAACGCCATACTTCCCCAACTTTGTCATAAGACTTTTCAAGGAAACTTTATCTTTGATAGAAGGCATCACCCAAACATCTGCACCCAATTTGTTATATGCATCAATTTGTTTTTCCGGGCAACGCTTGGTTGTCGCAATTACTGTTTTGTCAGCAAAGCCATCAGTTAATATTTTAGAAGTTAGAGGAGTCTTTCCTGTTGAATCAACAATCACACGTAACGCAACCGGACTCTTACGCAATCTACATAAAAGTGACGGATTATCAGCACATACAGTACCACACCCAACCATAATAGCATCTGCCCGTTTCCTTAATTTCTGGACTCGTTGCCGGGCTTTTGCACCGGTAATCCATTGTGACTTATAATTAGCATCAGCAATTCTACCATCCAAAGTCATTCCAAGCTTTAGACTAACTAACGGATGGTTAGTTGTAATAAGCTTAGCAAACGGAGCCAACAACTCCTTTGCCGCATCTTTTAAGATATTTACGTCCACAGTTATTCCGGCTTTACGCAATATATCTATTCCATAACCAGCATGCTGCGGATTAGGGTCACAGATACCAACGACAACCCGTTGAAAACCGGCATCAATAATAGCCTCAGTACAAGGAGGTGTACGCCCATAAGTAGAACACGGTTCAAGTGTCACATAAATAGTTGCGTTCTTACAGTTATCAATTCCCGCAGATTTAATTGCTAACACTTCCGCATGCGGAGTCCCTGCCTTTTTATGATATCCCGCGCCAATAACTTTACCATCACAAACAACAACAGCACCAACCGGTGGATTAGGACAAGTCATTCCCTCAGCACGCTTAGCCAGCGAAATTGCCTTCTGCATAAAATCTATATCAAACTGCTCCTGCATACTATTCACTACTAG
Source organism: uncultured bacterium (assembly GCA_947311825.1). Taxonomy (GTDB): domain Bacteria; phylum Verrucomicrobiota; class Kiritimatiellia; order UBA8416; family CAMZLY01; genus CAMZLY01. Next base: position 11,800 of record CAMZLY010000124.1, read on the forward strand.
TTGTTCACTGCTTTTCTAAGTCTTTTCTAACGCTATCCAATATCCCATTAACAAAACGACCAGACTCCGTCCTATTAAAATACTTAGCAATATCAACTGCCTCATTAATAGTAACAGCAGGCGGAATATCATCACGATAAAGCAGCTCATATAATGCAATTCGTATCACATTACGATCCGTTATTGCCATTCTGTCAATATCCCAATTTTTAGCATACTTAACAATAAGCTCATCAATTTTTTTGCGATTATCTCTAACACCAATAATCAAGCCTTCAGCAAAATTGCGCCCTTTTTTACTGACTTCAAGCTCCTCAAAAAACTCCTCAAACAATTTTTCATTATCACAAGGATTCATTTCCAGCCTGAACAGCATTTGAACAGCCCACTCCCTAGCATCTCTTCGTGTTGACATAATTTAAACTCTCTTTATTGCCGACTAAGCATCAATTACACGATACAAATTAGCCATCTCGATTGCCGCTAAAGTTACCGTCCAGCCCTTATTACCAGCTTTGGTTCCCGAACGTTCAATTGCCTGCTCCAAGTTATCTGCACAGACAACTCCATTAATAACCGGAACCTTTGCACTAGAAGCAACTGCAGCAAGACCACGTGCCACCTGCGTATTAATTAATGTCGCATGCGGTGTAGCACCTTGAATCACAGCACCTAATGCCACTATTGCATCATATTCACCGCTAACTGCCAAACGTTCAATTGTCATCGGCAACTCATTTGCTCCAGGAACCCATACCAACGTGATATTCTCATCCGAGCCACCATGACGAATAACACAATCAATAGCTCCTTCTTTAAGTTGCTTGGTAAAGAAGTCATTAAAACGACTTACCACTATACATATTTTTAATCCCTTAGCATCCAAATTTGCTGATATTTCTTTCATTATCTCTTCTCCTCACCTATTCACTATAAATAATAAAACGCCGTAGGCACTATTCACTATTCACTATTCACTGTTCACTATTCACTATTCACTATAAAAGGTGTCCTAATTTTTCCTTTTTAGTATTCAAATATTTCTTATTATGTTCCGTAGGCACAATAACCACCGGCACACGCTCTACCACATCCAGACCATACCCTTCCAAACCAACAATTTTACGCGGATTATTGGTTATCAATCTTATCTTTTCAAGACCTAAATCAACCAAAATTTGTGCACCTTCACCATATTCACGCAAATCCGCATCAAAACCGAGATTAACATTGGCTTCAACGGTATCACACCCTTGATCCTGCAAACTATAAGCATGAATCTTGTTAGCCAAGCCAATGCCACGCCCTTCCTGTCGCATATACAGTAAAACGCCACACCCCTCTTTTGCAATCATATCCATTGCCGCATTAAGCTGATTACCGCAATCACAACGAGCAGAACCAAATACATCTCCCGTAAGGCATTCGCTATGTACACGAACAAGTACCGATTCCGCAGTTGATATATCCCCCATAACAAGAGCCATATGCTCTTCACCTTTTAGAAGCGAGCGATATAAATGTAACTCAAACTGACCATGAGCTGTCGGCATTTTGACATTGCGCAAAAACTCAACAAGACGCATGGTCTTACGGCGGTGTGCAATCAAATCGGCAACCGAAGTAATTTTTAAATTATGTTTTTTGGCAAATTCACGCAATTCAGGCAAACGTGCCATTTTTCCATCTTCACGTAAAATTTCACAAATAACCCCGGCAGGCTCAAGTTCTGCAAGGCAAGCCAAATCAACCGCTGCCTCAGTATGTCCCGCACGTTGGATAACACCGCCATCTCTAGCTTGTAACGGAAACGTGTGACCAGGACTTACCAGATCATCAGCACTACTATTTTTATCAACCAAAATTCTAATCGTTGCAGCACGATCAGCAGCACTTATTCCGGTAGAAATACCTTTAGTAGCATCAATTGAATCAAGAAAAGCAGTACCAAAACTATCACCCTGACCACGCACAGCCATGTGAGACAGGCCAAACTTGTCCACAACATCTTTTGTTATCGCAACACAAATAAGACCGCGTCCATAAGTAGCCATAAAGTTAATAGCCTCAGCAGAGATTTTCTCTGCCGCACAAATAAGATCCCCCTCATTCTCACGATTCTCATCATCAGTAACAACAACCAGCTCGCCCCTTGCAAAAGCTTCAATCACCTCATCAATCGGATCAAACATTTTCTCTTTCTCCAAAAAAAAGCGTCTGAGAGACGCAATGCCCCCAGACGCATACAAGCGAACGGAACATGCCCTCTTCCATCCAGACTATACTGTCGGCAACGGAATCACACCGTTTCAGCATCACAAAAAGACGCTCGTGGGCTATAACCACCGGTCGGGATTTGCCAAAATGACGACTCACCCAATCCTGAAGACACTTAAGTTATTAAAATATGAGAGCATAATAGACATATCTGCAACAATTATGCAACCACCATTTTAAATATATTATGATATCTCAATAAACTTACTACCCGGAACATTGCAAATAGGACATGTATCAGGCGCTCCGCCTTCCACAGTATTACCGCACACTGGGCAGACATAAATTGATGTTGCCGACAAATCACTGCCGCTCTTTACCGCTTCCAATGCCTTAGAATAAAGACCATGATGAATCTCTTCAACAGCTAAAGCATTTTTAAACGAAAACTCGGCTGGCTTCATGCCTTCCGCTTGAGCTTCCGCCAAAAACTTAGGGTACATTTCCTGAAACTCTGCACCTTCTCCTGCTATTGCCGTCTCAAGATTCTCTATTGTACTCTTTATGCCGCCCATTACCCGAAAGTGTGCATGTGCATGAATTGTTTCAGCTTCTGCAGCAGCTCTAAATAACTTTGCAACCTGTGCCAAATTATCTTCTTCCGCCTTTTTGGCGAATGCCAAATACATTCTGTTTGCCTGACTTTCCCCCGCAAACGCTTCCTGTAGATTATCCATTGTTGACATAACTATTACTCCTTTATTTATTATACATGACCAATCTCTGTATGGATTGATATTTCCGAATTAACCGTACATAAATCAGCAACTGACAATTTATGCACATTATCATTTCCAGTAAGCCGTGAAAACTCCTTCAATTCATTAATACAGCTTTGTAGAAAATTAGAAACACGCTGTGCCGACTTATCAACATCCAACCTAGCTCGCAATGCCGGATTTTGTGTGGCAATACCTACCGGACAATTCCCGGTATTGCAAATACGATACTGCTGACACCCTAATGCCATCATTGCCGCCGACCCCACAGCCACCGCATCTGCCCCCATCGCTAAAGCTTTAGCAAAATCTGATGAAACACGCAAACCGCCGGTAATAATTAACGACACATTATCCGCACCACGGGCATCCAATACTTTCCGTGCTTTTGCAAGTGCAAAGATAGTGGGAACAGACGTTGCATTTTTTACCACTTTCGGTGCAGCACCGGTCCCACCGGCACGACCATCAATAGTAATAAAATCAACCCCAGCATATAACGCAACATCAATATCCGCCTCCAGATGTCCCGCCGCCATTTTTATCCCTATCGGCTTACCACCACTTTTCTCTCGCAGCATATCAACAGTCCCACGTAAATCATCTTTATTTCTGATATCTGGAAAATGTGATGGACTAATAACATCACACCCCTCGCGAACCCCACGAATAGCAGCAATCTCACGTGTAACCTTATGCCCCGGAAGATGCCCACCCATCCCAGGCTTTGCCGATTGTCCAATCTTTATATCAATAGCATCAACCCTGCTTAAATACTCATCCGTCACACTATACTTGTTGGGAACATATTCAAAAATATATTTATATGCAGCCTCTAAAGACTCCGGCAAAATACCTCCTTCACCAGAAGACATTGCAACCTTAACATCAGCACTACCTTTAGCCAACGCAAGTTTTGCCTCCGGTGAAAGTGCACCAAAAGACATGTGTGTAATAATAACCGGTCCATCCAAAAGAAGAGGAACTTTCGCATTCGGTCCAATAACTGTATGCGTATTAACTGGTTGTGTTTTGTTCAACGGCAACTTTGCAAGTTGTGCTCCTTTAATCAGTATTTCATCCCACGAAATTGTAGGTATCCTGGCTCGCATTGGTTCAATAATTGAATGCCCACTAATTGCCAACTGATGTATATCAGCCATCTGCAATTCAATATCATCTGAGTTCCTACGCCACTCAGACAAATACTCACTATCGACATCACCGGAATTATCAGACACAACAGGCGAAGAAGAAATCACTGCCATCTCCACAAAACTACCTTTTCCTGACCCGCATACCGGACAAACCCAATCATCAGGAAGATCATCCCACTTAACAGATTCCGTAACTTCATCATAAATATAAGAACATAACTCACACTGATATTTAGAAAAAACTGAATCTTCAGTAACAAACGCCGGAATATCAACACCTGAATCACTAGCCCGAATAACAGAAAAATCTGATTTAGGTGATCCACATACCGGACAAACCCAATCATCAGGAAGGTCCTCCCACTTAACAGATTCCGTAACTTCATCATAAATGTGAGAACAAAGATCACATTGCCATGCCGCCATAATCAGCCTCCCAATCTGCAAATATTACTTATATATTGAGGCACTTGCAAAACTATCTGCGGGCACTTTTTGATTTTATGCGGCATATTCCGCTTTTTCGCAATTTTACAGCCCCTACGGGTATGCTCCAATTTCTCAAAAGACAGAATCTGCTCGCCTAAAATACAAAAAATTGCCTCGCACAGTAGTTTTGCAAGCACCTCTTTATTCTATTGTTTTAA